>NZ_JAXAXM020000011.1:0-105794 GCF_047500745.2 Stenotrophomonas sp. FR024
GCGTGGGTCCACTGCCGAGCCTGCCCGCCGGGTGCGCTCCTGCACCCGGCGGCGCTGTGTCGGTGGTCCTCACCGCTGATGGCCGCTCCCTGCCCTCCGTGCCGTCCTGGCTGGGGCCGCTGCCGTTCCGTGGCGGCTGGCCCGATGCTGTCGGTTCCTGCGGGCGAACTGCATCCACGCATGGCGTGGATCTACTACCGGCCACGTTCGGCAACATTGCGTGCCGACCAAGGTCGGCACCTACCGGGGCGTGCTATGCCTATCGGCGCTGCGTGCCTTCGTCGCGGCTTGCCTGCGGGAACTGGAAGGCGCTGTTGGCGTCGTAGCCGCTGCTGGCGGTCGTGCCGCGCGCCGGCGGCGCAATGCTGCTGGTGCCGCTGCCGAAGCCGAGAATCTGCACGCTGATCACCGAGGGCTGGTTGCGCCGTGCGTCGTCCTGGCTCTTGCGCATCACGTCCTGTGCCGCCTGGCTGGCACTGTTCGCTACCGCACTGGCCGAAGCCAGCGCATTGACGTTCACCGTGGCCAGCACCGGCAGGCCCTTGCTCTCACCCTGCACCTGGATGTTGGCCGCGTTGAGCACCTGCAGTGCGGCGAGGTTGATGTTGCCCGAGACACGGATGCCCGCTTCGCCCGCATCGATGGTGCCCAGCGGCGCGATCAGGTCGACGTCGCCCGGCGGCACTTCGGCGATGGGGTTCAAGGTCGCAATGCCTGCGCCACTGGCGGGAGCCTGCGGCGACAGGATCACATTGCCCCAGCCGTCATAGAGGCGACGCGGTGGCGTGTACAGCAGCGTCGTCTGCGAACCGCGACCGGCATTGATGTCACCCTGCTCCGACCAGGCCAGGATGTCGCCGCCGAACGTGGTCATCACCCGCGACAGGCCCAGCAGGACGCTGTCCTGGCTGAACAGGCGGATATCGCCCTGCCCCTGGGTGACGAGGCCGGCGCTGGCAGGCGGCACCACGCCCTGTACGCCGACCACGATCTGTCCGCCCGGTGCCATCAGTTCGACGTTGCCGCCCGCCTCGGTGCGCACGCCGGAACCGCCGTACATCACGATATCGCCGGTACGGTCGATCGTCGCACCGGCCGCATTCCTGTCCGGCATCAGCGTGGCAATGGCTTCGCGCCCGCGCAGGTAGGAGCCGAAGCGGGGCCCTTCTGCATCGGTGTACTCACGCCCACCTTCGCGCAGTTCGGCGTAGTACACCTGACGCAGGAAGATGCGCTGCTGTTCCTGCGGCAGTGCGTCGAATGCAGCCAGCGCCCCGTCGCCGTCGGCAGCCACGCCGAAGCGCTGCTGCAGCCACTGCTTCAGCTCCTGGTTGTAGACCTTGACTGCCTTGCCCGGCTGCGACGCGAGCGATTGCGCGGGATCGGCAAGGTTGACTGGGTCCAGATAGCGGGCACGCAGGGCCGCGAAATCGATCTGCTGGTTGCCGGCCGTCAACGCGATGCTGGCGCCGGGACGGGCATCGCCCTGCACGATGCCACCGAGGCTGACGATGCTGCCCGCATCCTCCTGGCGCAGCTGGCGGCCGGCACTGACCTCGGTGTCGCCGGGGCCGGCGATGGTCGCGTTCAGATGCACGATGTCGCGGCCCGCCGCCACCACCGTGATGTCGGTGGGCGCGGTGTTCAAAGCGGTCATCGACACCCCGAGGATGTCCCGGCCTGCCCGCAGTTGCACGGCGCCGGCGGCCTCGAACCAGTTCAGCTGCGTGCGCCGCCCCCCGTTGGCATCCAGCGTGCGTTGGGCGCCGGTGGCCAGACCGATGATGTCGCCCTGCACCGCGTAGAAGCGGCTCGGTGCCAGTGCCGCAGAGACCGTGGACAGCGGTGTACCGGGGCCGAAGGCGAACAGCGGAAGCGATGCCTGCGGCGATGCAATGTTGCCGTCCACCGACAGGTTGTGACGCGAGCGGGTCACATTGCCGCTGGAATCCCCCTGCTCGGCCATGAATGCAGGGTCGAAGGGTCCCGGCAGGCGCGCGTCGCTGGCGGAGCGCGCGATCTGGGTCGCGCCACGCTGGGCGAAGATGCCGCCACCGGCCAGGACGTCCAGCCGTCCTGTCGCCGAGGGTGCCAGCAGGATCACATCCTGCGTCCCCGGCGTGGTGCTGATCCGGTGCAGCTTGACGTCGCCCTGCGCAGCAATGGCGCTGAAGCGCGAAGGATAGAGCCAGTAGTTCAGCAGCTCCTCCCGGCTCCCCGGTGCCAGCGCAACCTGCTCGGGCCACAGATTGCTGCCGGTCACGTTATCCGGCCCGGCCAGGCCCGGCGCCAGGTCGCCACCGGCACTGAACAGGTCCACGGCGGTCGTGTCGGTCCACAGGGAGAACCAGGTGCTGCCTGCAGCGCGGCTGCCGTTGTCGTGCACCACCGCGCTGTAGTTGGCCAGTGGAACCCGACCGGCATCGGCGACGCCGCCGAGCACGACGTCACCCCGCGCCTGCAGCTGCGCGACCGCATCGCCCAGCACCAGCACCGGCCCGCCCATCGGGCGAGCGGCGTCGGCGGCGAACAGATCGGCCGCACGCAGCTGGCCCAGCGTCGCGTAGCTTTCCAGGGTGACGCCCATTGCACCGATGCGTCCCGCATCCAGCTGCAGGCTGCCACGCAGATTGCTGAAGGTACCGTTGAGGTCGAGATTCTGTCCCGCCCTGGAGGCATTGAGGCTGGAGAACGTCGCCCGCAGATTCGGATTCAGTGCGCCACCGATACGCAGTTGCAGGTCGCCGCCGCCGGTCAGGTGCAGCTGGCCATCGCTGACCCGGCCGGTCGATCCCACCGCCGCGATGATCGCACCCGAGCGCGGTGCGATCGTCGAGTCCAGCGCGTCACCTATCGCATCGCGCACGCCGGCGTCACGCCCGGCCTCCAGCGTCAAGTTGCCGCCGCCCAATGTACCGAAGCCGGTGAAGCCGACCATCCGCGGAGAGGCGCCAGCAGCAGCGGACACGTTGGTGTAGGCGCCAAAGTTCACCCACCAGCTGGTCGGCACCGGCTCCACGCCGGTGGTGCTGCCGGTTCCCTGCCGCCACAGCCAATTGCCGACCGCGGCACTGGAGTACAGCGCCCAGTCACGCTCGCTGGTGCCCGACTCTGCGCGCCCGGTCCAGACGTCACCGACGATATCTCGCCCGGCTTCGACGCGCAGGTTGCCGCCATGATCGGGATACCAGGCCTGATAGCCGGCCAACGCGGCATCATAGCTGCCCGGCACCAGGTTCGGACCCAGCAGTGCGGTGTTCCTGGGGGCTGCTGCACGGGGCGAATTGAAGGCAGCGTCGCGGCCCTCGCCCAGCGTGGTGGGAGTGCCCGCCGTGTACACACCGAAGCCGGACTTCATCACGACATCACCGGCAGCGAGCAGTTCCAGGTCCCCCTTGCCGGTGCGCAGCACGCTCCAGGCCGGCGTGCCCGCGCGCTTGCCGTAGGTGGTCACTTCGGTCTGCGTGCCACCGCCGGCGCAGTAGCTGGGTGCGGTGCTGCAGAACTCGTCTTCGGTCATGCCGAACATCGCCGCGAAGTCCTTCGCAGGGGTGCCCACGTAGGACTCATCGCCCCAGTAATCCAGCGAGCCCTGCGCGGCCACCTGGCGGGGGGCCGGGCCGCAGTAGTCAGCCGACATCGCACAGAACTCATCTTCGGTGAAGCCGTACATGTCGGCCAGCTCCGCGATCGGACGGCCCGCATAGGAGGTGTCGCCGATCCAGTCCAGCGATGCCCGCTCAGTCAACGCACGATCACCCACCCAAATGATTTCGGTCTTGACCGTACCGATTGAGCCCTGGTGGGTGTCGGCCAGCACCACGCTGCCTTCGGCGCCCCAGCGCCGGCTGCGTGGATCGGCCGCCCCGGAATCGGCACCGGCAACCACGGTCAGGTCCCAAGATGTGGTGCCCTCGGCCAGCATCGGCGCCAGCGCCCAGTTGCGCCCCTGGTTGCCGTTGGCATCGGCCGGCCGCAGATTCACCGGCCCGTTGCCGGGCAGCTCCACCTTGGTCAACGATGGGATGTAGGCGCCCACCTTGAGCTCGACTTCGCGTGCCAGGCGCAGCGCAACCGGCAGCACCGCGCCGGCGGGCCACTCCTGTGCCGCCATCTGTACGGCGCTGCGCAGGCGGAAGCCGGCCCCCAGGCGCGCACCGGCCGCCAGCACCAGCGGCTTCTGCAGCACGGTGCCCGCCGCCAGCGTCTGCCCGGAGTCGGTGGTCACCGCCGCACCCAGCACCGTGCCCGCAGGCAGGCGCAGGGTCTGCGAGATCACCATCGGCGCGGGCAGCACGGTACCGACCGGAAGCGTTACCGATTCGACCGGCACGTCATAGTTCAGGCGGGTGCCGGCCTGGAACTCGGTGCCGGGCTGCAGCTTCACTCCGTCCACCGGCACCACCAGGTCGCCACCGAAGGGGGTGTGCCCGGCGCTGCCATTGCGAGCCTCATACAACTGCCAACCGCCCTCGTCCGGCGTGGACGGCGGCGGTGCGAAACCATCGTTGATGCTGCCATGGACGTTGATGTTGCCTTCGGCGCGCAGTACCAGCGAAGCCGATTCACCGAAGCCACGCCGCGATGGATCGGCGCGGTTGGCTTCGGGCCCGTAGCGGTAGCCGGACAGATCGATGTCGCCGGCAATGGTCAGGTCGCCCTCGGGATTGGCCTCGCTGCGCCGCGCCACCACCTGCACGCCGGGACGCAGGCGGACGTCGCCCAGCGCGGCGGTGCGCTGCTGCAGATCCGGATTGCCCAGCGCGCCATCGATCCAGGCCACGCTGTGCGGATCGACCACCTGGTCCAGCCACTGCTGGGTGACCAGCTGCGCGCGGTTGCCGCGCACATCAGCGGTGCTGGCCAGGGGCGCATCGTCGTAGCGACGGACACCATTGAGCTGGATGTCGGCCGCGCCATCGATGCGCAGGCCGCTGGCCGCAGCAATCGCCGCGTCGTTGCTGCCCAGCCGCGGCACATCGATCTTCAGCGAGCCCCGCGCCATGCCGTCGTTCTGTCCAGGGCCGTCACCGAGGGCAACGTCGCTGCCTGCACGCATGTCCAGGTGCGCCGCGCTGCCCAGACCAACGGCGCCTTCGGCGCTGCCCAGCGTGATGGTGGCCCGGTTCGGACTGTCGATGATCTTGCCATGGCTGTCCACGCGCAGGCCGGTACCGTGCGCGTCCAGCGTGCCGTCCACCTGCAACTGATCACGGGCGTACAGGCGGATGCTGCCGACCTGCTCGCCGCTGGCGTCGATGCGGCCGGCCACGGTCATGCTGCCCGCGTCGACACTGATGTCGACCCGGCGCGCCTTCACTTCGTCGCCGATCCGCAGATCGCCTTCACCGATCTGGAAGCTGCGACCACCGACGACGCCGCCGGCGGTCAATCGCTGGTTGAGGCCGGTGAAGTCTTGCAACTGGCGTGCCCGCACCACAAGTTCACCACCGTCGTAGGGCACCAGCGTGCCACCGGCATCGTAGCGGCCACTGGCGGTGCCCTGCAGATCACCCGCCAGATCGGCTCGGCCGGCCATTGCGGTGACCGTCATGCGCCCGCCGCGGTTGTTGCGGGCGGAAACATCGATGCGGGAGGCCGCATCGGTGCGGATGTCCCCCGTGTCGCTGGACAGCAGGACATCACCGCCCCAGCTGAACTTGTCCACGTCGTACAGCGAGACCTTGCGCCCGGCAAGGTCCAGCGCCGCCCGGCTGCCAAGCGTGATGCCCTCGCGCGCGTTCGCAGACAGCCGTCCTGAAGCCAGCGCGATCGTGCTGTCCAGCGTGATCCGGTTGGCGTCGATGCTCAGCTCACTGCCCAGTGCATCGCCACCCGCCTTACCGGTGCCCCCCTGCAGGCGGAAGTCGCCGCCGGTGCGCACGCGCAGCTGCGCGGCGGGATCGGCGGTCAACAGCGGTGTATCGATACCCAGGCTGCCTCCGCTGTACTGCCAGCCCTTGTCGGCCAGATAGTCGCCGCGCTGCTGGAACACGTCCAGCGTGCCCTGCGCGGAGAACGACAGCTGCTCCGAAGCACTCAGGTTCAGCGCACTAAATCCGAGTACCTGACGGTTGGCAGGCACCTCGGAGCTGGGACGGCTGAACGGGGCGCGCGCCAGCTGCAGGTTGCGGGTGACGATGTCCAGCTGCCCCGCGCCGAGCCGGTCCACCATCGGATCGGCCGGCGGCACCGACGCATCGCTGCCCGGCGCCTGCGTCGCCGCCAGCGAACCGTCCCAGACCAGTGTGTCCACCAGGATGCGCGCACGGTCGCTCGCCGCACCATAGCCATGGATGGCCTGCGCGCCCAGTACCAGCGTCTGCAGGCCACCGCGGCCGGTGGCACTGTCGCGCGCATCCAGGTCGACGCTGCCGAAGACGTTGACCGAATCCCGTGCGACCAGGCTCAGCGTATCCAGCGCCGGTGCGCCGGTGGCATCATTGCCGCGCAGCAGCTGCTGCAGCACGGACTGGTTCATGGTCATGCCATTTGGCAACGCCCCTGCGGCCGCCGCCTGCGCGATCGCCTCGGCGGTGCCGAGGTTGAGCGCCGCCATGCTCACGCCAAGCTGACGCGTGCCGTAACGGGCGGAATCGCGCATCTGCAGCACACCATCGGTGGCCACCCCGATGCTGCCATCGGACACCAGCCGTGCCTCGCCTTCGCAGTCGTTCTGGCAGCCGCCGATGTCGATCGCGACCGGCCCGGCCGCCACACCGGTCGTACCGGTGATCAGGTTCAGGCGCTGGTTCGAGACGGCCAGCAGGCCGCCATTGACCTGATAGGGCACGGTCGGCGCGGACGCGCTGTCGCGTGCGAAAGACAAGGTGTCGAGTGTCGCCCCGGCTTCGACCAGGATGCCGCTGCCACCGGACGCCGCAGCCACCAGTATCTCCGGTGCCTGCAGGGTCGCACCGGAGCGGATCGCCACATCGCGCACCGAGCCGGACACCGCCACCAGCGAAGCCGACTCGTTGAACTGTCCGCCGATCACCATGCGTTCCGGCCACAGCGCATTGAGTGCGTCGTCGGTGAAGGTTGCGCCGCGATCGTGCGCCTGCGACGGACTGCCGGCAGCAGCGACCTCCAGCGAACCCACGGCCGGGCTGGCGAGCGTGGCGACCAAGGTACCGCCGCGTCCCTTTTCATTGGCCGCGGAGAAACGCGCCGTGCCGGCGAAGTCGATGGCCGCGGTTCCCTCGCGACCAGCGCCTTCACCCAGTGCCAGGGTCAGGCCCAGCGCATCGATGGTCTGCCAGCCGCGCGCCTCGCCACGACGGTCGGCGGTGGCCTGCACGAAGCTGTTGTAGCTGGTTTCGTTGTAGCCGGAATGCCGGCGTACCACCGCCGCCGGCGTCAGCAGGATATCGGTGAGCAGCGGCGACGCCACCCCGCCCAGTGCCGATCCCTGCCGGCCGGACACGCGCCAGGTACCGGTGCCGGTCTGGATCGGCTGTGGCACGCCGGAGGTCCCCGTCGCGCCCAGCTCGACGCGGAATGCACCCGGCTGCAGCGCGAAGCTCGCCGGCAGCAATGTGTAGGTGCCCGCAGGCAGGCCGGGAACGCCGGCGGGTACGGTGATCTGCTGGCCCACCGCTGGAGCAGCGAAGCCATCATCACTGCTGGGTGCGAAGCTGCCGGCACGTCCCGGCACGATCGCGTACACCGGGTTGCCGGAGGCACTGAACGCATAGCGCGGGTTGGCATCGGCCAACGCGGTGCGCAGCACGTCGACGGAGCCACCGCGGCCTGAGACGAATGCCGCGCCGGTCAGTTCGCCGCCACCTGACACGTCCAGCAGCGCACCGGCATGCACATCCACGTCGTTGGCGGTAAGGGTCACGCCCTTGGACGCAATGCCGGCCGGCGTCAGTGACTCCAGGCTGCTGCTGCCCCTTCTCCACGACACACCGTCCACGGTACCGCCGTAGGGCAGCGCCAGACCTGCGCCACTGGTGGAGGTGATGCTGCTCGGCAGCAGCTCCACCCGGCTGGCGCGTGTGCCGCCCAGGACCAGGCCGCCCAGCTGCAGCGCCCCCATCGGCGCCTGCACGTTGCCGCCCTGCTGCACGGTGGCTGCCACCAGCTGCAACGCGCCCAGCGCTGACTCGGGCGGAGTGGTCGCCGCCGTACCCGTACCCCGGATGCGCAGCACCGCATCCGGATCTGACCAGTATCCGGGCGTCGCCACGGTCGCCGCAGACGCACCCGCGACCAGATAGCCCGTCGCACCGGAGGTGGGGTACAGCCGGGCGGCACTCACGTCCATCGACCCGCTCGCCATCAACGCACTGATCGATCCGCCGTTGGACACCGCGTTGAGCAGCCGCACGTCGCTGCGGCTGTCGAGCACGACCTGGTTGAAGCCGGGCAGCCAGGTGACATCACGGATGTCGATCAGATCAGCCCTCGCCGACAGCACGTGGTCGCCTTCCGCAGCCGACGCCACGGTATCGGTGACCACCAGGTTCTCACCCGGCAGCGACTGCCAGTGCGACTGTGCCAGCAGCAGGTGCGGAGCACTCAGCGAAATGCCGCTGGACTGCGGTGCTGCCACGGCCATGCCGAGGCTTGACTGCCCCTGTCCGTAGATGCGCAGGCTCTGGCCCATGCGCAGGTCGACATCGCCCTCCGCGCGGACGTCACCGAATACGGACAGGGTGTCGAAGCCACCGGCCTGGATCTGCTCCACCGACAGCGCCGCGTGCCCATACTCCAGCCGGTCCGGCAGCACCGCGTCGGCCGGGCTGCGCTGGCTGAGCGTAATGCCGCGCGCGCGCAGCACCTCCTTGCTCGCGCCGCGCGCATGAACACTGCCACCAAAGGCCACGCCCAAGGTGCCGCCATGCGCGCCACTGCCGCCGGCAGAGGCATCCATTGCGCCGTCCAGGTACAGAGCGTTGGCCGAACGCAGCACGATCTGCCCGCCGTCGCTGTCTACCCGGGTGCGCCCCTTCCCGTCGACATCCAACGGCGCCGAGGCGCCCGCTGCCCGCAGCTGCGCGCCACGCTCGAGCACGACGAAGGCTTCAGGCGGACGGTTGTCCACCGACGCGGAGCTCTCCCAGTCGAGCGCGCCGCCGATCTCGATGCGCCCCCCCGCCCGCACCTGTCCCTGCAGGCGGCCACCGGCGTCGGCCAGTGACACCGCATCCGCACTGGCATCCAGCAGCGCACCGTCGGCGAACCGCCAGGTCCGCTCGCTCCGCTGCCCGGCATAGAGCGTGGTCGGCAGGCGCACATCGTCGATGCTGATGCGTCCTCCCTGCGCACGCAGCGTGCCTTCCACATCGATGTTGCCGGCGCCGAGCAGGGAGATCGCCTGCCCCGGGTCGACCTCGATCAGTGCGGCCTTGCCCACCCGCAGGTCGCCGCCGACGCTGTTGCGATCCGAGCGCAGGCTCACGCTGGCACCGCTGCGCTGGCGGACCAGCCCGCTCATCGGATCGGCACTGTAGAGCGGTGCCAGCCAGCTCTCCAGTGCCTCCTTCCGGTCCGTCGCGACGCGCGCGTCTGCGGTCATCCGAAGGCCCGGCATGCGCGCTGCCAGCTGCGTGCCATCGGCAACCTCCAGCCCTTGATGGCCATTGATGTCGTACTGGGCAAAGCCACTGCCGAACAGGCCGGCATCCACCTGCAGCGCTGCTGGGTCCGCCGGATCCGCATCGCCCACCCGCACCCGGCCACCGGTGCCCAGCGAGAACGTGCCGCTGCCCTGGCCACGGCCACTGAACCGGCTCCCCTCGCCCAGCTGCACCCGGCCACTGCCGTCGGTCGCAACTGTGCTGCTGTTCGCCTGCAGGCTGACGCTGCCCCCTTTGCCGATGCGGCCCTTGCCGCGCAGGTCCAACGCGGCGCCGGCCTCCACGTCAACCGTTGCCTCGGCGCCCACGACCACGTCATGACTGTTGCTCAGGCTCAGGCGACCACCATCCGTCCAGGCACCGCTGGCGTCGAGCGGCATCGCCAGTGACGCATTGCTCCATTCACCGGAGAGATCGATCCGCGTGCCGTCGGCAATGGCGGTGCGGGCGCGGCCATCGTGCAGCAGCGCCGTCGGCCGGCCCTGGACATCCAGCAGGTTGCCCGCCGACAGCTGGCCGCCGGCAATGCCGATGTCGCCTGCCAGTTCCACCTCGCTGCCGGTCAGATTGAGCTGTCCGCCTGCCTGAAGGCGAAGGCTGCCATCGATGCGGATGCGATCGGCGGTCGCCAGGTCGATCCGTCCCCACTGCTGGGCACTCAGCTCTGCGGTATCCAGCCACACTGTGTCACGCCGCTCCTCGTTGACCGGCGCCAGCAGCGACCACGCCGCCTTCGTCGGAGCCTTGTCATCCAGGCGCACCTCCGAGCCGAACACACCGCTGCGGCCCTGGCCGTCGTAGCGCCCCAAGTACAGCTGCGCGTTGCGTGCGGCCGCCGTCTGCGCCTGCGCATAGCCCTCCAGCGCGGAATCCGGCCTGCGGTTCTGCTGCGCGCCTTGGAAGGTGGCAGTCTCAACCTGCCCATCCAGCACCGCGGTCGGTGCGGAGACGATCAGGCGTCCTGCGTCGCGGCCGACCGTGTACCCGTTATCGACACGCTGCGCCGCGAATACGATCGGATCACGGAAGGTCTCGGTGATGCCCCAGCGCTCCTGCTTTACTTCGTGGCCCCTGTACAACCCATCGAACAGCATCTCCGCCGGCGCATCATCGAGGCGGTAGACCTGGCCATCGACGCCGCGCACCCAGCTCTGCCGGATCACGCCGCTCTGCACATCCAGGCTGCCGCCGGCAAGGTTGATGCGTGAGCCGCCATGCGTGATCACTTCCCTGCCGCCCAGCAGGACGGTGCCTCCCTGCGCGGCCCATTCGCCGATCGAGTGCCCCTGGTTGTCGAGGTAGCCGCCCACTTCCAGCAGGCCACCCGCCGCGTACCAGCGCTCACCCTCGTAGCCCCCGGTACCGGCCGGAACGTGGACCAGCCTGCGGCGGTCGACCCAGATCTCGCTGCTGGTCAGCTTGCCGCTGTCGCGGTTGTCCAGGGCGTCGCGCAGTTCGTTGCCCTGCACCTTGACCTGGACATTGTTGCTCTCCATCGACACCTGTACGCCCACTGCGCCGGACACGTCCACGCGCGCGGCGTCGCCTACGTAGCTGCGGGCCGCCGCATCGGCGATGATCTGGCCGCCCGTGGCAACCGTCAGCGAATCCGCACTGAAATGGATGTTGCCACCCGAAACGATCTCCACCCGCGACTGGTCCCGGCGATCATTGTGCTGGGACAGATTGTCGAAGGTTGCCGAGCGCGCGCCGGCGCGGATCGCGTCCTGCTCTGCCGACTCCTTGATGAGGCTGTTGCGCTGGGTATCCAGCACCGTGGCCTTGCCATCGTCCTCGATCAGCACCGCCGTGGTGGCTCCATCGGCAAGCGTGACGCTGCTGCCGGCATCACTGGCCGAAGCCAGAAGATGCACGGTGCCGCGCTGCGCAAGCGTGGTGCTGGCCACGGCCACACCGGCCTGCTCGACGCTGCGCCCGGCCAAGGTCACGTCACCCTCGCGGGCGCGCAGCAGGCCGGTGTTGCGCACGCTGCCAGCCGTGCTGCCAGCGATGAAGCGCGGCGCGATTTCATTGCCGCGGGTGGTGGAGCTGGTATTGGTCGCCGTACCCACGCCGCGCCGGATCACGAAACTGTCACCGGCAGCGAGCTGCACCTGGCCTTTGCGCGCCTCGATCTGGCCGGCGTTCTCCACGCTGTGTCCCGCCAGCAGCACGTAGCCACCGCCGCGCGTCGCACTGGTCGGCTCATGGGTCGCGATGCGGGCGCCCTGCTCCACCATCACCTTGCCGAATGCATCGCTGAGCGCGCTGCTGCTGGCGTCGGGGCTGTACAGGCCGTTGTCGCGGAACTGCGCATCGCTGATCCGCGCTGCGGCTGCCAGCAGGTTGCGTACATTGACCTGGCTGTTGTTGCCGAACACCACGCCATTGCGGTTGGCCAGGAACACCGTGCCGTTGGCGTTGAGCTGCCCCAGGATCTGGCTGGGCCGCGCAGCCGGGTCGTTGACCCGGTTCAGCACGGCCCAGTCAGGGTTCTGCAGGAAGTTCAGCGTGGTGTTACCGCCGATGTTGAAGGTCTCCCAGTTCAGGATCGCCTTGTCCGCGGTCTGCTCGACCGTGACCTGCACCCGTCCGTCGCTGCCCTGCGACTGGATCGCCTCGCGCGCGTTGAGCCAGCCACGGGTCAGCGGGTTCTGGTCGACGCTCAGGCCGTCCTTGCCGAGGCCATCGGCAACGATGAAGCCAGCCTCGCGGCGCGCCTGCCGCGCCTGTTCCTGCAGTCGCTGCTGCAGGGCAATCGCCTGCGCTGCGGTGCCGAGATTGTCGATCGACTGCTGCAGCTTCTGCCGTGCTGCATCCTGCTGCTGGGCCGGCAACTGGAACTGGATCGGCACGCCGTTGGGCATGCGGCCACTCTGTGCCGCGCTGCCCTGGGCCGCACCGCGGTCGGCGAACCAGCCCGGGCTGAACGCCTGCTGCGCTTGGCTGGCCGGGGCCACCATGCTGCCCAGTGCGACCGCGATGGCCCACGCCATCGGATGATTGCGGCGCATCGGCGCGGCCGGATGAAAAGCGGACGGGAGCGGGTGCGACATCGGAACCTCATCAACCTGGTGGGCCGCGGCTGCGGCGACGATCGGGGAGGCACGCGCAACGCATGCCCTGCCACTGATAGACGGTTCACGTGACACGAAGCCGACAGCGAAGCGCTGCGGCGGCGGGACCGTCGCGGAAATGGCGACGCCGGCCCAGGGGGCCGGCGTCGGGTCAAACAGAGTTCAACCGGTGTTGCGGATTACAGCGGACGGCCGATGCCCGAGCAGGTGCTCGGATTGTTCAGGCCGGCTGTGCTGCTGGCCAGCACGAAACGGTTGCGGATCGCATCGCGCCACATCTTGGGCAACGGGGCGAAGCCATGGCCGGTGATCGATGCCTCGTAGGCTGCCGGGTAGGCCGCCGAATAGTGGCGAGCCAGGAAACCCCTCAGCTTATTGGCAACCGTCTGATCCTTGTAGCACTGACCAATCAAGAGGTACGTGTAGCCGATGATGGGGTAGATGACTGAAGGATTGCCCATGTAGGGAGCCCAGTTGGCAGGGTCCTGAGCAGCGATGCCGGACGGAGGATCGAAAACAGTCAGGATGAATTCCCATTGCGCCCGATCCGGCGAGAAGCCTCTGACCTTTGCGACCTTGGTCGCATCGGTCAGGCTCGGGATCACGTCCGGCCCGGCGTAGCCGATACGGCCTTCAAACGCGTAGACAGCGTTGTACAGCGAGGTGTCCCCGGTGGCCGGGGCGGCCACCAGGAACCCCGGCAGGCTGCCGTTGGCATCGCGCTTGTAAAGGTCGGCGAAGGTCGACTTGATGGCGAACGTGCCGCCCACCAGGTTCGAGGTCTCAGCCCGCTCACGGGCGCAGTTAGTGGCAAGGAATCGGGTGAGAATCTCGCTGGTTCCGCTGCTTTCCGGACGGTACACGACCTGGATCGGGCCGCTGCGGTCGGTGTCGATGGTCGACCAGTCGCTGATCGCACCCGAGAACACGCCGCAGATCTGCGCCACGCTCAGGTCCACCGCCGAACCGGCCTTGTTGAACGGGATGGTGACCGAGGTGGCCACCGACGGCACCTGGATCAGCGCGCCGTAGCGGTTGGCGTTGGTCGGCCGGTTGAAGTTGGTGGTGTAGGTACTCAGCTCGGCGCTGCTCAGCACCGAATCGCTGCCAGCGAAATGGACGGTGCCGGTGGTCGAGAACAGCGCCGAATTGTTTTCCAGAAACGCCTTCTTGCCGGTACCCGATCCGGTCACGGCGTAGCTGAAGTTCGCCGGCAGGATGCTGTCGGCCGAACCCTTGTAGAGGTCGGCGGGCAGCGAGGCACCGCCGCCGGTAACGGTCTGCGCCGAGGCGGCGCCCACGGTAGCGAGCAGCATGGTGGCAACCAGCGCGGCGAGAGTCTTGTACTTGTACATGATCTTCTCCTGAAGGGTTTACTGCGAAGGGAAACGCCAAGGGAGGTACCGTTACTGCACGCCCACTGTCATCTCCCAGCCCGCTGCATGAGGACACGTCCATCCTCATTCGTGCCTACGCGAGCTCTGCAGCGCAGCCCCGTGTTGCCGGACCACCAACCGCAGCTGGAGGCGTCCGACGCCGTGCATTCGCCTGATGCGAGTGACCGCGCACTGGACCGCACCGGCGGCGGTGATCGGAGACACGCGCAACGCATGCCCTGCCACTGATAGACGGTTCGCGTGACATGAAGCCGACAGCGTGCAGCGGACCATGACGTTGCACGCCGCACGGCGGAAATGGCGACGCCGGCCATAGGGGCCGGCGCCGGGTCAAGCTGGGTTCACGCGGTGCTGCGGATTACAGCGGACGGCCGATGCCCGAGCAGGTGCTCGGATTGTTCAGGCCGGCCGCGCTGCTGGCCAGCACGAAGCGGTTGCGGATCGCATCGCGCCAGGCCTTGGTCAGCGGGATGAAACCATGGCCGGTGATCGACGCCTCGTAGGCCGCCGGGTAGGTCGCCGGATAGTGACGGGCCAGGAAGCCGCGCAGGCTGGTGGCAACCGCCGAATCCTTGTAGCACTGGCCGATCACCAGGTTGGTGTAGCCGGCAATCGGATAGCCGGCCGACGGGTTGCCGAACACCGGCACCCAGTTGGCGGGGTTCTCGGCAGCGGTGCCGGTCGGCGGAGCGACAGTATCCAGGGTGGCCTGCACGCTCACCTGGTCAGGCGAGAAGCCCTTGACCTTGGCAACCTTGGTCGCATCGGTCAGGCTCGGGATCACGTCCGGGCCGACGTAGCCGATGCGGCCATCCGCCGCATAGACAGCGTTGTACAGCGAGGTGCCGCCCGTGGCCGGCGCGGCAACCAGGAAGGCCGGCAGATTGTTGTTGGCATCGCGCTTGTACAGGTCGGCGAAGGTCGACTTCACGGCGAACGTGCCGCCGACCAGGTTCGAGGTCGCAGCCGGCTCGGCGGCGCAGGCGGCAGCCAGGAAGCGGGTGAACATTTCGCTGGTTCCGCTGCTCTCGGTGCGGTAGACCACACGGATCGGACCGCTGCGGTTGGCGTCGATGGTCGACCAGTCGCTGATCGCGCCCGAGAACACGCCGCAGATCTGCGCCACGCTCAGGTTGACGGCCGAACCCGGCTTGTTGAACGGGATGGTCACCGAGGTGGCCACCGACGGCACCTGGATCAGCGCGCCGTAGCGGTTGGCATTGGTCGACTGGTTGTAGTTGGTGGTGTAGGTGCTCAGTTCGGTCGCGCTCAGCACCGAGTCGCTGCCAGCGAAATGGACGGTGCCGGTGGTCGAGAACAGCGCCGAATTGTTCTCCAGGAACGCCTTCTTGCCGGTGCCCGAACCGGTCACGGCGTAGCTGAAGTTGGCCGGCAGGATGCTGTCAGCCTGGCCCTTGTAGAGGTCGGCCGGCAGCGATGCACCGCCGCCGGTAACGGTCTGCGCCGACGCGGCGCCCACGGTAGCGAGCAGCGCGGTGGCAACCAGCGCGGCCAGGGTCTTGTACTTGGTCATGATCTTCTCCTGAAGGGTTTACTGCGAAGGGAAACGCCAAGGGAGGAACGGTCATTGCACGCCTGCTGTCGCCAGGGGCCTCCCAGCCCGCTCTGCGACGACGTGACTATGCTGGTCCGTGCCGATGACAGGCCGCTTAAGAAACCTGTGGAAGATCGAAAAAAGGTGTGGAGGATTGTGTGGAGAAATCCAGGCACCAGTAGATCCACGCCATGCGTGGATGTGCCGCCCATGTCGCGCGTCGGTTGATCCATCCACGCATGGCGTGGATCTACTGCACCAGCTGATTCATTTCCATGATCGGCATCAGCACGGCCAGCACGATGGTCAGCACCACGCCGCCCATCACCAGGATCATGGTCGGCTCCAGCAACGCGGTCAGTGCCATCGCGCGGCGCTCGATCTCGCGCGAGATCGTCTGTGCCGCGCGATCCAGCAGTGGCGCCAATGCGCCGGTCTTCTCGCCACTGGCTACCAGATGCACGAGAATCGGCGGATACACCTTCTGCACCTTCAGCGCAGAGCCAAGCGCGGCACCTTCGCGTACGCGCGCGGACACGTCATCAGCGCAACGCGCCAGCAGCGCATTGCCAAGCGTCTGCCGCGCCGCTTCCAGTGCACGCAGCAGCGGCACGCCGGCATCCAGCAGGATCGCTAGGGTCGAGGCAAAGCGCGCACTGTTCACACCCAGTACGAAACGACCGACCATCGGCACCCGCAGCAACATCGCGTCCCAGCGCAGGCGCAGCTCGGGCCTGCGCAGAGCCAACCGCCATGCCACCACCAACGCAGCGATGCCGAGCCCCGCCCACACTCCCCAGATGCGAACGAATGCACTGGCCGCCAGCATCACCTGGGTCAGCATCGGCAGCGTCTGCCGTGCCTGCACGAACGCGGTCACCACCTGCGGCACTACGTAGCTGAGCAGGAAGATCACGATCGCCACCGACACCAGGCTGATTGCCGCTGGGTAGATGAAGGCGGTCAGTACTTTGGCCTGCAGCGCGTTGCGTTCTTCGATGTAGTCGGCAAGGCGCTCCATCACCCGCGCCAGGTCACCGGAGTCTTCACCTGCGCCCACCAGCGCCCGATAGATCGGCGGGAAATCGCGCGGCCGCGCGGCCAGCGCAACGGTCAGGCGCTGGCCGGCACGCACGTCGGCGCGTACGGCGGTGAGTGCCTGGGCCACATGCGGGCGCTCGGCCTGTTCGATCACCGCAGTCAATGCGGCTTCCAACGGCAGGCTCGCGGCCAGCAGGCTGGCCAGCTGGCGCGTGGCCCAGGCCAGCTCGCTGGCAGACAGCCGGCGGGCGCCCCAGCCACTGCCCGCACCGCGCGCCGCGCTGACCTGCACGGGTGTCAGCCCGCGACCGCGCAGCAGCTGGCGTGCGCCGCGCGGGCTGTCGGCGTCCAGCTGACCCTTCTCGATGCGGCCCTGCGCGTTGGCAGCCTGGTAGTCGAACAGTGCCATGCAGGCCTCAGTCGTCGCCGGTGACGCGCAGGATCTCTTCCAGCGTGGTCACCCCGCTGTCGACCCAACGCTGGCCGTCCTGGCGCAAGGTCCGCATGCCGGCACGCCGCGCAGCCTCGCGCAGCGCAGGTTCACCCTGCCCTTCATGGATCAGCGCACGCACGCGATCGTCGACCACGAACAGCTCGTGGATGCCGGTACGCCCCCGGTAGCCGCTGTTGGCACAGGCCGCGCAGCCCACCGCGCGCCACACGGTACGGCCCTCGCCGTCCACCTCGGCGCGCCGGCACTGCGTGCACAGCCGCCGCACCAGCCGCTGCGCCAGCACGCCGCGCAGCGACGAGGCCAGCAGGAACGGTTCCACGCCCATGTCGGCCAGGCGGGTCACCGCCGAGATCGCGTCGTTGGTGTGCAGGGACGCCAGCACGCCATGGCCGGTCAGCGACGACTGCACCGCAATCTGTGCGGTTTCCAGGTCGCGGATCTCACCGATCATGATGGTGTCCGGGTCCTGGCGCAGAATCGCGCGCAGCGCCGTGCCGAAGCTCATGCCGATACGCGCGTTGACCTGGATCTGGCCGATGCCGGCGAAGTCATACTCCACCGGGTCCTCCACGGTGAGGATGTTGCTGGTGCTGCTGTCGAGCTGGCCCAGCGCCGCATACAACGAGGTGGTCTTGCCGCTGCCGGTCGGGCCGGTGACCAGCACGATGCCGTGCGGCTGCCGGATCAATCCGGTGAACGTAGCCAGGGTGTCATCGGCCATGCCCAGGCGCTGCAGCTGCAGACGGCCGGCATCCTTCTCCAGCAGGCGCAGCACAGCACGCTCGCCATGCCCGGTCGGTACCGTGGAGACGCGGATATCCAGCGGCCGCCCCCCCACCCGGATCGCGATGCGCCCGTCCTGCGGCAGGCGCTTCTCGGCAATATCGAGGTGGGCCATGATCTTGATGCGCGACACCAGCGCCGCGTGCAGTGCGCGCCGCGGCTGCACCATGTCGCGCAGGGTGCCGTCCACGCGGTAACGCACCACCGAGTGGGTCTCGAATGGCTCGATGTGCAGGTCGCTGGCGCCATCGCGTGCGGCCTGTGCCAGCAGCGCGTTGATCATGCGGATCACCGGCGCATCGTCCTGCGCGTCCAGCAGGTCGGTGACTTCCGGCATGTCCTGCATCAGCCGGTCCAGATCCACTTCACTTTCAGCAGCCCCGACCAGGGCAGCGGCATCGCCGCCGTCACGGTACTGCTCACCCAGCCGCTGCTGCCAGGTCGCTGCATCCAGCGCCTGGAACGGCAGCGGGCCATGCCGTCGGCGCAGTTCGGCCACAGCCCACGCCGCGGTGTCGGCGGTGCCCAGCAGCACCGACTCGCCGCCAACTTCGGACAGCATCACGCCATGGCTGCGCACCCAGGCGTACGGCAGTGGTGCGGCGGCGCTCACGGCCCGATCACCAGTTCCGGCGTGTAGCCCAGCCCGCGCAGCTGCTGCAGCGCCGGGTCCAGCGTCGCCGGATCGCGCGGCAATCGCACGCGCAGGCGTTGCCCGCTCTCGCCGGGCGTCGCTTCGGCATAGGCCTGCAGGCCCAGTGCCCGCACCTGCGCCACGCCCTGGCTGGCACGCGCCGGGTCCAGCCCCTGCGCGAACTGCACCAGCTGCGCATCGCCGTCACCAGACGGGTACAGCGCCGCCAGGCTGCTGTTCTGCAGCGGCTGGCCCTGGCCATCGCGTGCATTGCCCTGGCCGAGTACAGACAGGTCCTGCGGTGGCAGCTGCGGTGCCGACAGCGCCGGCAAGGCCCAGCTCTGTACCGGCTGCGCGCCGGCCTGCGCGTTGCGCATGTAGTCGTAGCGGTCGCGGGTCAGGCGCTGGCCGGCGGCCGGGTCACGCACCACGTGCGGGCGCAGGAACACCATCAGGTTGGTCTTGGCGCGCTTGCGCGTGTCGCTGCGGAACAAGGCACCCAGCACCGGGATCTTTCCCAGCCCCGGCACCGCATCACGGCCATGGCTGACGCTGTCTTCCAGCAGGCCACCCAGCACCATGATCTGGCCATCGTCCAGCAGCACGCTGGTATCCAGGGCGCGCTTGTTGGTGATGATGCCGGCCGTGCTGTTCGCGCTCTGCGCGTCGATGCTGCTGACTTCCTGGTAGATGTCCAGCTTCACCGTGCCGCCCTCGGAGATCTGCGGGCGCACCCGCAGCTTCAGGCCCACGTCCTCGCGCACGATGGTCTGGAACGGGTTGTTGCTGCCGCCGCCACCGTCAGTCACGTAGCGACCGCTGACGAACGGCACGGTCTGGCCGACCATGATGCTGGCCGCCTCGTTGTCCAGCGTCATCAGGTTCGGCGTGGACAGGATGTTGGCACCACCCTTGCTCTGCAGTGCGTTGGCCAGCGCCTTCATGTTGAGGATCTGGCCGACACCGGGCAGATTGATGGTGCCGTCGATCACCCCGATCTTCAGACCGTCCTTGGGCAGCACGTCCAGGGTGGTGCGCGCGGCGGTGTTCAGGCCGCTGCCGCCGGTGACACCACCGAAATGGGTGCCGCCGAAGGTGCGGCCATTGCCCAGCATCCACTGCACGCCCAGTTCGGCCGCGTCGGTCTGGTTGACCTCCACGATGAGGCTTTCCACCAGCACCTGTGCACGGCGCTGGTCGAGCTGGTCGATCACCCGCCGAAGGTTGCGGTAGACCGGCTCCGGCGCCGAGATCAGCAGCGTGTTGGTGGCCACGTCGGCCTGCACCGAAATGCCGTTCTGGCTGAAGCCCGTGCTTCCGGCGTCGATCGGGTCGCGGCGGTTCGGGTCCAGCCGCTGCGATTCCAGCGCATTGCCACCGGTCTTGGCCTGCTGTGGCTGCGACGGCTGCGCGGGTGTGGAACGGTTTGCATCGCCGGGCAGTGGCGTGATGCCTTCGTTGCTGCCCATTGCCGGTGCATCGCTCTGCCCGGCCACCACGCCGCGCAGCACACCGGCGAGCTGGTTGGCCTGGGCATTGCGCAGGTAGACCACATGCAGGTTGCCGGACTCGTCCTGGGCACGGTCCAGCTTCTCCACCAACTGCCGCGCCAGGCGCGTTCGGCCCGGGCTGCTGGAGCGCAGCAGCACGCTGTTGCTGCGGGGGTCGGCCATCACCACCACCTTCTGGCTGGGCTCGGCGCCCTGCGCATCCAGCAACGGCGCGACCATCGCCGCTACGTCAACGGCAATGCCCTGCTGCAGCTTCACCACATCGGTGTCCATGCCGGCCGGTGTATCGACGCTGGCGATCACGCGCGCGATGCGCTCCAGGTTGTCGGCATAGTCGGTGATCACCAGGGTGTTGTTGCCCGGGTTGGCGGTGATCGGATTGTCCGGGCTGATCATCGGCCGCAGCACCGCCACCAGCGCGGCCGCGTTCTCGTAGCGCAGCGCGAAGGTACGCGTGGCCACCTCGCCGCCGGCCCCGCCCGCGCCCACACGGCCACCGAGCAGCTTGGCCTCGGCCTGCGGCACCACCCGGCTGACACCGCCGTTCTCGACCACGGCAAAGCCACGCATGCGCAGTGCGCCCAGCAGCAACTGGTACGCCTGGGTACGGCTGACCGGGCCATCAGAGACCACGTTCATCTTGCCCGTCACCCGCGGGTCGACCAGGAACTGGCGACCGGTGAAGCGCGCCGCCATGCGCAGTACGCCGCCGATATCGGTATCCACCAGGTTCAACTGCACCGGTTCATCGGGGGCCTCCTGCGCCTGTGCCGGTGCAACAACGTGAGCGCCACCCACGATCAGGGCCAGTACAGTGCTGCAGGCAAGGCTGCGCATCGCCCTCATGAATGGCCACCCGCAGTGAGTGCCATCACGATGTTTCCGGATATCCGTGCCGCCGGCATGTTCGCATCCCCTGTGCGTGTCAGTTGCAGTTGCTGCAGTTCGATGGCCGGATCGGCCAGCACGGGCAGCAGCCAGTTCCACAGTGCGTCAGCAGGTACGGCCTGCACCTGCAGGTGCCAACGCCCGTCGCGTGCTTCGACATGCAGTCCATCGGCGAGGCCGGCGGACTTGATTCCATTACGCAGCGCGGCCAGCGTCGGGCGCTGCCCCTGCACCTGCTGCTGGCGTTCGCGTGCACGCAGCAGCGGCGCCAGTGCGCGCGCCTGCGCCTGCAGCCGCGGCAGCTCAGCCTGCCAGTGCGCACGCTGTTTCAGCAGCGGCTCCAGCCAGAATGACCACAGCCCCGCTGCCAGCAGCGCCAGCACCATCACCCACAGCATCCAGCGGTCGCGCGGCGGCAGGTGCTGCCAGCGTCGCTGCAGGCCGGCCACACCCTCGCCCAGGCGCACGGCTCTGGCGGTCACTGTCCGCCCCCGCTCACGCGCAGGCGTCCACCGGCCTCGCGCGCCATCTGCAGGCCCTGCGCCTGCGCCGCCTGCTGCCACTGCTCCAGCCGCTGCGCGTCATCGGCTACCGCCTGCGCATCGGCGTCCAGCTCCAGTTCCAGCTGGCCGGGTTGATAGCGCAGGCCGCGCACCTGGCCGCCCAACTCCGGAATCGCCTGCAGCGTCGTTGCGACCTGCCGCTGTACCGGTGGCAACGGCGGCGCCGGCAACGGCACGGCCAGCGCGCGCCGCGCCTGCAGCACCGGGTCCACCACATCGGTGATCTCCGGAAAGTGCGAGCTGAACTGCCGCGCCATGTCCTGCTGCAACGCCTCGCCCTCGCTGCGCCAGCGCGAGACCTGCAGCTGCAGCCCAAGCGCAGCCAGCAACACCGCCGCTAATGCGAGGCCGATCGCCACGCGGGGTGCCTGCCTGCTGCGACCCGGCAGTGGCAACGACCACGCTGGCACGGGTCCGCATGCATGCCGTTCATGCGCGACCACGGTGGCCGGCAGGTTCTCCGGCCACGCCGACGGCACGCTATCGATCCACTGCACGGCCTGCACCCCGGATTGCTGAAGACGCGCCGCGAGCGACTGCAGTACCGCCGCTGTGTCGCGCCCACCGCACCACTGCACAAACCCACGATCGCGCCCGCAGCGCACCAGCAGATGCTCACCGGCAGCCTGCAGCGTTGCCTGACCGTTCTGCCACGGCAGCAGCAGCGGGGTCGGGTACAGTGCCTGCAGCTGCAGTGCACATGAAGCCAGCAGCTGTTGCGCCTGCAGGACGGCCTGCTGGCCAAGCCACGCCACAGGAACCGTGCCGTCCGCCGCCTGCACACCGTGTGCCAACGCGACCTCCTGCAGGTCATCCAGCAGCATCGCCTCTACTTCGCCCTGCAATGCGGCCTGCAGCCTGCGGCCCGACAGTGGCGGCAGCTGCAGTTCCAGCAGGATCAGGTCCTGCGGATCGAGACAGGCCAGCACCTCGGCCTGCGGATGACGTTGCCCGAGCACGGCCAAGCCCTCGCGGCCATGGGCCAGCACCCCACCCTTGTGCATCTGCGCCCACTCGACCGTACTGTCGGCGCGCAGGTGTTCCAGCGCCGGCAGGCGCACCCTCAGCTGCACGCTCATGTTCCAATCCTCGTCCACACACGCTGCACGCGCACACTGTCATCGCGATACTCGCGCCAGATCAGGGCCCTGAAGTCGACCGCATTGCCATCGGCCTGTACCTGGCCGACGGCAAGGAACCACTCGCTATGAATGCCAAGCGGCACCACGGCCATCTGCGCGTTGCTCAGTTGCAGTCGATTGGCGATATCGCCGCGGTTGAGCAGCCAATGGCCACCATCGCGCTCACCGAGCAGCGCCTGCAGGCGCCCGGGTTCGACACTGGGTACGACCGCCTGCAGGACGCTGAGATCGCTGGTGTTGGCGTTGACCAGGGTCTGCGCAGGCAGGACCACGGTGCGCCGTGCCAACGCCTGCACGGCCATTGGATCGGAACCCGCGAAGGCCTGCTCGATCAGTGATTCACGCGGCAGCGGGGCCTGCGCCTGGACATCGCCATCGCGCAGGCGCGCCTGGATGTGATCCGCCGCAGACGCACAGGCACCCTGCCCCAGGCCCTGCCCGGAGCACAACGCGATGAACGCGCGCCGCGCTTCCGGGTCCGGCTTGCCGTAGGCCAGCAGGTTGCGCAGGTTGAACATGGACTGCGCATCGACCAGCTGCAGCTGCACTGGCAACGGCGCCTGCAGCTGCAATGGCCGCGCCCAGCGCCCGTTGCTGACCGTCGTCAACTGTTCCCGCACGTCCTCACGCAGCTGCTGCGCGGCACGCTCCAGCGTCGCATCCACGGCCATGCGCACCTGGGCGCGCAGCTGGTCGCCACGCAGCGCGCGCAGCTGCGCCGACTGCCGGGTCAGCAGCGCTGTGGCGATCACGGCCACCAGCGCCACCACCAGCATCGCCACGATCACCGCCATGCCACGCTGGCGGGCGCAGGAAACCGAACACTTCCGGGCTGCCATCGGCGCGCCTCAGAGCTGCCAGGAACCGACGTCCGCGTTCCCGGCGTCACCGCCGGGCTTGCTGTCCGCGCCCAGCGAGAACACATCAATGTCGCCATGGGTGCCGGGAATCTGGTACTGGTACGGGTGACCCCATGGGTCATTCGGCAGCCGGTCCAGGTACGGCGTGACCGGCATGGTGCCGCTGCCCTGTGGCGGCTTCACCAGTGCCTGCAGGCCCTGCTCGGCACTGGGGTAGCGGCCATTGTCCAGCTTGAACAGCTTCAAGGCCTGCATCAGCGCGGCAATATCCTGGCGCGCAGCAACCACCCGCGCCTGGTCCGGGCGATCCATCAAACGCGGCACGATCAATGCGGCAAGGATGCCGATGATCACTACCACCACCATGATCTCGATCAGGCTGAAACCCTGCTGCCGAGCCCTGCGACCACCCACCTGCCTTGCCATTGTTCCGCCCTCATCATCCTGGAAGAGACCGCTGCGCCATGGTCAGCGGTGCATGTGTCAGTACGATAAACATCCGCCTGCTATTCGCTGCGGCTGTGCCTGCAGCGGTGCAGCACGTACCGCTGGCGCACACGCCGCTTCAAGCAACGGAGATGGAAGGCTGCCCAGCGTGTCGTCGATACAGGCCCGCAGCAGTGGATGTGCGCAGGCCTGCAACAGGCGTACGCACTGCATCGGCGACCAGGCCGTGCCGTGGTCGAGGCCGATGAACTGCCGGTAGGCCTGGTGGTAGCGCAGGTCGTCGTACACGCGCTGCGCGCTGTTCAGGCCGCGCATCACCACCAGCAATGCCGCGCGTTGCAGCACGCGCACATCACCGGCCTCAAGCGGCAGCAGCGCCGCCGCACATTCGGGCCAGGGCCGCAGTTGCGGGTCGAGCGCCCTGCGCAATGCCAGCAGCGGATGCGACGAACTGTCCAGTGCAGCCCAGCGCGCGGCGTCGGCCCAGGCGTCGCTGGACAGAACCCAGACCCATGAATGCCCGTAGCGCTGCACGTTCAAGGGTGCATGCCGCGCCTGTTCCAGCGACTGGCTCAGGTGGCGATCCAGTTCCAGCATGTTGATCCTGCGACTGTCTGCCATCAGCGCCGCCTGTGCTCCGCGACGCGTGGTGCGCCGTACTCTGCAGAAGACGTCGACAAGGCAGGTGAAGCGACAACGCGAATGCATCTCTGTGCACTGGGTGGCGCTTCATCCGCAGCGTCACAGCAACGTCATCCGCCTGCAGGTTTCGCGATCCAGCCGTGGTGCGTCGCCACCGCATCGCCGCGCCAGCACCGCCACGTCGCTGCGCTGCGCGAACGCCGCCAGCACATCGGTCATGCCTGCGTCATCCAGCCATGACGCCATCGCGACACGCAGCGCTGGCAGCTGCCAGCCGTCCATCACGCCATGGCCGCCGGCCACAAACCAGTGCCACAGGCGCTGCTGCTGAACCTGCTCGTGCAGCTGCGGAAGATCATCGATGCCATGCATGTCTGCCAGCAGCAGCGCACGGGCGATCGCCGCCGGCGGCAACACGCCACTTTCGGGCAACGGCACAGCCTGCTGTTGCAGGCGCAGCAGCATCGCCAACGGGTGTGACTGCGGATCGAACTCAAGCAGCACTGCTTGTTGTTGCCATTGCGCATCGGATACCACGCACACCCACGGCGATCCATAGCGATGCACCATCAAAGGCCGTCGCTGCGTGGTTTCCAGCAGCGCCGACAGATTGCGGCGCAGATCCAGCACACCGATCGTCTCGTTGCGCATCCTTGGCGTCTCCCTGCTTGCAACAGCCCTGCGCGGCGCGCACGGCCAGCGTCTTCACCTAACCAAGGACGGCAATGCCACCCGGAAAGCGACGCAGATCCAGCGACATCGTCAGTCGCAGCTGCTCCAGCGCCGCGTCCGGATCATCGATGCGGAAGCGACCGCTGACCGGGGCCCGCGCCAACGCCGATTCGCCCAGCAGCACCTTGCCGCGGCGGTAGCGGTTGATTTCATCCACCACCTCGCGCAATGGAGCGCGACGGAACACCAGCATACCCTCGGTCCAGGCGCTCACTTCCGAGGCCAGGGCTTCGGCCACCACGCCACTGAGGCGCTCGTCGTATTGGGTCTGCTGGCCCGCCTGCAGCTGCAGGCGGCCCTGCGGGTGCTCGATGCGGGCGCTGCCCTGCAGGCAGGTCACCCGTACCTGGCCGTGGGTGTTGCGGACGTCCAGGCGCACCGCACCTTCATCGGCGATCACGCAGCCCGGCCCCGCGAACAGGGCGAGGCGCAGGCCTGCCTGGGTTTCGATCGCGGCCTGGCCCTGCACCAGCTCGAAGCCTTCGCCCTGCGTGTCCGAACGACGGCGCAGGCTGCTCTGCGTATCCAGTTCGATCTTCAGCTGCGGCAAGGGCGCGATCTGCAGCCGTTCACCGGTGCCGGTGTGGAAATCGGCCGCCATCGCCGTCACCGAGGGCCACAGCCCCAGCGGCGGGCGGATCGCCGCCACCACCACCAGACTGGCCGGTGCGGCAATCGCGGCGCCCAGGAAGGCGCGCCGGCTCCAGCGCTGGGCCGGCGTCGGCGCGACCGGCTGGCGCACAGCGGCGGGCAGCTGTTCGCCGGCCAGGCGTACCTGTTCCCATTGCCGGCGCGCACGGCCGAATGCTTCGCGATGGCGCGGGTCAGCCTCGCACCACTCACGGAACCTGCGCCCATCGGCGGCGGTGGCCTCGCCCGAGGTCAGCCGCACCACCCACGCGTGGGCCTGACGCTCGACGGCATCCAGCGGGCGTTGCGGGCGATCGTCAGGATCCATGGGGGCTCATGCCGGACCCGCACGCTGCGGGGTTCTGCTCGGCGTCAAAGTGTAGACGGATGCCGCCGCTCAGAACCGCACCTGACGCCCCTGTCCGCTGCGCTCGGCCAGGTAGTCCTGGGCCGCTTTCAGCTCGCGCTGCACAAGCCGCAGCGACACGCCCAGCTGGTCGGCGACGTCGCGCTGCTGCAGGCCATCGACGCGGATCGCCAGCAGGATGCGGCGTCGGCGCTCGGGCATGCGCTGCAGCAGGCCGACCATGTCCTCCAGCGCGAAATCCAGTTCGGCCGCCTGCGCCGGGCCCGGTGCAGGGTCGGCCATCTCCATCAGCGTATCCACCTCTTCCAGGCTCAGCAGGCGGTGGTCGGCACGCTGGCGGTCGATCACCGTGTTCATCGCCATGCGCAACAGGTAGGCCGCGGGGTTCTGCACGGCATCCAGGCGGTCACGGCGCGCACTCAGGCGCATCCAGGTGTCCTGCAGCGCATCGCCGGCCAGCTCCTCCGAGCCCAGCTTGCGCACCAGGCGGCGCTTCAGCTCGTCGTAGGCCCCCAGAAGGTGGTCCATCAGGTCAACTGCCCCAGCCGTACCGTTGCTCATGTTCGAATCCTTGAAGTCATGGAAGGGGCGCGCGCCGGCCACAGTCGTGGTCGGTGCCGGAAGGTCGGATCTGCAGCGTCACCGGCTGCGGCAGCGCGGCGGCCTCGGGCGCCAGCACCAGGCTCTGCAGCGCCTGCAACAGGCGCGCATCGCGGGGGGCACTGCCACTGCCCGACAGCAGCTCGGGCTGCTGCACCCGGCCCTCGCCGTCGACGCGGAAGCGCAGCGTTGCGGCATAGCGGCCGGGCGCGATCTCGGGGTCGTCACAGAACGCCGCACGCAGCCGCTGCTGCAGGCCGCCATAGCGACGCCGACGCTCGGCCTCGGGAAGGCCGGTGCCAACATCCGCCTCGGCCGCCGACTGCCCGCCCCGGCGCAGCACCACGCGCTGCTCACCGATCACCTCGGCCTCGATACCGGTGTCCTGCAGCAGCATCTGCAGCGCAGGAAGCGGCGCAAGGTTGGCGCGCAGCGCATGGCTGTTGCGGCCTGCGGCAAGGTCGCCCGGGTACATCACCGACCACCCGCTGATGACACTGAAACGCTCGACCGCCTGTTCCAGCGGTTGCGCGGGGATGTCGTAGGCATGAACACCGTCCTGCGCCACAGCGGCAAAGGACAGCAGCAGCCATGCGGCGATGGCCACCTTCCAAGTTCTGACCGCATGGTGTCCATTCAGCCCCCTGACGTAGAACACATGACCCTCGGCAGCGACAGCAGCTGCAGTGGACGCGCGCCACGACCGGACCCCCGGCCCGCGCGCGACCAGCAAGCGGGCTCAAACCGTACCGGGGGCACATGTCATTGCGATGACCGCCGCCCACGGCCGACCGTCGGGTCAGCCTTCCTGGAGCCAGTCACGGATCAGGCATCAACGAATCGAACAGACCACGCTATCTACGCACGGGGGTCAGAGCCCGTTGCACAGCAACGGGATCCGACCCCAACAGGTCGCGGGGAACTGTCAGGCGCGGGGCGGTGTGGGCAGGCAGGACCGTTGGCGCCATGGATGGCGCCATCGAGCCCCCATGGATGGGTCTACGGCGTGTCCTGCCTGGCCACACCGCCACGCCGCCCTGGGAACATCGCCGTTGCGGTTGCTGTTGCTCCTGAGGTTGCCGGCCAGCGGCCGGCACTACCGCGGGTGCCGGGTGCAACCCGGCCGCAAACCCCATCCCTCAAAGCGGCAGCTGGGTGGTCTGCTTGATCCGCTGCATCGGAATCTCGGTCTTCGTGTTCTGCACCCCGGCAATCCGGTTCAGGTGCTGCATCTGGAACTGCCGGTAGGCATCAAGATCCGCCACCGCCACCCGCAGCAGGAAATCGCAGTCGCCCGCCATCAGATGGCATTCAAGCACTTCCGGGAAAGACTTGATGCTGTTGATGAAGTGATTGGTGGTGTCCTCGTCCTGCCCGCGCAGCCAGACCCGCACGAACACCGTGAAGCCACGCCCCACCTTGGCCTCATTCAGCAGGGCAACGTAGCGGTCGATGTAGCCGCCTTCCTCCAGCAGCCGCACCCGCCGCAGGCAGGCCGAGGGCGAAAGGCCCACCTGCCGGGCCAGCTCCAGGTTCTGCAGGCGTCCGTCACGCTGCAGGGCGTCGAGAATGCGGCGATCAAGGTTGTCGAGCTGGTACTGCACGGAATTTCACCTTTGGCGACCTTGGCCGCATGGAATCTCAATATTCCCGAATTGAATGGCATCAACGCAACCCGATTTCGCGATCGGACCGCTAGCATGGGCCACCCCCACCTCGTTGTGCCGTTCCATGGACGCCCGTACCACCCTCCCCTTGCCCGATACCTGCGATACCGCCCCGCGCGCCGAATTCCTGCGCGGCCTGCGCGCCGCCGTACCGGTGATGATCGGCTTCATTCCCTTCGCCCTGGTGCTCGGCGCCCAGGCCGCCCAGAAAGGCCTCAGCGCCCTGGAAGTGCCGCTGATGACCGGCCTCAACTTCGCCGGCGGCTCGGAGTTCGCCGCCGTCGAACTGTGGACCTCGCCGCCGCATATCGCGCTGATCGTGGCGATCACCGCGCTGGTCAACAGCCGCCACCTGCTGATGGGCGCCAGCCTGGCCCCGCTGCTGCAGCACCTGCCGCGCCGCCGCGTGCTGCCGGCGCTGTTCTTCATGTGCGACGAGAGCTGGGCGATGGGCGTGGCCGACGCGCGCCGCCGTGCGCTCGGCTTCAGCCTGGCCTATTACCTGGGCGTATCGGCAGGCCTGTACACGGTCTGGGTCGCCTGCACCGCGCTGGGCGCGATCGTTGGGCCGATGCTGGGCGACATCCACGCCTACGGCTTCGACATGGCCTTCCCGGCCGTGTTCCTGGTGCTGCTGCGCGGCATGTGGCAGGGCATGAAAGCAGCGCGTCCGTGGCTGGTCAGCCTGGTGGTGGCCGCGGCCACCTACCTGCTGGTTCCCGGCGCCTGGTACGTGGCCAGCGGCGCGCTGGCCGGCCTGGCCGCAGCCTGGCTGCTGGCGGAGGACGCGGCATGATCTTCAACGGACTGATCCACTGGACCTCGGTGCTGACCATCGTGCTGATGGCCGCTGCCACCTACCTGACCCGCATCATCGGCTTCCTCGCACTGCGCAACCGCACACTGAGCAAGCGCGCAGTGACGGTGATGGAAGCCGCACCCGGCTGCGTGCTGATCTCGGTGATCGCGCCCGACTTCGTCGCCGACAAGCCCGCCGACCTCGCCGCGCTGGCGATCACCCTGCTGGCCGCCACGCGGTTGTCGATGCTGCCGACCGTGCTGATCGGCGTGGTATCGGCCGGTGTGTTGCGCTATCTGATGGGCTGACGCACGCGCGAGGTCCCCACGCGGTGTGACTGGCGGCGCGACGGTCGCTATCAGCTCGACCTGCACATTTGCGTGCCGCCTCAAACGTGGCCCGGAGCCACCTACTGGAGGTTTTTGAAAAAATTCCGATTGCCTGATCGAGCCTGAGCCGGTACGGATCGACTGCCGAATCAGCGGGTTGAGCTGATCGATCAATCGACGTCCAACGTGGAGAGTACCAATGAGCAATCTGCGAGTTGTCGTGGCAGCAATCGGTATCACCCTCACATCTACTCGCGGGCTGCCCCTCTGATGCAGCGCCGTCAGTCCAGGCGTGCCCAACCGGGCCTCCCCCTCGGGCTCTATGCTGGGCTGGCGGCAATCCTTCTGGCCACAAGTGCGTGCCAATCCATCCAGCTGCCTCCCCGAAACCTGGTCAGTACCAATGGAGGGTATGCCACCCTGCTGCGAGGCCCTTCCTTACATCTGAAGATCAGCACAGTGTCGATGCTTCCCGGCCCGGAAAGCTCGGAGTTCCCCAATCGGTCCATCGAGTGCAGGTGGTCATCCGTCGCAACTCGAGTTCTCTGGGCAGATCGAGCGCTTTCGGCCATGCAGGCGTCACGGCTCTGCGAGGCCGCCGCACGATCCGCTGGATTGCCGCTCCAGGCCAATGGGCAGGAACGGACACCAATGCGCTATCAGCTCACGATCGTAAGTGACGGAGGCGGCATCTGGCGACAGCTGCCGGGACCAGAGCCGCAGGGTCAGATGGTCAGCTTCTGGTTTCCCTCCGGTCCCGACACCGACTCGCTGCGCAGGCGCGTGATCGCCACCACCGCCCATGAGTTCCAGCATATCGCCACCGCATTGGCAGGACAGCCTCGGCGCGGCGCGCAGCGCGAACCAGACGCCTATCTGGCAGGCGCATGTGCCCAGCTGATGATCGAAGGCGCCGTTGCACGTACGGATCTGCCTGGCGGACACGATCCGCGAGCTGATCCGTTTCTGCCATCGGCAGCCAGGCGCTCCGCGCATGCAGGCAGTACGACCGGGGGAGCGCTGCTGCGGTTCTTCGGTGACGCGGACACCTTGCACATCAATGAGGGAGGCCGCCACCTGATGCGGCATTGCCACGAGACGATCGGCTTTCCCCTGCAGCAGTGAACGCGCCCTGCGACACCCAGTCGCAGCCGATCCCGCCACCCACTTGATCAATGTCAAACCGCCCGCCGCCGTGCGGGCGTATCTCTATGCAGGACCCGAACACGCCGGCGTTACCGGCATCCACAAGGACCCTGCGATGAGCTACACCCCCGACAACGCCCAGCTGCTGAATGCCATGCAGAACGTCATGGTGATCTCCACCACCGACCTGCAGGGCAACATCACCTACGCCAACGACCTGTTCTGCACGCTCACCGGGTTCGCCCGCGAGGAGCTGATCGGCCAGCCGCACAGCATCGTGCGCCATCCGGATGTGCCCAAGGCGGTCTACAAGGACATGTGGGACACCATCAAGGCCGGCAAGACCTGGACCGGCATCGTTCCCAACCTTGGCAAGGGTGGCGTGCTCTACGTGGTCGACACCACCGTGCAACCGCTGTTCGACGCCGACGGCAACATCACCTCGTACATCAGCATCCGCCGCGTGGTGAACGACCTGATGCAGAACTACGACCTGGTCGAGTTCAGCAAGGAAAAGTTCGACGACTTCTACGAGGCCGCGTGAACGCCCTCCCGACCAGTACGCCCTTCAGCCGCCTGCTGGTGGGTTTCGCGTCCGAGTCGGGCAATGCCCGCGCCCTGGCCCAGCGCCTGGGCGCGGACCTGCAGCCGCACAGGCCGCAGGTGCTTCCGTTCAACGATATCGACGTGGCCAGTCTCGGCCAAGGCGATGTACTGCTGGCGATTTCCAGTTCCTTCGGTGACGGCGAACCGCCAGCCAACGGCGAACAATTCTTTGAAACCCTGCGCCAGACTCCGACACTGAGCGGCCTGCGCTATGCAGTATTCGGCCTTGGTGACACCGGCTACCCGAGTTTCTGCGGATTCACCAAGGCGCTGGATGCCGCGCTGAGCGAGCGCCAGGCGCAGCCGCTGCTGCACCGCGTGGATGCCGACCTGGGTTACGAGCAGTTCTTCCAGCAATGGCAGCCGGTGCTGGGCCAGGTTCTGGATGGCGACCTCAACGCTGGCCAGGACCTGCACCTGCAGGTCACCGCCTATGGCGAAGACAATGCCTTTGCCGCCCGCATTCTCGAACGCCGCCGCTTGAACAGCAGCGACCCGGCCGCCTGGCACCTGCAACTGGACATTGCCGGCAGTGGCATGGCCTACCGCGCCGGCGACACCCTGCACGTGGTACCCGAGAACGACCCTGCCCTGCTGCAGGCATTGGCCACCTGGTACGGCGACACCGCCGCTGTGGCTGCGCTGCATGACCGGGAGCTGCGCCTGCTGAGCAAGGGCATGCTGCGCGAGCTGGCCAAGCTAGGTGGCAGCGAGGTACTGAAGGGCCTGTTGAAGGTCAGCCAGAAGCGCGAGCTGGAAGCCTACCTGCACGGGCTGGACCTGCTGGACGTGCTGCAGGACCATGCCACGCCGGCCAGCGTGCCGCTGGCCCGCCTGCGCGAGCTGCTGTCACCGCGCCTGCCGCGCGCCTACTCGATCGCCTCGCACCCCTGCAACGACCAGCTAAGCCTGTGCGTGCGCGAAGTACGCTACACCCTGCGCGGTCGCGAGCGCTTCGGCACCGCAACAGGCAGTCTGCTGCACGGCGGCGATACCGCTCGGGTGTACTGCCGCTCCAATCCCGGCTTCCACCTGCCCGATACCGGCGAGGCACCGCTGCTGCTGGTCGGCACCGGCACCGGCATCGCACCGTTGATGGGCCTGATGCAGGAGCTGCAGGCCAGCGCCTGCGCGCGCGAAGTGCACCTGGTGTTCGGCGAGAAGCACAGCCAGCACGATTACCTGTACCGCGAACAGCTGCAGGACTGGCACGCGCGTGGCGTGCTGGCCGGCCTGCATACCGCGTTCTCGCGCGATGGCGCCGAAAAGGTCTATGTGCAGCATGTGCTGCAGCAGCGCGCCGCCGAAGTGCGCGATGTATTGGCCCGCGGTGGGCATCTCTACCTGTGCGGCAACAAGAGCCACCTGGAAGGCGCGGTGCGCGAGGCCATCGATGCCATCGGTGGCGAAGGGCACTGGAACGCACTGCGGAGCGAAGGCCGCACGCACTGCGAATTGTATTGATCCATCACCACTGGACCGCACGAACCCTGGAACGGTAGAGCCGGCCGCTGGCCGGCTGCTCCGGATTCCATGGTTGCCGGCCAGCGGCCGGCACTACCACCAGATGCAACCATTCATCACCTGAGCGTCGCGGAACCCCCGAACCGGTAGGGCCGGCCCTTGGCCGGCTGCTCCGGATTCCACGGTTGCCGGCCAGCGGCCGGCACTACCATCAGATGTAGCCATCCATCGCCCGTGCGTCCATCGCGGGTCAACCTCCGACGATGCGGCCGTCAACCACGCGTGCCACCTGCTGGCCGAACATGGCCACATCCTGCGGGTCGTGGCTGATCAACAGCAACGGAATACCAGTCTTGTCCAGCACGGTCTCAAGCTCCTGGCGCAGGTGCTGGCGCAGATCATGGTCCAGCGCGGAGAACGGCTCATCCAGCAGCAGCGCCTGCGGCTGCGTCACCAGGGCGCGTGCCAGTGCAGTGCGCTGGCGCTGGCCACCGGAGACCTGCGACGGTAGAAGATCACCGACCGTGTCGATGCGGAATGCGTGCAGCCACTGCTCCACCGCATCGAAGCGCTGGCCAGCCCGCGGATTCAACCAGCCCTTCTGCAGACCGAACGCCACGTTCTGGCGTACGCTCAGGTGCGGGAACAGCGCGTAATCCTGGAACACGTAGCCCAGCCGGCGGCGCTGCGGCGGCAGGTCCACGCCGGTCGCCGCGTCAAACAAGGTCTGCCCTTGCAGTCGCACATGGCCCTGGCCCGGACGCAGCAGCCCGGCCACCGCCTTCAGCGTCAGGCTCTTGCCCGCGCCCGAGGGGCCGAACAGCACTACCTGCCGCTGCGTGCACTGCAGCGATACGTCCAACACGAAATCCTGGCCGGCCGCCTGCAGTCGGCGCTGCACCTGCAGGTCAAGCCACATCACGCAGCTCCCGGCGACGCCCGCCCACCAGCCGTGCGGCCAGCAGCAGGATCACGATGCACACCACCGAGGTCAGGATCACCAGTGCGTTGGCCTTGCCGTCCTGACCGGCCTGCACCGCTTCGTAGATGGCGATCGACAATGTCTGCGTGCGGCCCGGAATGCTGCCAGCCACCATCAAAGTGGCGCCGAACTCGCCCATCGCACGTGCAAACGCCAGCAGCAGGCCGGCGAGGATGCCACGCCAGGCCAGCGGCAACGTGATGCGGAAGAACACCGCCGCTTCGGACACACCAAGCGTGCGTGCGGCCTGCTCCAGCTGTCCGTCCACTTCCTCGAACGCCGCGCGTGCCGGCTTGAACACCAGCGGCAGCGAGGCCACCGCCGCAGCGATCACGGCAGCCTGCCAGGTGAACACCAGGTTGATGCCGAACCACGACTGCAGCCACGCGCCGATCGGTCCGTTGCGGCCGATCAGCACCAGCAGGTAGTACCCCAGCACCGTTGGCGGCAACACCATCGGCAGGGTCAGCAGCGAATCCAGCAGCTCACGGCCGGGAAATCGCCGCCGCGCCAACAGCGCGCCCAGTGCCACGCCCACTACAAGATTGATCGCGGTGGCCCAACCGGCCACCTTCAGCGACAACCCCAGCGCGCTCCAGTCGAGATCCATGCCTCAGGGCTTGCCGAACCCGTGCCTGGCCAGGATCGCCTGACCCTGTGCCGAACGCACGAAGGCGGCAAACCGCTTGGCTTCGGCCGGCTGCGCACTGGCCTTGGTCACCGCCAGCGGGTAGGCGATGCGCCCGGACACCGGCACCGCGAAGGCACGGCGCACGCGGTCGGGCATCGCCTGCGCATCGGTGGCATAGACGAAGCCGGCATCCACTTCACCGCGCGCCACGTAATCCAGTGACTGGCGCACGTTCTGCGTGGTGATGATCCTGCCCTGCACCGACGGCCACAGGCCCGCCGCCTCCAGCGCGCCCTTGGCATAGCGGCCGACCGGCACGCTGTCCGGGTTGCCCAGTGCGATGCGCTGCACGCCGGCACCGGCCAGGTCCTTCAAGCTACGCGGCGCGGCCTTGGCCTGCGGCGGCACCACCACCCACAGCGCGTTCACCGCGAACACCTCGCGGGTGCCGGCAGCCAGCAGGTCCTGCTGCTGGGCCTGGTCCATCGTGGTTTCATCGGCCGACGCAAACACATCCACCGGCGCGCCACGGCTGATCTGCTGCAGCAGCACGCCGGACGCGGCGAAGTTGAAATCGACCTTGGTCCCCGGGTGCGCCTTCTCATAGGCGGCGCCCAGTTCGCGGAAGCTCTCGGTCAGGCTCGACGCCGCCGACACCGTCAGCTCGGCCGCCCAGGCCGGCATCGCAGCCAGCAGTCCTAGCAACAACAGTCCAGCTCGCTTCATCGTCGGCTCCCGGCCAGGTTCAGTTCGGATCGGATTCGTCGGCCACCGCGAGCGCCGCCAGGCGCTCGGGCTGCAACAGCAGGATCTCGCGCTGCTTCACCGCGATGATCCCATCATCGCTCAGGCGGCGCAGCACGCGGCTGGCGGTTTCCGGCGCCATCCGCAGGTAGTTGGCAATCTCGGTACGCGCCATCGTCAGGTTGAAGCGCGTGGCGGAAAAACCACGCCGCGCGTAACGCTCGGACATGTCGAGCAGGAACGCAGCCATGCGCTCTTCGGTACGGTGGTTGGCAGCCAGCGTGGCGACCTTGCCGATCTCCGCACTGAGCAGGCTGAACAGCTTGGCCTGCAGCCCCGGCATGCGCGTGGCCAGCAGGCTCAGCTTGGGGAACGAGATGCGGCACAGGTGCACGGTGTCCAGCGCCACCGCATTGCAGGGGAAGCGCGAACCGTGGATCGCATTGAGGCCGATCACTTCGCCGGGCAGGCTGAAGCCCAGCACCTGCTCGTTGCCCTGGCTGTCATCGACGAAGGTCTTGACCATGCCGGCGCGTACCGCGGCGATCGAATCGAACGATTCGCCGGCGCGGAAGATGTAGTCACCCGCATGGAACGGGCCGACGTGGTCGACCAGCACGTGCAGGTCGCCCAGCGCGGTCTTGTCATAACCCTGCGACATGCAGGCATCGGAAAACGCACAGGTGCTGCAGAAGTGCAGCGCGTCGCCATCATCGGCGGCGGCGGGGTTCGGCGTGGCCCGGCCGAGGCGGCCCTGGGAAGGCGGAGTTGAAGACATCGGTGCAGGACTCAAGCGATGGCGGCCGCCGGCCGGAAGCATGCGGCCATCATACGCCACAGCAACCGCCCTTCTTCGGCCAGCCGCAGCACGCGTGCATCCCACTGCGCCCAGCCGCGCGCCAGCAACGGCGACAGCGCCGGCAGCTGTTCGGCGAAGCATTCCTCGAATGGTTCATCATTACGCCACTCGAAGGCGGCCGCATCGAGGGCATGGTCGCAGGCGATGCTCTGTGCCACCTCGGCCGCCATCCGCTCGTCCTCGGACAGGATCAGGCCCGCGGCCACGCCCATGTGACCGGACTGCAATCGCGCCCGCCATTCGCCCAGCTCGTCCTCCAGGCGGTAGAACACCTCGCCGATCTGGCTGCAGGCGGACAGGCCAAGCCCGATGAAATCGCTGCGGTCGCGGCGTGGCACGCCGGCCAGGTCACAATGACGCTGGCCATCGCCCGGGCCATGCGGGTTCGGCAGGTCGCCGCGCTGGTAGTGGTCACCACCGATCGGTTCGTAGCCTGCTGCGCGCAGCAGGCGCCAGGCCTCCAGCCAGTGGGCCGCCGAGGGATCCCGTGGCAATGCGCACGGCGCTGGCAACAGGATGCGCTCGGGTGCTTCGGCCAGCACCTCATGCAGACGCTCGATGAAACCGGTGTCCTCACTGGCGGGCACGCGCAGCTGGTAGTAGCGCGCAGTGAAGCCGACCTGCCGCGCCTGTGCCAGCAGGGTCGGCCCCGGCGCATCGGCACGGTCGATCACGTTCAGGCGGGTGCACCCCACCGCGCGCAGCTGCGCCGGTGACAGCGCGCTGCCGGCGTCCAGCCGCACTTCCACCTGCGGCCGCGCCACCGTGCGCAGGTGCTGCGGCACGGCGTCCAGCAGCTGGCCCAGCTGCGGCGGCGGCAATGTCTCGGCCAAGCCCAGCTGCAGCACCATCGCCACCACTTCGCGGTCCTCGGCCAGGGCATCGGCCTGCAGCTGCAGGGCCAGCAGCAAGGTGTCCAGATACGCCTGTGGCGGCACATCGCGACCACCACGACCGGCCTGGAAGCCGAGCGTCAAGCCACGCGGGATCAGGTGCTCATTGCTGGCGCGCACGGCGGCGCGCCAGCCGCTTTCGCCAAAGCCGGTGCTGAACTGGTCAGCCGGCGGAAACAGCACGTGCCGGGGCTGCCGCAGCAATGCCGCCTGCAGCGCAGTGTCCTCACTCTCATCAACGTGGAAGCTCATGGCACACATCTTCGGGCGTTCCTCTTCGCGTGGCCCTGATTGAAATCAAGCGTGGCGCATCGGTGGGTTCATGCCGGCCAGCGGCCGGCAACCCCCCTCACCCGCCGCGCGCCACCCCGGTAGTGCCGCCCACTGGCCGGCAACCCCCTTCACCTGCCGCGCACCCGCTCGGCGGCGGCCGCATCGATGGCTTCGGGCAGGTCGGTCTCGCGATCGATCTGCGGGAAGTGACGGCGTTCCATGCGACGGATCGCAAAGTGCATCCACGCCAGTGCAGCCGCCACCAGCACGAACAGCAGCATGAAACAACTGCTCCAGATGCCCACGGCATCGTTCAATGCCCCGAACACGATCGGCAGGATGAAGCCACCCAGGCCGCCGATCATGCCGACCACACCGCCCACTGCACCCACGTGCTTGGGGTAATACACCGGAATGTGCTTGTAGACCGCGGCCTTGCCCAGCGACATGAAGAAGCCCAGCACGAACACCAGCACGGTGAACATCACCACGCCGATGGCCAGATGGAAGTGGATCGGGCCGTGGATGCCCTTCACCACGTACTCGGTATCCGGGTAGGCCAGCAGGAAGGTGCAGATGGCCGACACGCCGAAGGTCCAGTACATCACCCGGCGCGCGCCCATCCGGTCCGACATCCAGCCACCGACCACGCGGAACAGGCTGGCCGGGATCGAATAGCACGCCGCCAGCATGCCGGCATGACCCACGTCCATGCCGTAGGCGCCCACCAGGTAGTGCGGCAGCCACAGCGCCAACGCCACGAAACCGCCGAACACGAAGAAGTAGTACAGCGAGAACCGCCACACCTGCAGGTTCTTCAGCGGCGCCATCTGCTCGGCGAACGGCACCGGCTTCACGCCCTCGCGGCGACGCTGCTCCAGCGAGGGGTCTTCCTTGCTGAAGAGGAAGAAGAGCACCGCCGTGACCGCCAGCGCGACCGCCCAGACCTTGGCAACCATGGTCCAGCCGGCGGCCACCATCACCAGCGGCGCCAACAGCTTGGTCACCGCCGAGCCGATGTTGCCGGCACCGAAGATGCCCAGCGCAGTGCCCTGCTTGCTGGCCGGGAACCACTTCGACACGTAGGCCACGCCCACCGAGAAGTTGCCGCCGGCGATGCCCACGCACAGCGCGGCAATCAGGAACTGGGTGTAGGTCTGCGCGTAGGTCAGCATCCAGGTGGCCACGGCGCCACACAGCATCACCAGCACCATCACCTTGCGGCCACCGAACTGGTCGGACCAGATGCCGAGGAAGACGCGGCTGACCGAGCCGGTCAGCACCGGCGTGGCGATCAACAGGCCGAACTGGGTGTCGTTCAAACCGAGCTGTTGGCTGATCTGGATGCCGATGATTGAAAAGATCATCCACACCGCGAAGCATACGGTGAAGGCGAACGTGCTCAGCCACAGCGCACGCTGCTGCTGCCCGGCACTGGCGGGGGCAAGGGCCTGGTTCATGGGGTCTCCTCGTTCAATGGGGGTCAGCCGATATCCGCTTCGGCTTCGATCTCGTCCAGCCCGCGCACGGGGTAGCGTTCCTGCAGCTGCAGCAGGTAGGCCTGCACCTCGCGCTGGCGTACCTGCAGCTCCAGGTACTCACGCAGCTGCGGCAGCACCGCCTCGAACGGCTGTGGCTGGCCTTCCTCGCGGGCATCGACGCAGACCACGTGGTAGCCCCAGCGCGATTCCACCGGGAAACCGGCCAGGCCCTCGCGCAGGCGGAACACCTGGCGGTCGAACTCCGGCGTGGTCTGCCCACGCTGCAACCAGCCCAGGTCGCCGCCTTCGCTGCTGGACGGGCAGCGCGAATGGCGCAGGGCGAAATCGGCGAACAGGTGCGGCGACTCCTTCAGCAGTCCGACCAGCCGCTCGCCTTCGGTGCGTGCGGCGAAGCGCCCGGCCACGTCGTCGGCCGGCGCAGCCAGCAGGATATGGCGCAGGCGCACGCGATCGGGCGAGCGGAAGCGCTCCGGGTTCTGCTCGAAGTAGCGGCGGCAGTCCTCGTCGGTCGGCACGCGGTCTTCGATAGCGTCTTCCAGCAGTTGCTGGATCAGCACTTCCTCGTCGCTGACCCGGTTGCCCTCCGGTGCCTGCAGGCCCAGCCGCTGCGCTTCCAGGCGCAGCAGCTCGCGTACGACCAGTGCACGCGCCGCTTCGGCGCGTGACTGTTCCGGGCGCATCGACCGATGGTGCTGCATCTCGCGAGCGATGTCGGCCTCGCTGATCGCGGTCTCGTCCACGAACAGCCGGCACGGTGCCGGCTGCCCGAGCGAGCGCGGCCCCTGCTCCGCCGCGTCGTGGTGATGCGAATGCGCCTCGGCAGGCACCGGTGCGGCGGAGTCGATCACGGTGATCGGCAGGAATTTCGGCAGGTTGCCCATGGCTTACTCCCGCGGACCGTAGCGCAGCGTGGCCTGGCGGCGGCGCACCACCTGGTACGGCCTCCACAGGTAACTGATCGGAATGCTCCACACGTGCACCAGGCGGGTGAACGGCGCGATCAGGAACAGGGTCAGGCCCAGGAAGATGTGCATCTTGTAGACCCAGCTGACGCCCTCGATGTAGTCGGCGGCACCGGCGCGGAAGGTCACGATGTGCTGCGCCCATTCGGCCAGCTGCACCATCACCCCGCCGTCCAGGTGGCCGGACGAGACGCGGATGCTGTACAGGCCCAGGCACAGCTGTGCGAACAGCAGCACCAGCACCAGGGTGTCACCGAAACTGCCGGTGGCCCGTACCCGCGCATTGAACAAGCGGCGTACCAACAGGATGCTGATGCCGATGAAGCACAGCGCGCCGAACACGCCGCCCACCACCATCGCCAGCATCTGCTTCTGCGACGAGGTGATGAAGTGCTCGTACACCGCATGCGGGGTCAGCAGGCCGACCAGATGGCCACCGAGGATGGCCAGGATGCCGATGTGGAAGCAGTTGCTGCCGATCCGCATGCCCTTGTCCGACAGCATCTGGCTGGAGCCGGTGCGCCAGGTATACATGGCCTTGTCGTAGCGGGCCCAGCTGCCGATCAGCAGCACCGCCACGGCGATGTACGGGTAGTACTGGAAGGCGAATTGATGCAGGGAGTAACTCATGGCTGGACCTCTCGATGCGAAGGACGGGCCGGCGAACGCACGGGCGGCTTGCAGTCTTCGGCGGGGGCTTCGGCGCCGAAGCGCACCGCCTCCTCCTCCCACAAGCGGTCCATGGCCTCGGCGGTATCGTCGCGGACTTCTTCGCTGGCACGCTGGCGCAGCGCCTGCAGATCGGCCTTGCCGTCACCGGCTTCGACCAGGATCTCGAACAGCACCCGGTGCGGCAGCTCACGCTCGGCGGCACGCGCCGCCAGCATCCCGGCGATATGGCCGATGTGGTGCAGCCACTCGCGGGCCTCACTGCCGGGGCGATGGGCCAGGAACTCCAGCAGCAGCGGCAGGTAGTCCGGCAGCTCGCGTGCATCCAGTTCGAAGCCGTTGCGGCGGTAGGTCTCGACCAGATCGACCATGGCCTGGCCGCGGTCGCGCGACTCGCCATGGATGTGTTCGAACAGCAGCAGGCTCATCGAGCGGCCGCGGTCGAAACTGGCCAGCCACGCCGCCTGCGCATCCAGCGCATCGGTGTCCAGCAGCTGCTGCACGAAGCTGCGCAGCTGCTGGCGGCGGGCGGTGTTCAGCGCCGGGTCGTCGCAGGCGGCGAGCAGTTCCTCGCCGTGCTGCCACAGTTCTTCGCGGGGGTAATCCAGCAGCACCCCAATCAGCTTGAGCACGCTCATCACACCACCTCCTTGCGGCGATGGTTCGGACCCTTGTCTACCACGAAGGTGGTGCTCTTGCGCTGGCCGAACAGATCGGCCGGGCTGTCACCGTTGCAGCCGTTGCCGAAGGTGAAGCCGCAGCCGCCGCGCTCGCCGAAGGCATCGTTGGCGTACTCGCGGTGGCCGGTCGGAATCACGAAACGGTCCTCGTAGTTGGCAATGGCCAGGTAGCGGTACATCTCTTCCACCTGGGCGATGCTCAGCCCGGTCTGTTCCAGCACGGCGGTGTCTTCCACGCCATTCACGTTCTTGGCCCGGCGCCAGGCACGCATCGCCATCAGACGCTCCAGTGCGCGTACCACCGGCGCTTCGTCACCCCCCGTCAGCAGGTTGGCCAGGTAGCGCATCGGAATACGCAGCGAAGCCACGTCCGGCAGCTCGCCGCTCATGCCCACGCGGCCACGCTCGGCGGCGGACTGGATCGGCGACAGCGGCGGTACGTACCAGACCATCGGCAACGTGCGGTATTCCGGGTGCAGCGGCAGCGCCAGCTTCCAGTCGATCGCCAGCTTGTACACCGGCGACTGTTTGGCCGCGTCCAGCCAGCTGTCCGGGATGCCCTCCTTGCGCGCGGCGGCGATCACCGCCGGGTCGTTCGGGTCCAGGAAGATGTCCAGGTGGGCCTGGTACAGGTCCTTCTCGGCGGCCACCGAAGCAGCCTCGGCAATGCGGTCGGCGTCGTACAGCATCACACCCAGGTAGCGGATGCGGCCCACGCAGGTTTCCGAACACACGGTCGGCTCACCCATCTCGATGCGCGGGTAGCAGAAGATGCACTTCTCCGACTTGCCGCTCTTCCAGTTGTAGTAGATCTTCTTGTACGGGCACGCCGACACGCACATGCGCCAGCCGCGGCACTTGTCCTGGTCGATCAGCACGATGCCATCTTCCTCGCGCTTGTAGATCGCGCCCGACGGGCACGCCGATACGCACGCCGGGTTCAGGCAGTGCTCGCACAGGCGCGGCAGGTACATCATGAAGGTCTTCTCGAAGGCGCCGTAGATCTCCTTCTGCACCTGGTCGAAGTTGTAGTCGCGCGAGCGCTTGCTGAACTCCGAACCCAGGATCTCCTCCCAGTTGGGGCCCCACTCGATCTTCTGCATGCGTTCGCCGCTGATCAGCGAACGCGGCCGCGCGGTGGGCTGGTGCTGGCTGTCCTTGGCGGTGTGCAGGTTCTGGTAGTCGAAATCGAACGGCTCGTAGTAGTCGTCGATCTGCGGCAGATCCGGATTGGCGAAGATCTTCGCCAGCATGCGCCAGCGGCCGCCAGCACGCGGCACCAGCTTGCCGGCGCGGGTGCGCACCCAGCCGCCGTTCCACTTGTCCTGGTTTTCCCATTCCTTCGGGTAGCCGATGCCCGGCTTGGTTTCCACGTTATTGAACCAGGCGTATTCGACGCCCTCGCGCGAGGTCCAGACGTTCTTGCAGGTGATCGAGCAGGTATGGCAGCCGATGCACTTGTCCAGGTTCAGCACCATCGCGATCTGTGCACGGACCTTCATCACACCACCTCCTTGCTGGCCGATGCCGAAGCACCAGCAGGCTGCTCATCGGTCGCTCCTGCGCGTCCTGCGCCCGCGACACTCGAACTTCCTTGTTCATCGTCCAACCAATCGATCTTGTCCATCTTGCGCACGATCACGAACTCGTCGCGGTTGGTGCCGCAGGTGCCGTAGTAGTTGAAACCGTAGGCCAGCTGCGCGTAGCCGCCGATCATGTGGGTGGGCTTGAGCACAATGCGGGTCACCGAGTTGTGGATGCCGCCGCGGGTCCCGGAAATCTCCGAGCCCGGCACGTTGATGATGCGTTCCTGGGCGTGGTACATCATCGCCATGCCCGGCATCACGCGCTGGCTGACCACCGCACGCGCGGCAATCGCACCGTTGACGTTGAACAACTCGATCCAGTCGTTGTCGACGATGCCGGCACTGCGCGCGTCGTCCTCGCTCAGCCACACGATCGGGCCACCGCGCGACAGCGTCTGCATGATCAGGTTGTCGCTGTAGGTGCTGTGGATGCCCCACTTCTGATGTGGCGTGATCCAGTTCAGCACGATCTCCTTGTTGCCGTTCGGGCGCTGGTTCAGCAGCGGCTCCACCGTGCGCGTGTTGACCGGCGGCCGGTAGCCCATGAAGGCCTCGCCGAAGTCGATCATCCACTCGTGGTCCTGGTAGAACTGCTGGCGACCGGTCACCGTGCGCCACGGAATCAGCTCGTGCACGTTGGTATAGCCGGCGTTGTAGCTGACGTTGTCGTCTTCCAGGCCCGACCAGATCGGCGAGGAGATGATCTTGCGCGGCTGCGCCTGGATGTCACGGAAGCGGATCGCCTCGTGCTCCTTGCCCACCGCCAGGTGGGTGTGCTCGCGGCCGGTGAACGTGCCCAGCGATTCCCACGCCTTCACTGCCACGTGGCCGTTGGTTTCCGGTGCCAGGTGCAGGATCACCTCGGCCGCGTCGATCGCGGTCGAAATGGCCGGACGGCCCTGGCTCACGCCCGCGTCGTGCACGGTGTGGTTGAGTTTGCCGAGGAATTCGACTTCGTGCTTCGTGTCCCAGCTCATGCCCTTGCCGCCGTTGCCCAGCTTGTCCAGCAGCGGGCCCAGCGAGGTGAACTTGCGGTACAGGTTCGGGTAGTCGCGCTCCACCACCGTCATCGACGGCATGGTCTGGCCCGGGATGGCCTCGCACTCGCCCTTCTTCCAATCAGCCACGCCGAACGGCATGCCCAGCTCGTTCGGGGTGTCATGCAGGGTCGGTACCAGCACCAGATCCTTCTCCACGCCCAGCACACCCGGCGCCATTTCGCTTACGGTGCGGGCGACCTCCTTGAAGATCTCCCAGTCGCTGCGCGATTCCCAGGCCGGGTCCACCGCCTTCGACAGCGGGTGGATGAACGGGTGCATGTCCGACGTGTTGAGATCGTCCTTCTCGTACCAGGTGGCCGTGGGCAGCACGATGTCCGAGTACAGTGCGGTGGTGCACATGCGGAAGTCCAGCGTCACCAGCAGGTCGAGCTTTCCTTCCGGCGCTTCGTCACGCCACTTCACCTCCTCCGGCTTGACCGCGCCCATCTCGCCAAGGTCCTTGCCCTGCAGGCCATGACGCGTGCCGAGCAGGTGCCGCAGCATGTACTCGTGGCCCTTGCCCGACGAACCCAACAGGTTCGAGCGCCAGATGAACATCATCCGCGGATGGTTCTGCTGTGCATCCGGATCGGCGAAGGCGAAGTCCAGCGAGCCGTCCTTGAACTTGCCCAGCGCGTAGTCGGCCGGGGCAACACCCGCCGCTTCGGCCTCGCGTACCAGCTGCAGCGGGTTGCGGTCCAGCTGCGGCGCACACGGCAGCCAGCCCATGCGCACCGCGCGCAGGTTGAGGTCGGCCAGGCTGCCGCTGTACTTGCTCGCATCCGCCAGCGGCGACAGCAGCTCGTCCACCTGCAGCTTCTCGTAGCGCCATTGCCCGGTGTTGAAGTAGAAGAACGAGGTGCCGTTCATGTGGCGCGGCGGGCGGCTCCAGTCCAGGCCGAAGGCCAGCGGCTGCCAGCCGGTCTGCGGGCGCAGCTTTTCCTGGCCCACGTAATGCGCCCAGCCGCCACCGGTCTGGCCCACGCAACCGCACATGATCAGCATGTTGATCAGGCCGCGGTAGTTCATATCGTTGTGGAACCAATGGTTCATCCCGGCGCCGACGATGATCATCGAACGGCCATGGGTCTTGTCGGCGGTACGCGCGAACTCGCGGGCGATCTCGATCACCTCGGCACGCGACACGCCAGTGATGCGTTCCTGCCAGGCAGGCGTGCCCGGCACCATGTCGTCGAAGCTCGATGCCACGTTGCCGCCGCCAAAGCCACGGTCCACGCCGTACTGGGCCAGCAGCAGGTCGTAGACCGTGGCCACCAGGGTGTCGCCGCCGTCGGCCAGGGCCAGGCGGCGCACCGGGATGTTGCGCTCAAGCACGTCGTCGGCCGGTGCGGCGGTCCAGCCGTCGGTCTCGATGCCACCGAAGTACGGGAAGCTCACCGCCTCGATGCCCTCATGGCCATCGGCCAGGCTCAGGCGCAGGCGCGTATCGGCGCCGTTGCTTTCCTTTTCCTCGATGTTCCACTTGCCCTTCTCGCCCCAGCGGAAGCCGATCGAGCCGTTGGGCACCACGATCTGGCCGCTGGTCTCGTCATAGGCCAGCGTCTTCCAGTCCGGGTTGTTGGCTTCGCCCAGCCCGCCCAGTTCACTGGCGCGCAGGAAGCGGCCCGGCACCAGGCGGCCGTCGTCGCGGCGTTCCAGGCGCACCAGCATCGGCATGTCCGAGTACTGGCGGCAGTAGTCCTGGAAATACTGCGAGGGCGAATCGACGTGGAACTCGCGCAGGATCACATGGCCGAAGGCGAAGGCCAGCGCCGCATCGGTGCCCTGCTTGGGGTGCAGCCAGTGGTCGGTCAGCTTGGCCAGCTCGGAATAGTCCGGGCAGATCGCCACCGTCTTGGTGCCGTTGTAGCGCGCCTCGGTGAAGAAGTGTGCGTCGGGCGTGCGCGTCTGCGGCACGTTCGAGCCCCAGGCGATGATGTAGCGGCTGTTGTACCAGTCGGCCGATTCGGGCACGTCGGTCTGCTCGCCCCAGATCTGCGGCGAGGCCGGCGGCAGATCGCAGTACCAGTCGTAGAAGGACAGGCAGGCGCCGCCCAGCAGCGACAGGTAGCGTGCACCGGCCGCGTAGGACACCATCGACATCGCCGGGATCGGCGAGAACCCGACCACGCGGTCCGGGCCGTACTGCTTCACCGTGTACAGGTTGGAGGCGGCGATGATCTCGTTGGCCTCTTCCCACTGCAGGCGCACGAAGCCGCCCATGCCGCGGCGGGTCTTGTACGAACGCGCCTTCTCCTTGTCCTCCACGATGCTGGCCCAGGCATCGACCGGGGCCTTGCTCTTCCGTGCTTCGCGCCACAGGCGCAGCAGCGTACCGCGGATCAGCGGGTACTTCAGCCGGTTGGCGCTGTACAGGTACCAGGAATAGCTGGCGCCACGCGGGCAGCCACGCGGTTCGTGGTTGGGCAGGTCCGGGCGCGTACGCGGGTAGTCGGTCTGCTGGGTTTCCCAGGTGACCAGGCCGTTCTTGACGTAGATCTTCCAGCTGCACGAACCGGTGCAGTTCACGCCGTGGGTGGAACGCACGATCTTGTCGTACTGCCAGCGGGCGCGGTAGCTGTTTTCCCAGTCACGGCCCTCGCTCTTGGCGAATCCGTGGCCATCGGCAAAGGTCTGGGGGTCACGCTTGAAGAACTGCAAGCGATCGAGGAAATAACTCATCGGGGGTCTCCCTTTGCGGACATCGGCATCGTGGCTGTGTGTGTCATCTGGCTGCGGTGCGTTTTCATGTCGTCAGCAGGGTGTCTCGGCACCGCGCCGGTAGTACCACCACCAGGTCACGGCCAGGCAGGTGACATAGAAAACAACGAATCCGTACAGCGCCATGTCGGGGCTGCCGGTCAAGGTGATGGACGAGCCGTAGCTCTTGGGAATGAAGAAACCGCCATAGGCACCGATCGCACCGGAGAAACCGACCACCGCGGCCGACTCGATGCTGGCCTGGTGCGCGGCCGTGGCCTTGCCTTCGGCGTTGTCGTTGGCCGACCAGCGCTCATGCAGGGTGCGGAAGATCACCGGAATCATGCGGAAGGTGGTGCCGTTGCCGATGCCACTGAGCACGAACAGCGCCATGAAGCTGAGCAGGAAGCCATGGAAGTTGCCGCCCTGGCCGTGACTGGGCAGGAAGTGCAGTACGCCGAACACGGCGGCGATCATCAGCGCGAACACCCAGAAAGTCAGGCGTGCGCCGCCCCAGCGGTCGGCCATGCTGCCACCCACCGAGCGCATCAATGCGCCCAGCAGCGGGCCGATGAAGGCGTAGGCCAGCGGGTTCACGTCCGGGAACTGGCTCTTCACCAGCATCGGGAAGCCGGCCGAGAAACCGATGTAGGAACCGAAGGTGCCGATGTACAACCAGCACATCAGCCAGTTGTGCTTGCGGCGGAAGATCACCGCCTGCTCGGAGAACGACGAGCGGGCGCTGGTCAGGTCGTTCATGCCGAACCAGGCCGCGATGGCGCACAGCGCAATCGCCGGCACCCAGATGAAGCCGGCGTTCTGCAGGAACAACGGCGCCCCACCCTCCATCGTGGGCTGCGGTGCACCACCCAGCGCACCGAACACGCCCACGGTGATGACCAGCGGGATCACCGCCTGCGCCACCGACACGCCCACATTGCCCAGGCCGGCGTTCAGGCCCAGCGCAAGGCCCTGCTTCTGCTTGGGGTAGAAGAAGGAGATGTTGGACATCGACGACGAGAAGTTCGCGCCACCGAACCCACACAGGATCGCAATGGCCACGAACACCCAGTACGGCGTGGCCGGGTTCTGTACCGCAAAGCCGAGCCAGAGCGTCGGCGCCAGCAGCGAGGCCGTGGACAGCGCGGTCCAGCGGCGGCCGCCGAAGATCGGGATCACGAACGAATAGAAGATGCGCAGCGTGGCGCCGGACAGGCTGGGCAGCGCCACCAGCCAGAACAGCTGGTCGGTGCTGAAGTTGAAGCCGATTTTCGGCAGGCTGATCGACACCGCCGAGAACAGCACCCATACCGAGAAGGCCAGCAGCAGCGAGGGGATCGAGATGACCAGGTTGCGGGTAGCGACCCGCTTGCCGGTGCGCTCCCAGTAGCCGGGATCTTCCGGCGTCCAGTCGCTGATGACGCGACCCGGACGGGCAGTGCTGCGGACAACAGGATCGCTACCGACGGTCATACATGGCTCCAAGGCTGTGGAATGACGTGGGTACTGCGTTTCAAGTTGTGACCCGTCGTCATGCAGCCATTAGGCCGCGCAGCAACAACGATGGGGTTGATCTGGATCAATCAGGGGCCGGTTTCCGCCGTGCCCCTGACAAATGTCAAACCGAGGGCGCGGTGGTGCGGCGGGTCACCCCGCGCTGGCGCACGCTGTCGCGCACGTCCACATCGAACTGCAGCTGAAGCTGGCTGCCATCTTCCAGGGCAATGTCGAAGGGCAGGCCCTCCCGGCACGGCAACCGCGCCGCCAAGGCCTCGACGGCCGGGCGCGGCAGTACCAGGCGGCAGAAGGTGCCGCCATCGAGCAGCACCGGTTGATCGCCGCCATGCAGCGACACCGCCATGCCCCAACCTTCAATACCGCCGAAGCGGGTCATGTTCTCGACCGACTCACCGGCCAGCAGGCGCGCCAGTTCGGCCTCGTCCAGGCGAAGCCGTACCGATTGGTCCTGCAACTGCACTTTCATGACGCAACATCCTCCCATTGTTCGGGGGTATTGCAGTTGACCAGGCAGGCTTCGTCAACGCTTTCCAGCAGCAGCGCGTGCATCTGCAGGCGGCGCTGGAAGGCCTGTACCGAGCGCGGCCCGTCCGCATCATCCAGCATCGCGGCCAGCACGCTACGAGTGGCATTGTCCACATTCAACCGCATGGGAAAGGGATGCCCGTCAAAGATCGTGCATGCGCCCTGCCCCTCGGCAGCCAGCCGTTGCAGCAGCCGTGGCGCCAGCAACGGCGTATCCACCGCTACCACCCAGGCCGGGCTGTCGGGCATCTGCTGCATCACGCTGTGCAGTCCACCCAGGGGGCCGCAGCGCGCTACCTGATCGGGGATGCCGCCGAAGGCCGGATAGTCACCGCTCACCCAGACCCGACCGGCGCCAGCCTGCAGCAGCAGGCCACGCATGTGTTCCAGCAGGGTGCGCCCCTTCCACGGCAGCAGCGCCTTGTCGCGCCCCATCCGGCTGGACAGGCCACCGGCCAGCACGATGCCGTTGATGCTCATCGCAGTAGTGCCACGCCATGCGTGGCTGCGTCGGCCGGATTCATCGGGAAGGCCGCATCCACGCATGGCGTGGATCTACTGAACCCCACGGCCATCCAGATATTCGGTGGTAGAGCCACGCCATGCGTGGCTGCAGCGGGCTCAATGCTGGTGGTCGTGCGCATGGTCATGGGCATGTGCGGGCTCGCTGTCCGCATGGCACAGGCTGCAACCCTCGCTCCACTCGCTGTCGCCGTCCTCGTAATGCTCCTGCTTCCAGATCGGGCACTGGTGCTTCACCACCTCGATCAACTGGCGGCAGGCACGGAACGCCTCGTCCCGGTGCGGGCTGCCCGCAGCCACCACCACCGCCACATCGCCAATGCCCAACCGGCCCTTGGCATGGGCCACATACAGCTTCAGCTTCGGACCGAACGTCGCCTCGACCTCCGCGGCCAAGCGCTTGAACTCGTTCAACACCAGCGGCTCGAACAGGTCGTAGGTGATCCCGGTCACCGGTCGGCCGATATTGACGTCGCGCACCTTGCCGATGAACACATCGATGCCACCGAAACCCGGATCGGACACCGCAGCGATGCCCTCGGCCGGATCGATCGCCGCCTGCGCGCGGTCCACCACCTTGGCGATGATCTTCTCGCTCATCGCTCAGCCCCCGCTTACCGGCGGCAGGATCGCCACCCGGCCATCGTCGGGCAGCGCTTCGTGGTCACGCAGCACGCGTTGCTGGTCGGCGAACGCCGAGTAGTCCAGCAGGCCAGCGCGGAAACCCGGCCAACGCGTCGGCAGCAGCTCGCGCAGCGCCTGGCGCAGATCGGCCACGGTGCCACCGGCCACCTCCACCGCGATCTCGCGGCTGGCATCCAGATCGGAAAACGCACCAAACAACTGCAGATTCACCTGTTTCATCATGACTCCTGGCTCGCCAGCTGCACCGGGTCATGGTGACCCCAGCCCTGCACACGCACGTAGGTGCCAGCGTTGGCCAGGTCTCCCTCGGCCTCCAGCACCACCCAGGCGTTGGCCTGCAGCATGGACATCAAACGGAACGACTCCTGCCCGGACAGCACGCGCGCACTCAGGCGCCCCTGCGCGTCCACTTCCACCCGCGCACGCGCATGGAAGCGCAGGCCCGGCGGCTTGCGCACGTCGGCCTGCAGCGGCAGCTGCAACACGGTTTCCGGTGCCAACCCCAGCAGGCGGCGCAGCACCGGCTCCACGAAGAAGCGCTGGCCCACAGCGGCCGAGACCGGGTTGCCGGGCAGACCGAAATACAGCGCACCATTGGGCAGCACCGCGAACAGCAACGGCTTGCCCGGGCGGATCGCCACCTTGTGGAACACGATGCGCGCACCACGGCCACGCAGTGCATCGGGAACGAAATCGTAGCGGCCGGCCGACACCGCGCCGGTGCTGATCAGCAGCTGCGCGCCGGCAGCCAGCGCGTCGTCCAGCACCGCATTGAACGCCGCCACATCGTCACCCACCGTGCCCTGCCACACCACTTCGGCACCGGCCGCCTGCAGGCGACCCACCAGATACGGCCGGTTGCTGTCACGGATCTGGCCGGATTCCAGCGTCTGCGCCGCCTCGGTCACCAACTCCTTGCCGGTAGCGATCACTGCCGCCTTCGGCCGCGCCACCACCGCCACCTGGCCCACGCCGATGGCATGCAGCAGGGTGCGCGCATTGATGTCCAGCACCTGCCCAGCCTGCAGCACACGCTCGCCGTCGCTCACATCCTGGCCGCGCAGGCGCACGTTCTGGCCCGGCTTCACCGTGCCCTTCAGGGCAATGCGGGTCGGGCGTCCTTCCTCGCTGGCGAGGATCTCCACGTTCTCGACCGGCACCACCGTATCCAGGCCAACCGGCATGCGCGCTCCGGTCATGATTTCCCAGGCACCCTCGCCGCCCTCGGCACCGGCATCGCCGGCCGCCTGCCAGCCCTGCACCGCGAATTCGGTACCGGCTTCGAACGTCGCGCCGTTGGCGCGCAGCGCGAAACCGTCCATCGCCGAATTGTCGAACGGCGGCAGCGACTGCCCACTGATGATGTCACTGGCCAGGGTACGGCCGCCGGCCTCATGCAGCGGCAGGCGCTCGGCCGGCAGCGGCGTGGCCGCATCCAGCAGGCGCTGCAGGGCTTCGCTATAGGCAATCATCAGTGGCCACCACCCTCGACCATCGCCAGGGCGTGGCCCAGTACCGGCGCCAGAATATCGAGGCACTGCGCTGCTGCCTTCGGGCTGCCCGGCAACGCAAACACCAGCATGCCGCCCAACTGCACCACCTCGGCGCGGCTCAACCAGGCCATCGGCGTGTGCTGTGCACTCAGTGCCCGCACCATCTGCGCCAGGCCATGCACCGGCCGCGCGTTCAAGGAACGCAGCGCCTCGGGGGTCAGGTCACGCGGGCCCAGCCCGGTACCGCCGGTGCACAGGCACAGGCGCACGCCATCGGCAGCCAACGCCTGCAGGCGGCCCGCCAATGGCTCGATGCCATCGGGCAAGATCTCGGCGGCCACGACCTCACCGCCCAGCTTTTTCAGGCCGCTTACCAGGGTTGGGCCGGACACATCTTCATAGGTGCCCTCGCTGGCGCGATCGCTCAGCGTGATCACCGCGCAGGCCGCGCCCTCCAGGCCCTTCGGCGCACGCGGCTTGAAGCGCGCGCGCTCGGCATCGTCCATGCCATCCGGGTGCAGCCACACGCCGCGCTTGCCACCTTCCTTGAACAGCAGGCGGATGCCCTCGATGCGCAGTGCCGGTTCCACCGGCTTGCTCAGGTCGTACAGGGTCAGCAGCGCCGCGTTGACGCCGGCCAGTGCCTCCATCTCCACGCCGGTGCGCGCCTCGCTGGCGCACTCGCACCACACGCGGATCGCCTGCCGTTCCGGTACCGGCGCGCAGAACACCTGCACCAGTTCCAGCGGCAGCGGGTGGCACAGCGGCATCAGCATCGAGGCCATCTTGGCGCCCTGCAGGCCGGCAATCTCGGCCATCACCAGCGCATCGCCCTTGGGCAGGCGGCGCTCGACGATCAGCGGATAGGCCACCGGACCGGCATGCAGCTCGCCCACCGCCACCGCACGGCGGCGGGTGATGCGCTTGTCGCGGACATCGGCCATATGGAAGGCCGCATTCAATTCCCCACTCATCGTGTTGCTCATCCTCCGATGGAGGCCAGGTGCGGGGTCAGCCCGGTCTGGCCCTGGTGCAGTCCATGCCCGGCCGCTTTCAGGCCAAGCTGTGTGGTGATGCGTGCCAGCAGCGCGTCGTGGTCATCGTCGCTCTGCAGCAGCGGGCGCAGCGGCACGCCGAACTCGCCGAACAGGCACAGCCGCAGGTCGCCCTTGGCGGTCACCCGCAGGCGGTTGCAGCCCTTGCAGAAGTCACGCGAATACGGGGCGATGATGCCGATGCTGCCGCGATGGTCGGGGTGGCCGAACTCACGCGCCGGGCCGGCATCGGCCGCGCGTGGACGCTCGTGCCAGCCTGCGGCAAGCAGCTGCTCGATCACCACGTCGGCACGCAGGTGGTGGCGCTGGAAATAGGCTTCGTTGTCGCCGGTGCGCATCAGCTCGATGAAGCGCACGCTGAAAGGACGGTCACGCAGGTAGTCCATCCACTGCGGCAGCTCGTCGTCATTCAAGCCGCGCAGCAGCACCGCGTTGAGCTTGATCGCCGGCAGTCCCAACGCCTGCGCCAGGGCCAGGCCCTGTTCGATCTCCGGCAGGCGGTCATGCCCGGTGATGGTCCTGAAGCGTTCGCGCTGCAGGCTGTCCATGCTCACGTTCAGCGCGGTCAGGCCGGCGCGGTGCCAGCCCGGCAGGCGACGCGGCAGCAACGTGCCATTGGTGGTGATGGCCACCTTGCGGATGCCCGGCGCCGCCGCCACGGTGGCGATGATCTCGTCCAGATCCTTGCGCAGGCTGGGCTCCCCACCGGTCAGGCGGATCTTGCTCATGCCCAGCGCGGCAAACGCACGCACCAGGCGCGCGATTTCATCCACCTGCAGGAAGCGCGGGCGGCCATCGGCCTGGTAACCGTCGGGCAGGCAGTAGCTGCAACGGAAGTTGCAGGCTTCGGTCAACGACAGGCGCAGGTATGGAAAGCTGCGTCCAAAACCGTCGGTGAGTTGGCTCATGGCTGGTCCACCTTGTTGCTCCACCGTCTTGCCTGTGCCCGGAACGGCCCGGAAACCCTCGTCTGCTGGAACGATTGCCAGAGTACGCGGCAGTCAGTTCCATGGGCATGACTTAAATCAATCGCCTTCGGCCCCGCGCGGCAGGCGTTGTGGCAGCATGCGGCTTTCCGTGCAGCGGGCGTGTGACAACCCTCATGATGATGAACGATTTCCAGCAGCTGCTGCACGCCGCAGGCCAGCAGGCTGAACCGCAACGCTTGTTGTTCGTATTCGTGCGCGCCGAGCTGCCCGAATCGCCCACCAGCGACCAGCGCGACCGGCATGACCGCCGCGAGGGCGGCACCCTGTCGCCGGTGCTGTGCGTGGACAAGCTGCCGGCCGAGGTGCCCAGCTTCCAGGCGCTGGCTACGGAATCGACCACCACCGGCATCGACTGGGACCTGGTCTTCGTGGCGGCGCTGGACGGCCGTGGCGGTTTCGCGCCCAACAGCGACGAAGCCGCGCGCCCGCTGCAGCTGATGGTCAACGCCATCCATGACGGTCAGATCGGCCGCTTCGCCGCCTTCGACCGGGGCGGCGAGCCTGTTCAGTTCTATTGAGCCACCAGCTGCAGGGTCAGGAAGAAGATCACCAGCACGGTGTTCAGCCCCCAGGCCACGGTCAGCCCGCGCGCGGCCACGCCCAGGTTGGGGTTGTGCGCAGTGGGCGCCGCCCGCCACACCGCCGGGATGATCCAGCCGGTATAGAGCAGCAGCACGGCAAATACCCCCAGCAGCAGCGTGGTGCGCTGATTGGCCAGGGCCCAGAGGGCTACCGCCCACAGAATGTTGCTGGGAATCACGCCCTGCAGCCAGAACACACTCCAGAGGCGCGAACGGCCTTGGGTGGCGGGGGTTGGGTGCAGCGAAGCGGTCGCGGTCATAAGTCTCCTTCTGGTCAGGAAACGTGCCGGACCAGCCTGCGCTTGGTGGCTGGGAACGTCAACCCGAGTCGCACGTCACGCTTTGGCGCCGGGGGGGGGAGCCAGCGACGCTCGACTCAGGCCCTTGCGGAGCCTGTCGCCATCGCCCCGCCACACCCGTGCCCTTCCCTCCCCCAGCCTCGACACCTGTCGCAGATTGCACGGTGTGGACGGATCACCACGCCAGCCAGCGCTGGCAGTGCTTAACAGCGTGGGAGAATGCCGAAAGCGTCTCCAATCGAGTGATGTTTGCAACTCTTCTGATTGGCATTGCACAGCGCCAGGGGCTCAGATGGCGTGCCACCGGAAAAGGGTGGCCGGGCTTCGAATCCCGTGTTGGCTTTGAGTAAGTGCGCTTGCCAGCCGGCGTCACCATGCGTGGCGCCGGCTGGCAATCCGTCTGCCGGCTATGGCGGGCGGTGCGTTGGGGGCGTTCGCGCCCGCCGGCTTGAAGCCAACCCGGATTCGAACCACGTACCGCCCGCCACCTTTCGGGTGGCGGCTACCGATTGCCCTGCACGGAGCTCTGCCATGAACGAATCGGACTTCCCCCATCTGCACGCCTATCGCAGTACCGCCCACGACGACGGTTCGCCACAGGCTGCGCCCGCAGTGGACAGGAACACCTTCATTGCCAATCTCAACCGCATCGGCTCCGGTGCGGTGGCCGGAGCGGCATCAACTCCCCGGCCGCTGCCTGGCCCTGGCCGATGCCGATTGCGCGTTGAGCGGATTGCGGGTGGTGCTGGAAATGCTATTGGCGGCGGAGCGCACCCGCCAGAACGGCGAACCGGAAGAGTACGTGGGCGACCGGGTGATGGAGGGGTTGGTACTGGCCAGCCAGTCATTGTGCGCGCAGGCGGTGGGGCGGTTGCAGCCTGAAGGGTGAATGCCATGCGCCACGGCCTTCAGCGAGGACCGCTTTCAGCAGGCGTCAGTGCTCGCTGAAAGCGCTTCTCAGATCGACGCCGATGATCGAAGAGAAGTCCACCTTCCACAGCTCCAGCTCGAAGAGCTGATCGTGATTATCCAGGCACAGGGTGACTCTCACCGGCACGCCGTCAGCATCGGCAAGCATGGCCGTAGCAATGTCACTGCCGAAAAGCTGGGTCGTGCTGGACAGGAACACCACGCCCCCGAATCCGACGACACCCACATCCTCCACCTGAGCGAGCGCCAGATCCTTCAACAACCGTTCGGACAGCTCGGTCGTCTCCGGCAGCAGCCTGTGGATGAGGGAGACCTCGTCGGGGGTGAGGAACCTGGGCATGGGATGTCCTTCAGGGCACCGCGTCCGCCATCGGCTGATTCTCGATCCGCCATGTCTTAGCGTAGATGAGAATGACGCTTCCGGTCGAGCTGGTCTCGATACGAAAACACTTCAGACCGGACAGCGGATAGCCGACCGCCTTCCAACGATCAAGAAGATCAGCGAGTCCCGGCTCGTCATCATCCACCATGGCGAACTCAATTCCCTCGTCACCCAGTACGCCGAAGTTCATGAGCGCCGAGCACCCGTAGGCTTCCGAAAAGCAAACGGTTGCCTGCCGGCCGTCCGGCCAGCGCACCTGAACCTTTACCTCATCGCATACGCCTGGATTGCTTCTGTCAATGTTGATAGCCAGCAACGTGGCATCACACCATTCAAGGGAGTTGAAATCTTCATTCATAAGCTAGAATCCTGGATCACGGTCCCCAGGCGCAGGACTGAAATGTTCACGTTTCTGGTCCAAGTGGTAGTGGGAGTAGTTCGGCCCTTTGGTACCCGGCGGCGTTGCCGGATCAATACGCAGTCGCTCTTGATACTTGCCACCCACCATCTCACCGAAGCTTCCAGGCCTATGCGGATTTTGAACATAGTGACTTGGAATCGCGTACTTACCACCAGGAGGAAGAGCAACCCCCGATTTTGTAACGTGAATGACCGCGCTGGACTTCCGTGCAGCAGACGCGGCTCTTATCCCCACCCTTCCAACTTTCGAAGAGATCTTGCCAAGAGGTCCGAGTGCTCCGCTGGCCAATGATACAAAGTTTCCAATGCTGGGGGACTCGCAGAATTCATCAAGTGCGCGCAGGTCACCCAATATTGGCGTGATGTCTGCAAGAAGCGGGAGCACGTCCCTTGCCTGCTGCTCGGTAGTGGGATTCATCATCTCCCGCGGACTTCCCATCACCTGAAGTCCGTAGGGATCGGACAGTGAAAGGGAATTCGCTTCAGCGTAGCCGTAGGTGCTAATACCGGCGTCCAACCCCAGCGGATCACTCTGCGAGTACCGCCCAACTACCGGGTCATACTCCCGCTGATTGTTGTAGAACAGCCCACTCGCATCCGTCGCCTGTTGGCCCGGGAATCGCAGCGCCAACTCGAATGCCACGCCATCGCCGTCCGGGTCGGTACTCGGAATCTGGTTGCCGAACACCTCGCTCTTGTTGCTCCACTCCCAGATCGCCACATCGCGCGCCGGGTCGATCACCACGCGCGGCGTACCCAGATGGTCCGGCTGGATGTAGGCCAACTCCGGCACACCTGCGCTTGGCACGCTGATCAGCGCCACCGGGTAGTTGTCCAGCCAGATGGCCTGCTGCTGCGCCTGGCCCGTGGCCGAGTAGTTGCCCAGCCACTGCCCTGCTTCGTTATACAGAGTGATCTGTGCAGCGCCACCAGCCGGGGTGCGCAGCACGCGCTCGCCGCGATGGTTGTAGGCGTAGCTTTCCAGTACGGCGTTGCCTTGCTTCACCGCGTTCATGCGGTTGGCATCGTTGTAGATGAACGTCTTGCCGCCGATGCTGGTGGTGTTGCCCACCGCGTCATGGTTGCGCGCTTCACCATCCACCGCAGTCAGGCGATGACTGGTTGCGGGATAGGTGTAGCTGGCAGTGCCCGCCGAAGTGGTCAGCGCGGTGCGATTGCCGGTGGCGTCGTAGGCATAGGTTTCAATCGGCGTGCCGGTCGCACCGTCCTGGGTCTGGGTCAGGCGACCCAGCGCGTCGTAGGCGTACTTGGCCAGTACCGTCGAGCCAGTGCCGTTCTTCAGCTCGGTGATCGAACCGACCGGATCATAGCCGTAGCCCAGCGACAGGCCACCTGCAGCCGGGTCATGTACCGCCTGCGGGCGGTAGTCCAGATCCAGCGGACGCTGCAGCTGGCGGCCATTGCCGTAGGTCCAGCCGGTCGCCGGACCGAAGGCTGCATAGCTCACGTTGTTCACCACGATCTGGCGCGCCTGGCCGGGCCGGGTCAGGCCGATCTGGCTGATGCGGCCCTGGATATCACGCACGTAGTCGGCCACGCTGCCGTCGGGGTAGGTCAACGCAGTCAGACGGCCCGACTTGCTGTAGGCGTAGCGCAGCGTGCTGGCCACACCATTGACGGTCTGCACCTTGCGGGTGACCTGACCGAAGCGGTCATGGCAGTACTGGGTGCTGCCGTTGGCATGCAGCACCTGCCCCAGCCGCCCCTTGGCGAAGCGCTCGTCGGCGGCGCAGGCAGCCGGCGCCACGTCATAGCTGTAGCCTACGTCCAGATTGGGGTCCGGATAGGCGACTCCGATCAAACGGTTCAGCGCATCGTAGTGATAGGTGGCGGTGACGCCGCGCGCGTCGGTAACGGTCTTGCGATTGCCTGCCGCGTCCACGGTGTAGCTGCTGGCGCCACTGTCCGGGCTGACCTGTCCGGTCAGATCACCGAAGCCGTTGTAGGCGTAGGTGGTGTGCAGGACCTTCGGATCAGTGACCTGGGTGACCTGGTCCAGCGCGTTGTACTGGCTGCGGATCTCCGCCGCGACGCCGCCCACGTCCTGCAGGGTCTGGGCCAGGCGGTTCAGCGGGTCGTACTGCTGGCTGGTCACGCGCTGCAGTGCGTCGGTCACCGTCTGCAGGTTGCCGTTGGCATCGTAGGCAAAGCCGGTAGCGTGATTGCCTGCGTCCTTCAGCGCGGTCAGCTGGCCGAGTGTGTTGAACGTCCGTGCCAGGGTACGGCGCAGGGTGCCGCCGGTATCCAGCGTGTCTTCCTTGAGGCGGTTACCAGCATTGTCCAGCGTGTAGTGAATCGTGTTGCCCGCGTTGTCCTCGATGTCGGTCAAGCGCAGCGCAGCATCGTAGACGTAGGACACGCTGCTGCCATCCGGCTCGGTGATCTTCTGCACCTGGCCCGTCGGCCAATAGCTCAGCTGGGTGACCCGATCCTCGGCAGTGGTCGCGCCGCGTACGGTGATCGAGGTCGGCCAGCCGCGAGCATGGTACGTGTAATCGGTGACCACGCCGTTGGCGTCCTTGACCGACAACGGCCGCCCGAACGCGTCGTAGGCCAAGGTATCGACCGTCTGGCCCAGCGCATTGGTCACGCTGCGCAGGTCGCCCTTGCGATAGCTGCAGGCACCTCCGGTCGCGCACCCTGCATCATCCGCCGGGTAATAGGCATAGGTAACGGCATCGGCCACATCCGTGCGCGGGCCATCCACACTCTTCAGCAGCCCCTCCACCGGGCAGCTGCCTGCCGCTGCCACATCAGCGGCTGCGCAGTACGTGTAGCTGGTGATGCGCGTCTGACCGGAAGCGGTGTCGGTCACCGTGTTGGCCGTCGGCTGGCGTCGGGAATTGAAGGCCGTGCGGGTTTCGCGGCTACCGATCCGGGTGGTCAGTACCGCATTGGTTTCGACGTCGCGCGCCGTGGTCATCACCCGCTGCTCGGGCAAGCCGACCGCTTCGGTCACGGTATGGATGCTGACGGCACGACCGCTCACCGGATCGGTGCCCTGCGCATAGGCGTGCTTGGTCTGGATGCCGCGGCGATCGGTGTAGGTATTCAGACGCCGGCGGAAGTCGACACTCTGGTCGTAGTAGGTTCGGCTGACGGTTCCCTGCGAATCCGTCAGGCCGGTCACCTTGCGCGACGGAGCGCTATCGCCTCCGGGTGTAAGGGTGTAGTCGGTCTGCCGCCCCAGCGCGTCGGTCACCACCGCACCGCCATTGGGGCTGTAGGCCAGTGTCACGCCATCGGCACCGCCGGCGTGCTGACTGGAAATGACACGACCGTCGGAATCATAGGTAAAGGTGCTGTAGCGCCGGCCGTCCTCGGCGGTGATGCCGGTCAGGTGCTGGGGGAAAGCCTGGTTCTCGTAGTGATACGTGCGCACACCGCCACCCGCATAGGTCACCGTGGCGACCTGGTTCTGCGGCGTGTAGGTATAAGTGGCGAGCGCAATGCCCTCGACCAGTACCGAACTGATCAACGCCTCATAGTCGTTGGACTGGTAGACGAACTCCAGCGTGCGGCCACTGCTGTGGGTGACGGCCGCAAGGCGGTCGCTGTCATCGTAGATATAGGTCAGCGACGTGCCATCCGGGAAGCGCTTGGCGGCCAGGCGCCCGTCCGCGCCGAAGGTCGAGATGGAATCCGCCGAATACAGTGTCCAGTTGCCGTTCTGGACGAGACGATCGCCACTGTCGTCGTCCGCCTCATAGGCTGGGCCGATCTTCTTGAATGCACGCTGGAAACCGGTGCTTTCAATGATGCCCACACTGTCAACGCCATCCAGTGCCAGGTGGGCGCCCAGCGAATGGGTCCAGCCATAGCCGAAGCCACCGGAGGACGTGGAAATGCCGGAGTGATAGAAACGCGTCAGTGCGATCCAGCCAAGATCGAAGTCCTGCGCGATTTCGTACTTCTCGCCGGTTTTGACATCACACGGATTGCCTACGGTGCCGTCGCAAGGTGCCTTGTTCGCCGCCTCGCCCTCTTCTGTCGAAGGACAATTCGTCCCAGAACTGTCCTTGTCGCATTTCTGCGATTTGGAGGTGATGGTCGCAACGAATTCCTCGCTGACGCAGGCGTTGTGCTTGTTGGACCATTGCGTGAACGGAATGGGGCAGTTCAAGCGTCGCATGCGAGCGAGCCCTGTCGTTCCTGCGTCGAAGGGTACGCACGGAGACTCCGCCGTGTTGCTGCCCAGCATTCCGGTGACGCGGTACTCCCTGAACTCCGAAATCCCATCCATCTCTGGAGCAGTTGGGACCCAGCCTCCTTCCGGCACAGCGGTTTCCCCAGGACAGTGGGGATTGATATCTTGCAAGTCTGCAATGAGCGCTTCCAGCACATCCTCTTCGGACTGGAAGCCACCATTTCCTGCGCCATGGTAAGTCCACTCAGGATCTGCTGGCTGAGATTTACCCATCCAGTAGGTGATCGACGTATTTCCGTTCAAGTCCACGACTTTGGACTTGATCTTGTCGACGTACTGCCAGCCGAACTGGAATTCCGGTGGGAACGGGCTGGGCGCGGGCAGGTTCTTGATGGCAGCCACCGCCGCCTGTTGGGTCTTGTATTGCGTCGCATCGCCGCCGGGCTGCGAAATGCGCCAGGTAATCTTGCTTTCCTGCGCCTGTGCCACTGCAGAGGCGAAGCAGCCGAGGGCAATCATCGCCAGCACGGCACGCGAGAGGGTCTTCAGTCGTTCCAACATCCCTGTTCTCCTTCCTGGACGAACACAGCGCCGGCGGGAACGAGAACGCGGGGGTAGAGCCCCATCACGTCATGCTTCGGATCGTCCCTGGTCCGGAATGCGGCAGTGCCACATGCCGCCTTTATCGTTGAAGACGGTGACATGTTCAAGTCAAGGCCCGCGACATCCGTCACATTTCCACCCGCGCGGATTCCAGATCCAGCCGATTACCGCGACAGCTTTCGGAGCAGCCTGCGGGCAGGAAACACCTGCAACCGCCTGCACCCCTCACGCATCAGAAGATCCTGGACACCCATGGAACAGGATCATGAGGCGCATTCCCCCGCATCGCCGTACCGCACTCGGCACTCGCCGTTGGCGCAGCACTGCCATCGCCATCCTCACTCTGCTGACGCTTCCCGTGGCCACCCTCGCCTTACCCGTGGCGGATAGCACCTGTACCCTCCCCGCCCGCCCGGGCGAGCGCATCATCGACGTTCCCTTTGACGTCGTCGACGGGCGTATCCATGTGCAGGTGCAGGTCAACGGCAGCGGCCCGTACCGCTTCGCCATCGATACCGGCGCCAGCGGCATGGCCCGCGCGGACAGCCGTCTGGTGCGGAAACTGGCGCTACCCGCGGACGCCAGCACCCGCCACTCCGACGGCGTGCAGACAGCCTGGGCCGATACGGTGCGCATCAACGCCCTCGCGCTCGGCGGGCTGCGCCACAGCGACGTGACCGCGCTCACCCGCGACTACAACGCACGGCAATCCAAAGACGCAGTGTTCGACGGCATCCTTGCACGCGGATTCTTCGCTGATGGCGTGCTGATCATCGATTACCCGCAACGGCGCCTGCAGTTCCGCCGCGACATCGATCTCCTGCCCGCGCAACCAGACACGCTGGCCTATGCACGCGCCTTCCGCATCCCGGTGAAGATTGGAACAGTGACCACAGAGGCGCAGCTGGACACCGGCGCCAACGTCGCAATGGTGCTGCCCACTGCGCTCTTCCGGCAGGTCGCCGGTACCGCAGTGACCACCGGGGATCGACTGACCCTCAGCCACGGCGAGGTCGATGGCGGACGTGCACGGCTGGATGTTCCCGTGCTGATCGGTGGCCTGGCGCTGCAGGGGCTGCATGTACGGGTGTCCGACCGCTATCCCGAAGCGGTGGTGGGCGCCCATGCGCTGCAGGACGCAGTGGTGCTGATCGATCAGCGCAGCCAACAGGTGGCGATCTGCACGGGCAGGCATCACCGCAACTGAGTCACTGGCGGCGTGCTGCCCGCCATGCCGGCCACGCTTCGGCGATCACGCCCACTGCCGACCTCAGGAACAACAGGGCGATCACTGCGCCGACGACAATATCCGGCCATCCGCGCCCGGTCATGGCCACGCCACCTGCGGCCACCAGCACGCCCAGGTTCGCGGCCACGTCATTGCGCGAGCACTCGAACGTGCTCTTCATGTTGATGTTCAACCCGCGGAAACGCCACAGCAGCGCCAGGCAGGTGAGGTTCGCCACCAGGGCAATGCCACCGAACACCAGCATCAGCGTGCTGGACGGTGGCACCCCATTGACCAGCTTGCCGGCCACTTCGAACACGATGAACACGAAGAAGGCCAGGATCAGCAGACCCTTGGCCAGCGCCGCGCCCGCCTCCCAGCGCGCGCCCCGGTTTACCGCCCACAGGCTCAGGCCATAGACGATGGCATCCCCCAGCATGTCGACCGCGTCGGCCTGCAGGGCGCTGGATCGCGCGGCAAGGCCCGCGCCGAACTCGATGAAGAACATCGCCAGGTTGATTGCCAGCACCGCCACCAGCACCCGCCGCTGGGCGCTGTGCAGCGCTATCGATGCCAGCTCCTGGCGTTTGTGGCCGCAGCACTGGTCCATGGAGGCGCTCCGCCGGGCGCGCCCGGGCTTGAAATGAAAGGGAGCTGCCTTTATCAACCTTGTAGCCCCTACAAGGTCAAGCCCATGACAGCCCCACTCACCATCGGCCAGTTGGCCCGCCAGACCGGCACCAAGGCAGAGACCATCCGCTATTACGAAAAGATCGGCCTGCTGCAGCCGCCGCTGCGTTCGCAGGGCAACTACCGCTGCTACGACGCACAGGACCAACGGCGGCTGGCATTCGTGCGCCGTGCGCGCGAGCTGGGGTTCGCCATCGAGCAGATCCGCGAACTGATCGCCTTTGGCGAACAACGCGAGCACCAATGCAGTTCGGTGGATGACGCGGTGAAGGCGCACATTGCCGACATCGCGCGCAGGATTGCCGACCTGCAGGCGCTGCAGGGCGAACTGCAGCGGATGATCGGCAACTGCCCCGGCGGGCGCGTGGCCGACTGCCAGGTACTGGAAGCCCTGCGGCCCGCGCCGGCTACCTGAACTGGAATCGTGCGCGATTCGGCATCTCCCTCAGACGCCGGTCGCTCCCGCCGCCCGCGCCAGCTCCGCCGCCAGCGCATCGCCCTTGCGCTCGCTGTAACGGTCCACGAGGTAGTCGGCGCGGCCGCGGGTGAGCAGCGTGAACTTCACCAGTTCTTCGACCACATCCACCACACGATCGTAGTAGGGCGAAGGCTTCATCCGCCCGTCTTCGTCGAACTCCTGCCAGGCTTTGGCCACCGACGACTGGTTGGGAATGGTCAGCATGCGCATCCAGCGGCCCAGCACCCGCAGCGTATTGACCGTGTTGAACGACTGCGAGCCGCCGCAGACCTGCATCACCGCCAGCGTCCGGCCCTGGGTCGGCCGCACGCTGCCGTCTTCCAGTGGCAGCCAGTCGATCTGGTTCTTGAACACGCCGGTCACCGTGCCGTGCCGCTCCGGGCTGACCCACACCTGCCCTTCCGACCAGTGCGACCACTCGCGCAGTCGCTGCACTTCCGGATGCCCCTTGTCCACGCTGTCCAGCAGCGGCAAGGCATGTGGATCGAACACGCGCGTTTCGCAGCCCAGATGCTGCAGCAGGCGTTCGGCCTCTAGTGCCAGCTTGCGGCTGAACGATTGCGGACGCAGTGAGCCATACAGCAGCAGGATGCGTGGCGGTCCCTGGCGTTCGGCCGCCAATCGCTGGTGATCTGGCTGGGGAAGCGAAGCCTCCCTCAGATGGGGCAGCGAAGGACTTGTGATCGGCTTATTCATTCTACTATTCTAGAAATATGGAAACGTCAAATGCAATCGCTGCGCTCACCGCGCTCGGCCACGCCACCCGCCTGGCAGCCTTCCGCCTGCTGGTCGAAGCCGGCCCGGCCGGTCGCATGGCCGGCGACATCGCCGCAACGCTCCAGGTTCCTGCCGCCACCCTCAGCTTCCACCTGAAGGAGCTGGTACAGGCCGGCCTGGTCGAGAGCGAGAGCCAGGGCCGCCACGTCTGCTACCGCGCGAATTTCAGCGCAATGACCGGCCTGATCGAGTACCTCACGCACAACTGCTGCGCCGGTTCGCCCAGCGAACAGTGCGCGCCGTCGCGCAATCCCTGCAGCTGCTGATTCGGAAACGCCACCATGTCCCGCTCCATCCTGTTTCTCTGCACCGGCAACAGCGCGCGCAGCGTGCTGGCCGAAGCCACCCTGCGCGCATGGGGCGGCGACCGATTCACGGCCTTCAGTGCCGGCAGCCACCCGACCGGCCAGGTCAATCCGTTCGCGCTTGCACAGCTTCGCGCCGAAGGCATGCCGGTCGCGGGACTGCGCAGCAAATCCTGGGATGAGTTCGCTGATGCCGCCCCCATGGATCTGGTAATCACCGTTTGCGGTGCGGCGGCAGCGGAAGCCTGCCCGGTGGTGTTCGGTGATTTCATCCGCAGCCATTGGGGTCTGCCGGACCCGGCCGCGGTAGGGGGCAGCGATGCCGACAAGGCTGCCGCCTTCGCCCACGCGCATGCCATCGTGAAGGCACGCGTGCAGGCCCTGCTGGCGCTGCCCGGGCACGTGTGGCAGGGCCGCGGAATGCTGCAGCAGGCCCTGGACCAGATCGGCCATCTGCTGCCGGCAGCGCGCACGCCATGAGCACAGCGGCACCCATGGGCCTGTTCGAGCGCCACCTGACGCTCTGGGTCGCGCTGTGCATCATCGTCGGCACGCTGCTCGGGCACTTCCTGCCAGGTGCTTTCGCCTCCCTGGCGGCGACTGAAGTGGCCAAAGTCAACCTGCCGGTGGCGGTGCTGATCTGGCTGATGATAATCCCGATGCTGCTGCGGGTGGATTTCGGTGCGATGCGCCAGCTGGGCCAGCACTGGAAAGGCATCGGGGTGACGCTGTTCATCAACTGGGCGGTGAAGCCATTCTCGATGGCGCTGCTGGGCTGGCTCTTCCTGCGCCACGTCTTTGCGGACTGGCTGCCCGCCGGCCAGATCGACAGCTACATCGCCGGCCTGATCCTGCTGGCGGCCGCGCCCTGCACGGCCATGGTGTTCGTATGGAGCAACCTGTGCCGCGGCGATGCCAACTTCACGCTGAGCCAGGTGGCACTGAACGACGCGATCATGGTGGTGGCCTATGCGCCGGTGGTGGCGCTGCTGCTGGGGCTGTCGGCCATCACCGTACCGTGGGATACGTTGCTGCTGTCGGTCGGCCTGTACATCGTGGTTCCGGTACTGGTGGCCGCATTGCTGCGGCGCTGGATCCTGTCGCGCCATGGCGAATCCGGGCTGCAGACGGCGCTGCGCCAGCTGGGGCCACTGTCACTGTCGGCGCTGCTGCTGACGCTGGTGCTGCTGTTCGGGTTCCAGGGCCAGCAGATCGTGCAGCAGCCGCTGGTGATCGCGTTGATCGCGGTCCCGATCCTGATCCAGGTCTATTTCACCTCCGGCCTGGCCTACCTGCTCAACCGGCGCCTGGGTGTGGCGCATTGTGTGGCCGGGCCGTCGGCACTGATCGGCGCCAGCAACTTCTTCGAACTGGCGGTGGCGACGGCCGTGGGCCTTTTCGGTGTCCACTCCGGTGCGGCGCTGGCCACGGTGGTGGGGGTGCTGATTGAAGTACCCGTGATGCTTTCGGTGGTGAAGATCGTGAACCGGTCACGCAACTGGTATGAGGCGCGCGAGCGCGCTTGAGGCGGCCATGCCGGAGGCGGCGGCGTCGTGCCCGAGCCGCCAGCTGCAACGCCGTGGAATGCGCCCTGCTGCTACGGTGACAGCTCAAAAGTCCGTTCACATTCCTTGATCCATACTCCACGGCACGACGCCGCATGCAGCGGCAAGGCCCGGAGGTTGCGATGAACACCGCACGCTTGTTCGCCATTGCTTTGACCACGGCTGCCGCGCTGGCCGCGGCACCGGCCTTCGCCGATCCGCCGCACCATGCGCGCGGCAACGGGCCACCGCCGCACGCCGGTGGCCCGCACAACCGTGATGCACCGCCGCCGGGCTGGCAGAAGAAGGCCTGGCGTCGCGGTGAGCGCCTGCCATGGGCGGAAGTGGACCGCCGTTACTGGGTGGATGACTATGCGCGCTACCACCTGCGCGAGCCGGGCCGCGACCAGCGTTGGGTCCGGCAGTCCGATAGCGAGTACCTGCTGGTGGAGATTGCTACTGGGTTGATCATCGACGCGCTGCATCGTTGAATGAGGGGATGCGCCGGGGCGCTGATGTAACGAAACGTCCCGGCAGCATCCCCTTGTCCCCGGAAGCTGCAGATGCAGACATCAAGAGCACCACTCGCCCTCCTCGCGCTTCTGCTGTCAGCGTCGCCAGGCCATGCCGGCAACAACAGTCCAGCCCACAGTCCAGCCGATGGAAAAGCCATCGAACAGGTTGTCGAATCCTTCCGCACCTCGTTGATCAACAAGGACAAGCCGACCTACATGAGCCTGTTCTTCTCGGACAAGGCGGAAGACATCGGCTGGCAGTTTGTCTCCGAGGATGTGCGCCTGCAGGACATCCGCAAGGCCAAGCCCGATGCGATCAAGGCACGGCAGATTCCCGCCAACAACTTCATCGCGCTGATCGACGGCGTCGTTGCGTCGCCGAAACCGAAGGAGGAGACATTCTCCAACACGAAGATCGAAACGGATGGCGATGTGGCCTCGGTGTCGTTTGACTACAGCTTCCACGACGATGGAGTGAAGACCAACTGGGGCAAGGAAATGTGGCAGCTGATCCGCACCGAACAGGGCTGGAAGATCTTCTCGGTGATCTATTCGATCCGCGATTCACGCAGCCCGGCCGAATGAGTGATCTGTCAGAGTGGTGCCCACCGTTCGTCCATGCCAGCCAGACCCGATGACCCGGATTGCCGACCTCAACGCCGACCAGCTCGCCCACCACGCGCTCAACATCTTCATCGCCCAGGGCCGTCACGTGGAAGGCGCCCGCGTGATCTACCGTGCGCTGCAACTGGACCCGCATCATCCCGCTGCACTGCGCTGCCTGAGCGATTTCCTGGCCCACCAGGGCACCGAGCCGTTCGCAGCGGCCACGCTGGAGCACGCCCTGTCCGGCGCCGTTCCACTGAATGACGATGCGCGCCGGATGCTGGATGACCTGCGCTTCCTCGACATCTGGTCCTGGGGATTCTCCCGGCACGTCTCCGGCGAAACCAACCTCAGCGGCGAAGCGTTCAAGAACCGCGAGGATTTCATCTTCGATGGCCCGGCCTATGCAGCCTTCCTCAACACGGTCACCGAGCCGGCCGGTTCATTGCAGGGTGCCTTCCAGGCGGCCGTCCGCATCTGCGGGCTGATGTCCGGACTGCTGCGCCATGCGGAGAAGGACAATCCGGCATTCGATGATGTGCTGCGATCCTCCGCCTTCGTCGAGACCGAGGCGTACCCGGCATGGCTGGCCTCGCCGACCGACGATCTGGATGCCCTCGACCAGGCCATCCAGGCGCAGCGCCAGGCCGGCTGAAGGAAAATCCAACGGGCGTCCGACGCTTTCCCGACGCCCGCCTGCACATCCTGTCGTGAGATCACTTCATGGCAGGACCGGCATGCAGCCACCCTCCCCCAAGGACAGCGGCAAGTACCCGCATGGCAAGACCGGCCTTCGCCGCATCTTCTACACGCTGATCCATTCGCGCGACGGCTTCATCGCCACCTTCCGTGGCGAAGCCGCATTCCGGCAGCTGTTGCTGCTGCATGCGCTGCTGATCGCCACTGCGTTCCTGCTGGACATCAGTCCGGTCGAACGCGCCGTGGTGCTGGCCGTCTGCTTCATCAGCCTGCTGGTGGAACTGCTGAACTCGGCCATCGAAGCGGTGGTCGACCGCATCTCGCTTGACCACCACCCACTGTCCAAGAACGCCAAGGACATGGGCAGCGCCGCCCAGACCACCGCACTGCTGATGGTCGGCACGGTGTGGGGCGTGATCCTGCTGGGTTAGCTCGCGCCCGACCCGCCGGGCATGGCCCGGTGCCACAACGCCGCAGCCGCTAGCGCCAATGCGAGATGGCGAGCTTGGTCAACATGGTTGCGGCGATGGCCCAACCGAAGCTGAGCATGGTACCGATGATCACATATTCGGTGTGTGCCCGCGCCTGCCGGTCGGCGAAGCGCAGCACCGATTTGGCGGCCAGCATCAACCCCACGCCCTCCGGCTGGCCCAGCAGCAGGAACATGAAGATCAAGCCTCTTTCCAGCCGCCCGATATAGCGCCCTGCGGTCTGCATGCCCTTGTGATCGTCGCTCTGCACGGCTGCGGTCGTAGGCGCCGATTCTGCGCTTCCCATATTGAGTCCTGCCGTGAACGGCGCAAGCAGCTTCTCCACCAGGACGCCGCCGACGTTGACCACCAGGATCAAGCCGCTCGCGATCGACATGCCCTGATACATCAACAGTTGGACCTGGGTCGGGATCATCCCGTACCAGCCATCGCGGGCAACGTGAGGGAACATCAACGCGATCAACACGATGAAGGCGATATGCACCAACTGGTCAATGACGAATGCGTGCACGCCATCGGGGAGCCAATGCACCTTGATCCAGTCCATCACCGCATGGCTGAAACCGATGATGAGATAGACCCATGGGTTGATTGAACCGGTCAGCGCGGCGATGACGAGCAGCACCACTGCTACGTGCAGCAGCAGGCCATGCAGTTCCTGCTTGCGCGCGATCATCTTCGTGGTCTGAAGCACGAAATCGGCGACAAGGTGAGCGGTCAACAGTACGAGCAGCGTTTCAAGCATGTCCTTTCTGCCTGTGAGTCCTTCCTGTGGCTCGCTTCGCGATAGCCAAGTCGCCGCCAGAAGCAACGAAATTTAGTTGCTTAAGCCAAAGCAACGCTATTTAGTTGCTTTTCCAGAACCGTGAACGCTCCCGTACGGCTGCATCAGTGCACGTTCAGCCGCGGTGATCAGCGCCAGCAAGGCAAAGACGCCAGCATCGTGATAGACCCGGTTCACCGATTGTCGGTGCCGGTTCAACGCATTGGCAGCTTCCAACTGCGAGGGGGCATCGGGGATCAGAAACAACGACGCCACCTCAGCCTGACTGCGTGTCCAGCGCGCGACAATAACATCGCAGGCAGACACCACTGCCGGTAACCAGTACAGATCCTCCCGTTGTACTGGCAGGGCTACGTCCATGTCCTGCGTGCGCCCCATGGATTCAAGCAACCGACCGGACAGCACGAATGCCTCACCCAGCGAACGCGACACCGCCTTCCGGTCCAATGCCTCTACCGTACCCAGTCCAATCGCGATCCGGGTGCGCGCCCGCGACTCCGATGCGGCAAGCTTGGCCTTGATCCAGGTCGCCAACCTCAGGAAACCGTGCGGCTGGGTGACCGCCAGCTGCCAGGCATCGCCCCGGTAGAACTCGGGGCCGACAATGCCCGGCAAAGGCCACTCCATGGCCTGGGCCACGGCAACGGAAATCACTTCACGGACGTCATCAATGGTGGCCGCGTCCATCTCCGTGGACTTGACCAGGTCGCCGGTAAGCACGGCAATCAGATCAGACGATGTATCGGGCATGTTCATACCTTGGGCTGCACAGGCTGTACCTCACAGGACATCTGCGGCTGGCCAGCGCCGGCCACATCTGTGCCGGGCCCGCTCAACGCCATTCTACCGTCGTAGCGGTTGATCACCGCCTGCAGCCTGCCCGCGCCAGCGACCGGCGGAAAATCCAGCCGATACACGTTTGCCTCCACCTCCAGCCTGCCCGCGCGCGCGCTCGGACGGTTGACCCAGACCACCGACGCCTGGCCGGAGTCCAGGATCAACACCATCGGCGTCTGGGGCGTGGCGCTTGTGCTGCTGCAGGACAGCTGGATCACCCGCGGCGGCGTCAGATCGAGCGCCGACAGCTTGCATCCACCGAGTGCGGTCGTCGCCACCAAGACCGATACGAGTGATGGCCGGGGCAGAATCTTGATCGTGGTCATCGCCCGATCGTAACCCGACAATCGATCCTATGACCCGGCGCATCGTGCAGGAACCTGCCGGGTCCGCTTGCACACCCACGTGCCTTACTTCGTCAGGGCGAAATCCAGGCCTGCGCACACCGCCGCCACCTGCGCATCATTGCATTCCTGCGGGTTGGTGCGCGGGCTGTCCGGGTAGACCTCGGTGGTGGTGGCAAAGCGCGCGTCGGTGAAGCCGGCGCAGGCGCCGATCGAACGCGACTCGCCCCAGACCACGCCCGGCGACTGCAGCGGCAGGCCGACCAGGTTGCCTTCGGCGTCTGCCGGGGCGATGTGGGTGATGGGCGCCACTGCGGCGATCAGGGCCTTCTGGAACTCGGCCTGCGGATCTTCGCTGTTGCCGATCACGTAGAAACCATCCGGAATGGTGTCGCGCTCGAACGGCTTGCCGTCGCGGGCGCAGCGCGCCGGATCGAACTCGTGCAGGTCGCTGTCGGTGGTCTCGTGCAGGTCCAGGTGCACCAGCAGGTTCGGCTTGCGCTCGGCCACCCAGCGCATCAGCGCGGCGGCTTCCTCGATCTGGCCGCCGTCACGGAAGCTGCGGTTGGGGTCGATGGCATCCGGGTTCCAGCGCTGGATGCGCTCGTAGCCCCACGGGCTGACGCACGGCGCCACGATCAGGTTCAGCCGGCCCAGGTAACGCTCGGCCTGCTGTTCCAGGAACTGCAGCGCGCCGTGCACGCCGCTGGTCTCGTAGCCATGCACGCCACCGGTGATCAGCGCGGTCGGCAGCGCCGGGTTCCAGTCGTGGTTGACCACGGCGAACAGCGGGTAATGGTCAGGTGCATAGTCCAGCTGACCGTACTGGATCACATCGAAGCTGTCGTCCAGGCGTTCAAGGGCGGCCACCACGTCGTCGTGGTAGCTGCGCTGGCGCTGCTGGCGGGCCCGCCACTGTGCGCGTTCCGCGTCGCCCCAGGGCTGTCCGGGGGTGCCGATCGGGTAGAACTGCGCAACAGTCATTGGGTACTCCAAGGGTCGAACGGGATGGGTGCAGCCGGTCATTCTAAGCCTTGTCGCGCCTGCGGGTCCCCTCCCCCGGCCCCGCCTTCATCCAGGCCGGGTCATCTGGTTGTAAAATCAACGGTTTTTGGCCCCTCACCCCTTGATGGCGAACGCAGCGCAGCCGGTCCTGGGTGGACCGGAATTCCTCCGCCTGCTCGCCCGTCTCAGCGACGGCGCGATGCCGGCCAGCAGTCCCGCCCTGACCGATCGCCTCGGCCAATGGGTGGACTGGAGCCGTGCCGTGGCCCTGTCCGGGGCGCTCGGCGGACGCCTGCCCGAGCCGGGTGAGGCCACCGAAGCGGCCGGGGATGTGCTGGGCGACTGCGCCCAGGCCCATGCCAGCCTGCTGGCCTCGATCAGTGAGGATGCCGAGGCCGAGCGCCTGCTGGACCTGGCCGAAGCCACCGCCGCACCCAACTTCGCCTCGCTGCGCCAGCGCTACCGGGTGCTGCAGCAGGCCATCCAGACCGCCACCGGGCGCCTGCGCGGCCGCCTGCGCGACCAGCTGGTGCAGGTTTCACCCGAGCTGGCACGGCTGGCCGAGGTCGATGCGGTGATGGAACAGACCCTCACCCCGCGCGAGCACAGCCTGCTGGCCACTGCGCCGGCGGTGCTCGGCGCCCGTTTTGAACGCGTGCACGGCCAGCCCGGCTGGCGCGCGGCCTTCCGCCATGACATGCGCATCCTGCTGCTTGCCGAGCTGCAGCTGCGCTTCCACCCGATCGAAGGGCTGCAAGACGCCCTGCGCTCCCACTGACCGGAACACCATGTCCAGAACTGCTTTCCATGTCGTTGTTTTCCTTGTCGGCCTGCTGGCCGTGTGCTGGATCGGCATTGGCTACGTTTCGGTGCATCCGTTGGGTGCAGCGGTGGCGGCGATCATCGCGGCCTGCTACATCGCCGGTGGCGTGGAGCTGCATCGCTATCGGCAGGCCAGCAACGGCCTGCGCAGCGCGCTGAGCGATCTCTCCAGCGCGAAGGAAAGCCTTGCCCCCTGGCTGGAGCGCGTGCCGATGGGCCTGCGCAACGCCGTGCGCCTGCGCGTGGAAGGCGAGCGCACCGCCCTGCCCGCGCCGGTGCTGACCCCGTACCTGGTTGGCCTGCTGGTGCTGCTGGGCATGCTCGGCACCCTGCTGGGCATGATGGACACGCTGCGTGGCACCGGCCTGGCCCTGCAGAGCGCAACCGACATGGCCGCCATCCGCGGCTCGCTGGCGTCGCCGGTCCAAGGCCTGGCCGTGGCATTCGGCACTTCGATCGCCGGTGTGGCCAGCTCGGCCATGCTCGGCCTGCTGGCAGCGCTGCTGCGTCGCGACCGTCTGCAGGCCGTGCAGCAGCTGGACCGCGCCATTGCCGGCGACCTGCATCCTTACTCGCAGGCCTGGCAACGCGCCGAGTCGCTGCGCCTGCTGCAGGCACAGTCCGCGGCGCTGCCAGCGCTGGTCGACCGCCTGCAGGCGATGACCAGCACTTTTGAACAGCACAGTGCGGCCGCCAATGAGCGCCTGCTGGCCGGCCAGGCCGAGTTCCTGACCCAGAGCCAGGCGCTGCAGGAACGCCTGGCCGTCTCGCTGCAGCAGTCGCTGCGCGAGGGTGCCGAGGCCAGCGCCGCCGCCATCGGTGGCGCGCTGCAGCCGATGGCCGAGACCACCCTGGCCGGACTGGCCCACCATGGTGAGGCGCTGCATGCCCGTGTCGAACAGGCGGTGCAGCAGCAGTTGTCTGGCCTGAGCGAAGGCTTCGAGCGCAGCCGCGTGGCGACCGAGGCCAGCTGGGCCAAGGCGTTGAGTGAACAGAGCCAGACACAGCAGGCACTGGTCAGTGATCTGCGTCAGCACCTGCAGGCCTTCAGCGATGGCCAGGGCACGCAGGCCGAAGCACTGGTGACACGCATCGGCGAGCGCCTGCATGCCGATGCCAGCGGCAATGCCGAGGCCTGGCGCGCCGCCGCCGAACAGCAGCAGGCGTTGAATACCGCGCTGGTCGAACGCCAGCAGCAGGCATTGCTGGCCACCAGCGAGCATCTGGACGCGCGTGCGCAGGCGCTGCTGCAGGCACTGGAACAGCATCACAGCGCCAGCCAGGCGCTGCTGCAGAATCATGAAGAGCAGCGCTCGCAGCGGTGGCAGGCCGCGCAGGCCGCCGCCGCGACCGCGCACGCCGAACTGCAGGCCAGCCTGGACAGCCGCGAGCAGCAGCGCCAGGCACGCTGGGATGCGGTCAGTGCCGAACTGCAGCAGGCCCACGCCGCGCTGCAGGCCCAGCTGCAGGCCGGCGACGAACAGCGCCTGCAGCGCTGGAGCGATGCCCTGCAGCACGTTTCCGCCGATCTGGCCGAGCGCCTGCAGGCCAACGGTGAACGCCTGGCCGCGCAGCAGCAGCAGGTCTGCGACACGCTGGCGGCCACCGCACAGCAGATCGGCGAGAACGGCCGCGCCCAGGCCAGCGCCACGCTGGCGGAAGTGTCCACCCTGCTGCAGACCGCCGCCGCTGCGCCGAAGGCCGCCGCCGACGTCATCAACGAGCTGCGCAGCACGCTCTCCGAGAGCCTGGTGCGCGACAACGCGATGCTGGAAGAGCGCGGCCGGCTGCTGGCCACCGTGCAGACCCTGCTGGATGCGATCAACCATGCCTCGCACGAGCAGCGCACCGCCGTGGACGCGCTGGTCGGTGGTTCGGCCGAGCTGCTGGAACGCGTCGGCAACCGCTTCACCGACCATATCGCCGCCGAGACCGGCAAGCTGGATGGCATTGCCGCAGCGCTCAGCGGCAGCGCGGGCGACGTTGGCCAGCTGGCTGGCGCCTTCGGCGACGCGGTTGCGCAGTTCGGCAGCGCTTCCACCGAGCTGTCCGGCCGTCTGGAACAGATCGGCGGCGCACTGGATGCCTCGCTGGCGCGCAGCGACGAGCAGCTGGCCTACTACGTGGCGCAGGCACGCGAGGTGGTCGACCTCAGCCTGCTGTCGCAGAAGCAGGTGATGGAAGAACTGCAGCAGCTGGCCACGCGCCGCGGCAAGGCCGGCAGCGCATGAGCGACGAGCTGGAGGTCGACGGCGGCTCACACGCCCCGATCTGGGCCGCCTTCGGCGACCTGATGTCGGTGCTGCTGGGCGCGTTCGTGCTGATACTGGTCGGTGTGGTTGCCGTGCAGCTGGAGCTGTCGCAGCGACTGGACCAGGAAGTGAAGCAGCGCCAGGCCGAAGCCAAGCGCCTGCAGACCTTGGAACAGGCGCTGGCGGGCCCGCTGGCCGCCGGTCGCGTGACCCTGGTCGATGGACGCATCGGCATCAGCGGCAGCGTGCTGTTCGCGCTGAACTCGGACCAGCTGCAGCCGGAAGGCCAGGAGCTGCTGCGCAGCCTGGCCGCACCGCTGGCCGCCTATCTGGGGACGCGCGAAGAAATCCTGATGGTCAGCGGCTTCACCGATGACGCACCGGTGCGCGAAGGCAACCGGCGTTTCGCCGACAACTGGGAGCTGTCCGCGCAGCGTTCGCTGACCGTGACCCGCACGTTGATTGCCGATGGCGTACCGGCTGACGCGGTATTCGCCGCCGCGTTCGGCAGCGAGCAGCCGGTCAGCTCCAATGCCAGCGAAGACGGCCGCGCGCGCAATCGTCGCGTGGAAATCGCGCCGATTCCCAAGCCCAAGGCCGCGGATGCCAAGTAAGCCGCCCGCACTGGAGGGCCTGCGCGCACTGGTGCGCGATCTCGATGCGGGATCGCGTTCGCTGCCGCATTACCCGCAGGTACCGATGCTGCAGCAGGTGCAGCGCGAGTGGTCGGAACTGCGCAGCGAACTGCAGGTGCGCCGCTCGCTGCGCACCGAGGCTCCGGCCGATGGCGGCCCGTTGAACTCGGCGGTGCTGGTGCAGCGCATGCTCGACACGATGCAGTCGACCAGCCCCGGTTACCTGCGCCACTTCATCGACTACGTGGACACCCTGTCCTGGCTGCAGGCGCTGCAGGATGGCGCCGCCAGCGGCGGCGATACCGCGAAGCCAAAGCGCACGCGCAAGCCGCGCAACGCGGGTTGATCGCGCATTGACGCCGCCCCCGTTCGGCGCTCCTGGATACGAGAATCCTGATCCACGCTTCTGGTAGACGCCAACCTTGGTTGGCGCTTTTCGATTCCCAGCCGCGCTGCTGCCCAATCGACGCCGATTGCCAATCGCGTCATTGATTGACTGGCTTGACCTGTCTGGAACGCCTTGAATTGACGTCGGGTGATGAATCTCGCCAATGTCTGCCTGATACCCTCGCCCGTGAGCTCCAACCTCAGCAGATGCAGCCTTCAATAGAAGCCAGACTTCTCAAGCTCCGCGCGGCTCTCAGCAAAGCCGAGATGTACCTTGGCCCTTCACTTGGACGTTCCTGCATCGAAGCCCTCCAGAGCTTGGCGCTTTCTACGCTTGGCATCGCCCTGCCGGAGTCCTATCTGGACTTCCTTTCAAGCCACGACGGTCTGGCAGCAGAGGGAGCATTCCTTTACTCGAGCATTCCACGCCCCTATTCCGATGGCGGCTCAGCCCTTGCGTTGGTGGAAATGAATCTCCTTGCACGCGACCAGGGATTCATGGACGGCTATATAGAGCTCGGAGAGAGTGATATGGACTGCTATGTCTTCGACTCTGGAACCGGCCTGGACCAAGTCCGCGACAAAGTGGCGTTCGATAACGTCTATGAAGAGTTTGCCTCCTTCGACAGACTTCTGTCCCACATACTCGATTTGATAGAACAACGCTGTTGACGGCAACCTGGGCCGAAACTCTTACAACTGAGTGGCGCAGCATCCATTCAACGCTGCGCATGCCAACCAAGGTTGGCATCTACCAATGCAGTAAACCGGCCGTTTGGAGTGCAACGAGACGCCGCGCCGCGGGCCAGTTGCCAGCACAAATGACAGTGTCACCAGACAGTCATCTGTCTAGCGCACCATTTTCACGTTGATCCACGGCGCCTGCAGCGTCACCGGTCGCATCGGTTGTCTCCCCTTTTGAACTCCATGAGCTCCGCGCCCGTGCGGTGGCTTGTGCCTGCCTGAGTGTCCGTAACATGACGAAGACTTTGTTGGCCGCTGCGCTGTCGATCGCGCTCGCTCCCGCGGCCTGGGCGCAGGATGCTGCCCCGACCTCCACTGGCACCTCCGCCACCGATCTCGATGCGGTCTCGGTGATCGGCAGCGGTGAAGCGCGCCAGGTGCAGCGCATCACCCGCGAGAACCTCGACATCCTGCCGCCGGGCACCAGCCTGCAGAAGACGCTCAATCTACTGCCTGGCGTCAACGCGCAGTCGGCCGATGCGCTGGGCACCAACGAGCAGTCGATGACCCTCAGCCTGCGCGGCTTCAACTCCACCCGTCTCGGTTACACGCTCGACGGCGTGCCGCTGGGCGATGGCGCGTACAACAACTACAACGGCCTGACCATCAACCGTGCGCTGATCAGCGAGAACATGGCCGGCGCGGAACTGGCGGTGGGCATCGGCAGCCTCGGCACGCCGTCCACCAGCAACCTCGGCGGCACGATTTCCTATACCTCCGACCGCCCGGCCCAGGAACTCGGCGGCCGCGTGGTGCAGACCTTCGGCAGCGATGCCAACCGCCGCACCTTCGTGCGCGTGGACAGCGGCGAGTACAACGGCTTCTCCGGCTATGTTTCCGGCATGAATGCCGTCTCCGATCTGTGGAACGACCAGACCGCCTACAACAAATCCACCACCAAGCAGTTCAATGCCAAGGGCGTGTGGAACTTTGGCCGCGGCCAGATCACCGGTTTCGTCGATACCTCACGCACCACCCAGGCGGACTACTTCTACCTGTCCAAGGACGAGATGTCGCGCGGCCTGGGCTGGGACTGGGGCGGCTACGCGCCGGACTGGAACAAGGCCGTGGCCAAGGCCTACTGCAACACCGCCAGCTTCAACGCGAAGAAGTGCGACAGCAGCGGCCCGGACAAGGATGCCGATGGTGCCTTCACCGCCGGGCAGATCCTGCGCGACGATAACCTGTACTACCTGGCCGGCGACTTCTTCCTGGCCGATGGCTTCAACCTGCGCGCCCTGACCTACCACCACGATGACCGTGGCGAAGGCCACAACTGGAACAGCGGCGCGTGGTCGAACAAGGGCACCGCGCAGGAGATTCCGATCATCTTCCGCAACACCATCTATACCATCGACCGCGACGGCGGCACGCTGTCCTTCGACTGGGAACTGGGCGCGCACCGCATCGAAGGCGGCGTCTGGTATGAGCGCAACACCAGCAGCGCCGAGCGCTACCAGACCGCCGTGGACGGCCCGCGTGACCTGAGCGGCATGAACACCCTGCCCTCCGATGTGGGCGTGTTCGCCCAGCGCACCCGCTGGAAGACCCATCAGTTCTTCCTGAAGGACACCTGGCGCCTGCTCGATGACCGCCTGACCCTGGAATTTGGCGCCAAGAGCCCGCACGCCACTTCCGACGCACAGGCACTGCCGGGCGACGCGAAGACGCCAATCTCGCCGACCTCCAACAACCAGTTCGCCACCGGCTCGCTAAAGGCCAGCAAGAACTTCCTGCCCAGCATCGGCGCCAACTTCCGCTTGGCCGAGCACCACGAGATTTTCGCCAGCTATGCCGAGAACATCGCCATGTTCCAGGGCGGCTTCAAGCTCGGTCCGCAGGCGGTCAGCCAGGCCACCTGGAACGCACAGGGCAACCTGAAACCGGAGGAGTCACGCTCAGTCGAAGCCGGCTACCGCTTCGTCACCGATACCCTGCAGGCCTCGATCGCGGCCTACAGCGTGCGCTTCGACAACCGCCTGCTGCAGTACAACCCCTGCGATTCGCGGCAGCCGGTCGGCCCGACCTGCGGCAACCGCTTCTACAACGTCGGCGGCGTCGACAGCCGCGGTGCCGAGCTGACCGTGCTGTGGACCCCGAACGAGCACTTCAGCTGGTACACCTCGGCCTCGCTGAACCGTTCGACCTACGCCTCCAACTACGTGCAGGCCGGTGTCGAGCAGCAGATCAAGGGCAAGATCCAGACCGATACGCCCAAGCAGCTGCTGGCCACCGAGATCACCTGGCGTGACAACGGCTGGTTCGCCAGCCTGCGTGGCAAGTACACCGGCGAGCGCTTCTACACCTACACCAACGACCAGGGCTTCGGCAGCTTCACCGTGTTCGACCTGGCCGGTGGCTATGACTTCGGCCAGGTCGGCTTCGCCAAGGGCATGCGCCTGTCGTTCAACGTGACCAACCTGACCAACAAGCGCTACGCCAGCAACCTGGATTCGAGCGTGTTCGCGCCCAGCGACCCGGCCGGCAAGCTGTACGTGTTCCATGCCTCGGCACCGCGCCAGGTGTTCGGTACGATCGACCTTCGCTTCTGATCGACCACCCGGAGTCCACCGATGCTCGCGACCGCCCTGCTGCTGGCCACCCTCTCCGCCAGCGGATACTCCGCTCCGCATGAGGCAACGGGTGCACCACCGCGCACCCTGCAGCTGGGCGGTCGTACCTATGTGGACAAGGGCCTGGTCGCCGCCGGGCGATTGCCCGCGGGCACGGTGGACTTCCTCGGCGATACGCTGGGCTCGTTTTCGTCGCTGGCGGTGCAGCCCGGCACCTGGAAGCGCACCGCCAGCGGCTACGAAGGCGTGCTCTGGACCCTGCCCGACCGCGGTCGTAATGATCCCGAGGCCGGCCTGTTCTACGACTACGCCGGTCGCGTGGAGCGCATGCAGCTGCGCATCGACGTTACCCCGGGCAAGCCTGCGCTTGGCACGCTGAGCATGGTGCCCGACAAGGGCGTGGTACTTAAGGATTTCAAGGGGCAGCCGTTCACCGGTGCCGACCCGGGTGAGCACACGATCACCCAGCGCGAGGTGGTGCTGCCCTCGCCGGCCAGCGGCGCAGGCGCAGGCGCAGGCAAGGTCTCGCTGGATGCGGAGTCGCTGCAGTTCACCGCCGATGGTCATTTCTACATCGGCGACGAGTACACCGCCAACGTCTACTACTTCGATGCACAGGGCCAGCTGCAGGGCGTGATCGTGGCGCCGCCGGCGATCCGTCCGCAGCGAGATGGCAAGCCAGCGTTCGGTTCACTGGCGCCACCGCAGACCGGCCGCCGCAACAACCAAGGCGTGGAAGGCATGGGCCTGTCACCCGACGGCAGCCGCCTGTTCGTGGCCCTGCAAAGCGCGACGCTGCAGGACAGCGCGCAGGGCAATGCGGCCGGACGCATCAACACCCGCGTGCTGGTCTACGACGTGACGGCCTCGCCAACGCCACAGCAGCCGATCGGCCATTACGTGATGGCCCTGCCCGCCTACGCGCACGACGGCAAGGGCAAGCTGGACCGCACCGCCGCGCAGAGCGAGCTGCGTGCACTGGATGCCCACCGCTTCCTGCTGCTGGCCCGCGATGGCAACGGTCTGGGCAAGGACGGCGATGACCCGATCGTCTACAAGTCGGTGCTGCTGGTGGATGTGGCCGATGCCAGCAACCTGGCAGGAAGCAACTATGAGTCCGGTACGGCCTCGGTGCTGGCCGACCCGGCGGGCACCGTGTTGAAGGACGGCATCGTGCCCGCACGCAGCGACGAACTGCTGAACCTGCTCGACCGCCCGCAGCTGGCGCGTGCCGGCCTTGACCTGAACACCAAGCGCGGCCCGCATGCCGGGCTGCTCTCGGAAAAGTGGGAAGCCATGGACGTACTGCCAGCGCTGGACCCGCAGCATCCGAACGACGTGCTGTTGCTGATCGGCAACGACAACGACTTCATCGCCCGCCACTGCCGCATGCAGGGCCAATCCTGCGACAGCGCGTACGACAACGACAACCGCGTGCTGGTTTACCGCTTCACGCTACCCTGACTGCAACGGGTATTGCCGGCCCCGGGCCGGCAACCGCCATGTTCGAACCCCTGGTAGTGCCGGCCGCTGGCCGGCATCACGACCAGACCGACCACGCATACGGATAATTGCCAATCTGCCCAGCAACACCGACGCGTACCGGATTCCCAGGATGTACAGCGCCTGCTCAGCCCTCACCGCAACCGGTAGTGCCGGCCGCTGGCCGGCATCACGCCCATATCGACCACGCATGCGGATACTCGCCAACCTGACGGGCAAGACCGGCGCGTACCGGATTCCCCAGGATGTACAGCGCCTGCCGCGCCAGCGACTCCTCGGCCCTCACGGCGTGGTCGAAGTAGCCAGGCTGCCACACCGTACTTCGACGACCCGCCAGGCGATTCAGGGCAAGCGCGCTCGACGACTTCATTCGGCGCGCAATGCCTGAAAGGTGAGCTGCACGCAGCTCGAACATCCAGTGGACGTGATCCGGCATGACGACCCATGCGAGTGACTGTACGAGCCCGCGCTGTTCGATGTAATGAAGCTGGTCGATTACACATGCCACTGCAGCTTCGCTTTCAAAGAGCCGGCGGCGCTGATGTGTGGTCGTTGTCAGAACGTAGACCTGGCCGATGATCGAGTGACGGCCCAGGCGGAGGCGATGGCTGCTCATGCCCCATGGTGGAGCGATCATTGCGCGTTGAACGTCAGGCCATGCCTCGATGGAAGTTCGGAGATGTCTGAAGTTGAATGAGGTTGCCGGCCAGCGGCCGGCACTACCGGAGACTATGGGCTGCCGGCCAGCGGCCGGCACTACCGGAGACTATGGGTTGCCGGCCAGCGGCCGGCACTACCGGGGACCATGGGTTGCCGGCCAGCGGCCGGCACTACCGGGGGCCATGGGTTGCCGGCAGGTGGTCGGAATATGCAGGACTCACCCGCGCAGGGTGGCGCCGCCGTCGACGTACAGGTCGCTCATCGCCACGTGCCCGGCCTGCTCGGAGAGCAGGAACATCACCGAGTGCGCGATGTCCTCCGGGGTGGCCAGCTTGCGCAACGGAATGCCGGCCTTGTACGTCTCCAGGTTGCCGGCAATCACCCGCTCGGCACCGTGCTCGTCCTGCCACATGCCGGTCTGCATCGGGGTCAGCGTTGAACCCGGGGCGACGATGTTGCAGCGGATGCCCAGCGGCGCCAGCTCCAGCCCGAGGCAGCGGGTGAACATCGTGGCGGCAGCCTTGGACGCGGCGTAGGCGGCCATGCCGTGCCGCGGCACGCCGGCGGCATTCGAACTGACGGTGACGATCGCGCCCTGGCCTCGCGGTGACATCACCCGCGCCAGCGCACGGCCAACATGGAACACACCATCGGCATTGACTGCGAACACCCGGCGCCAATCGGCATCGGTAGTCCCGGTCACCTCGCCCACGTGCAGGACCCCGGCCACGCTTGCGGCGAGACCGATCGGCCCAATGCTGGCTTCCACACGATCCACCAGTGCGTCCACCGCTACGCTGTCGGTCACATCGAGCGCAAATGCCTGTACACGTGCATCCATTACCACGGGCGCCTCGCGGTCGGTTGCCACCACCGTGCAGCCGGCCTCGGCCAACAGCCGTACCAGGGCCTCGCCGATGCCGCCGGCGGCGCCGGTCACCAGTGCCACGCGACCTTCAAAGCCGGTCAACTGCATGTTGCGATCTCCTGTTGCTCATCCCAGTGGCGCAGGCGCGCCGACAACCACGGTGCCAGCTGCGCCACCGCATCGCGGCCGGTCAGCTCGGCGTGCAGGAACGGCAGCTCCAGCGCCTGCACCTTGCGCGCGTGCGTGCGCCACAACGCCGACTGCAGCTGCGGCCGCGTCTGATGATCCCGACCAGCGCGCACGTGCACCAGCGTGCCGTCGAACGGTTGGTGGATGTGTTCGCGGATCAAGCGATTGGTGCCGGTCACCGCACGCACCACGCCATCGAGCACTACATCCGGCAGGCTACCGAGCGCACTACCGCCACGGCGCAGGAAACCAAGAATGCGTTCACGGCTGTCCAGCTCCGGATGCGCCTCCGGGTCATGGCCGGCAATCGCCAGCAGCGCACGCAATGCGGCGATGGCATCGGGTTCCGGCTCAGCCCGCCAGCATTCGCTGGGGTAGGCGTCGAGCAGCACCAGTTCACCGACTTCACGCCCGATTTCATGAAGACGCACCGCCATCGCCTGGGCGAGGATGCCGCCCACCGACCAGCCCAGCAGATGCACCGGTCCCTTCGGTTGCAGCGTGACCACCCGCTGCACATAGTCATTGGCCATGGCTTCGATGCTGGACGGCAACGGCTGCTTCGGATCCAGCGCGGGCGACTGCAGGCCATATACCGGGCGTGCCGGCTGCAGGGCGCGCGCCAGCGTCCGGTAGTTCCAGGCGATGCCACCGGCCGGGTGCAGCACGAACAACGGAATGGGCCCATCAGCGTCAGTCGCAGCCAGCGAGATCACCGGCCCCAATGCGTGGTCGGCCAGCGCCGGCGGTTCGGCAATGCGCGTCGCCAATGCGGCCACGGTCGGCTGCGCGAACAGGGCACCGAGGCCGAGGTCACAGCGCCAGCGTTTTTCGATGGCCAGCAGCAGGTGCACCGCCGAGAGCGAGTCGCCGCCGAGGCTGAAGAAGTCCGCATCCACCGCCACCGGTGTCTCGCGGCCCAGCGCCTGTGCGAACAGCGCGGCCAGTTCCTGTTCCAGCGGCGTGCGCGGCAACAGTCCACCCGCTTCCTGCTGCGGTGGTTTCGGCAGCGCGTTGCGGTCCAGCTTGCCGTTGGCGGTCACCGGCCAGTACTCCACGCCGACAAAGGCCGACGGCACCATGTAGTCCGGCACCCGCGTGGCCAGATGGCTGCGCAGCGTCGCCGCATCGGCAAGTGCCGAAGGCACGTAGGCCACCAGCCTGGCGTCACCGGGAGCGTCCTGGCGCAGCAGCACCTCCACCCGATCCATGCCCGGCAGCTCGCGCAATGCCGCTTCAATTTCACCGAGCTCGATGCGCAGGCCGCGCAGCTTTACCTGATGGTCGCTGCGGCCCAGGTATTCGACTGCGCCGTCGCTGCGCCAGCGCGCCACGTCGCCGGTGCGGTAGATGCGCTCCCCTGGCAGGAAGGGATCGGCCAGGAAGCGCTCGGCGGTCAAATCATCGCGGCCGAGGTAGCCACGCGCCAGCTGCACGCCACCCAGATACAGGTCGCCCGGCACACCCACCGGCAGCGGCTGCATCCGCGCGTCCAACACGTACAGGCGGGTATTCCAGACCGGGAACCCGATCGGTACCGGCCGTGAGCGGTCATCGGCCGAAGCCGGCCAGTAGCTGACGTCCACTGCCGCTTCGGTCGGGCCATACAGGTTGTGCAGTTCGGCCTGCACGCGCCCATGGAAACGATCGCGCAGCGATGCGTCCAGCGCCTCGCCACTGGTGAATACCCGGCGCAGCTGCAGCCCTGCCGAGGCCGGTGCGGCGAGGAAGGCATCGAGCATCGACGGCACGAAATGTGCGGTGGTGATGTCGTGGGCACGCACAAGCCGTGCCAGCTCGGTCGGATCGCGATGCGCGTCCGGGCCCGCCACCACCAGCGTCGCGCCGCACAGCAGCGGCAGGAAGAATTCCCAGACCGAAACATCGAACGTGGCCGGGGTCTTCTGCAGAACACGGTCATCGGAACGGATGCCGTAGTGCTCGCGCATCCACAGCAGGCGGTTGACGATGGCGCGGTGCTCGATGACGACGCCCTTCGGCTCGCCGGTCGAACCGGAGGTATAGATCACATAGGCTGCATCGCTGGGCGCCGGATCGGCCCACGGTGCTGCGAAACTCAGCGCGGTCCATTGGTCGGGGGCAAGCACCGGCACGCCGTCCATGCGCGCCGATACCTCTGCCGCAGCCAGTACGCACGCCGGCTGCGCCGAGGCGAGAATACGCGCGAGGCGCTCATCGGGATGCGCAAGGTCCAGCGGCAGGTAGGCGGCACCCGCACGCAGCACCGCCACCAGCGCGATTACCAGTTCCAGCGAGCGCGGCAACGCCACCGCCACCACACTGCCCGGACCGACCGCCATCGCCCGCAGTTGTGCCGCCAGCGCGAAACTCCGCGCTTCCAGCGTTGCGTAGTCCAGCGTAGTGTCGCCGAACACCAGCGCAGGCGCGTGCGGATCACGGTCCATGCCCTGCTGCAGCAGTTCAACCAACGTAGTCTGTGGCAGCGCATGCGCGGTGGCATTGAAACCATGCACCACCTGCTGCGCTTCCGCGACGGTGGCCAGCGGCACCGCCGCGATGTCTCCGGCCTCCAGCGCCGCCGACACGAAATGCAGCAACCGGGTCGCGTGCGCCTCCACATCGTCCCGACTGTACAACGCGGGATTGGCTTCGATCTCAAGGTCCAGCAGGTGCTGGCCATCGCCACGGAAGCCCAGCGTCAGATCATCCACCGGACCGGTGCACAGCACCTCCAGCGTCGCCCGCACGCCGCTCAGTGCCAGTGGCTTGTAGAACGGCTGCACATTCACCAGCGGACCGTGCAGGCGCTGCTGCGCGCCGACCAGGCCCAGGTCCCGGCGCAACTGCTCACCGCGGTAGCGGCCGTGCTTGCGGCCCTGGCTGAGCTGCCGGCCCAGGCCGCGGGTAAAGGCCTCGACGCTGCCCTCGCCGGCCGCCACGCGCAGCGGCAGCACGTTCATCACCATCGCCGGCACCCGCGCCGACGCGTTGCCAAGCCGCCCCATGTAAGGCACGCCCAGCACCACTTCATCGGCAGCGCTCATCCGTCGCAGATACTCGGCGGCGAGCGCGGCCAGTACATCCGGCCACGGCTGCAACCAGCGCACCGATGCCTGCAGCAGCTGCTCCCGGAACCCCGCATCCAGCGGCTGCACCCAGCGCAGCGCATCGTCGCTGGCCGCCACGGTACCCGCCAGGCCTACGCCTGCCGGTGCGCCCTGCATGTACTCGCGCCACCAGTGGCCGGCCTGCGTACGGCGCGGATCGGCACGGTAGGCGGCATCATCAGCCAGCACGCCCGCCAGCCCCGGCAGTGACTCACCGATACGACCGGCATACAACGCGCACACGCGATCAGTGAACAGCGCCATGCCGTAGCCATCGGCTGCAAGGTGATGCACACGCAGATACCAGACCCAGCGCTGCCCTCCCAGATCGAACAACACCTGCTGGCTTATGCGGTCGCGGGTCGGATCGACCGCACTGAGCCGGTCGGCCTGCATCAGGGCACGCGCTGCCGATGCCGGATCGGCCTCGACGGATAGATCGCGCACCGACAGCAGCGGCACATGTGCCGGGTCATGCCACTGCAGCGGCTGGCCGTCGGCCCCCTCGGCAAAGCGCAGCGCGAAGGCCTCGGCTTCAACCGCCGCCCGGTTGGCAGCCGCCATGAACGCGGCCACGTCCAGCGGACCGTCGATCCACACCGCATGTGCGGTATTGAATGACGGATTGTCCGGTGCCAGCCGCTGCGCGAACCACAGTCCGGCCTGGGCCTCGGTCAGTGCCACCGGCGTGGCCAGCACAGCGACGTTCATGCGTTCTGCGCGGCCTGCAGCTTCTGCACCACACCCCACCACTGGCGCAGCGTGGTGTGTTCGGCCAACTGCGAGAACTCCAGCGGCAACCCGGTGTTGCCCCAGGCCAGGACCAGGCCGAGCATGCGCATCGAGTCCAGGTCCAGGTCGATCAGATTGTCGTCGTCACCGATCTCGGCCGGCGTGCACTCCAGCACGCGCGCAACGTCGGCACGCATCCGCTCCAGATCCAGCGCATCACCCGTGGCAGCCATCACAGCACCTCCAGCAACTGATCGGTGGTCATCGGCACGCCACAGGTGCGTGCGATCCAGTGCAGCGCCTGATCGTGATCGGCACGCGAGAAGTCCGCCACCGCATCGGCTGCGATGAAGGCCTCGATATCACGCTGGAACGCCTCCACCACGGTCGCGGTGCAGCCGATATGCGCGTACACGCCGGTGACCAGCAGCTGGTCGCGGCCGCGCACCCGCATCAGCGTCTCCAGGTTACTGCGCTGGAACGCGCTGTAGCGGTGCTTCACCAGCACATGCTCACCCGGCTGCGGTGCCAGCGCCTCGATGATCGGCTCATGATCGGCACTGCGGCGCATGCCCGGGCCCCACAGGTCGGCCTGCAGGCCACGGTCACGGCGATCCTGGTCGCCATGCTGGGCGGTGTAGAAGACCGGAATGCCATGTGCGCGGCAATGCGCCAGCAGGCGCGCGATGTTGTCCACCGCCGGCCGCAGCGGCGCGTTTCCGGCATCGAACGCGGCCAGGAAGTAGCGCTGCATGTCGTGTACCAGCAGCGCGACACGATCGCGTTGCGGGCGCCAGGGCCCGCGCGCCTGCGGCAGTTCGGCAGCGGTCGGCAAGGAATAGTTGGTGATGCGGGGCAGCGCCATCAGCGCGTTCCTCCTGTCTGTTGCAGATGACGCGCGCGCAGCTGCGCGCGCAGTTCGCGGCGGCTGATCTTGCCGACCGCGGTGGTATCGAAACTGTCGACGAACACGACCTGATCCGGCACCTTGAAGGCGGCCAGGCCGCGCGTACGCATCCAGGCTTTCAGTGCCGGCGCCTTGATCGGCTCCCCCTGCTGGATCACGAACGCGCAGCTGCGCTCACCGAGATACTCGTCGGGAATGGAGACCACGGCGGCGTCGAACACGCCGGGGTGGGCCAGCAGGTGATCTTCAATCTCCTCGGCGGAGATCTTCTCGCCCGCGCGGTTGATGTGGTCACCGGCGCGGCCCTGCACCACCAGATAGCCGCCGGGCAACTGCTGCACGCGGTCGCCGGTGCGGTAGAACCCATCGTCGGTGAACGAGCGCGCGTTGGCCACCGCATCGTTGTGGTAACCACGGATGGTGTACGGGCCGCGGGTCAGCAGATGGCCCACTTCGCCCTCAGCCACCGGCTGGTCGTGGTCATCGACCACGCGCACTTCGTCGTCCGGGCTGATCGGCCGGCCCTGGCAGGCCACGATCAGTTCCTCCGGATCATCCAGCCGGGTGTAGTTGACCAGGCCTTCGGCCATGCCGAACACCTGCTGCAGGGTGCAGCCCAGGCCGTCGATCACTCGCCGTGCGGCTTCCGGTACCAGCTTGGCGCCGCCCACCTGCAGTACCTGCAGGCTGGACAGGTCGTGCTTGCTCGTAGCCGCCGCCTGCGCCCACAGCAGCGCCAGCGGCGGCACCAGTCCGCAGCAGGTCACCTGTTCGCGGGCGATCAGCGGGAAGGCCGCATCCGGGCCGGGACCGGGGCTGAGCACCACGCGGGCGCCGGCATACAGCGCACCGAAGAAGCCGGGCGAACTCATCGGGAAGTTGTGCGCGGCCGGCAGCGCGACCAGGTAGACGCTGTCGCGGTCGATGCCGCAGAGGTCATTGCTGGCGCGGAACGAATAGATGTAGTCGTCGTGGGTACGCGGAATCAGCTTGGACAACCCGGTACTGCCACCGGAGATCTGCAGGAACGCCACCGACTGCGGGTCCGGGTCGGCCGGCAGCTCGCTGCGATCGCCCTGCAGCGCCTGCAGCGCGGTGAACTCCGCCGCATCGCCATCGATGACCACGTGGCGCAGCGCCGGCACCTCGGCCTGCAGCGCCCGCGCCAGCCCGCGATGATCAAAGCCATCGTGCAGGTCGGCAGTGATGTAGGCACTGGCCTCGGCCTTGTTGGCGAAGTGCACCAGTTCGGTGATGCGATGCGCCGGCAACGCGTATACCGGCACCAGACCCGCACGGAACAGACCACAGACCGTGGTGATGAAGCCTGCGGTGTTGCCCAGCTGCACCAGCACCCGCTCACCGGGCTGCAGGCCGAGTGCCAGCAGGCCGGCACCGATGCGACCGGCTTCGTGCCAAAGCTGCGCGTAGCTCAGGCGGACGTCACCGGCGACCACCGCGATGTCATCCGCATAGCGTTCCGCGCGCTCGCGCAGGAACGCCGGGAAGGTCTCGCCGCGCCAGTGACCGGCCTCGCGATAGCGCGCCGCCAGCGTATCGGGCCATACCTGCTTCAGTGGCAGGCGGGAGGAATCAATGGAGGTAGTCATGCGGCAGGCTCGATGGCGGGCGCGGATTCATGGACACCCAGCGCGTTCAACAGGGCAGCGAACTTCGCCGCGGTTTCGGCCACCTCGGCCTCGGGTTCCGATTCGGCGACGATGCCGGCACCGGCATACAGGCGCAGCTGCGTGCCCTGCAGGCGTGCGCAGCGGATCGCCACGTACCAGTCGCCGTCACCCTGCGCATCCAGCCAGCCCACGGCGCCGGCGTAGAAGCCGCGCGGCACCGGTTCCAGTTCGCGGATGCGCTGCAGTGCCGCCAGCCGCGGCGTACCGCAGACCGCCGGCGTGGGGTGCAGCTGTGCCAGCAGTTCGGCGGCAGACGTCTGCGGATCCTTCAGGGTGGCATGGATGCGGGTGCCCAGGTGCCACATGCTGGCGGTGGCATGCAGCACCGGCCGAGGCTGTGCATCGATGTGGCTGCAGTACGGTGCCAGGCCCTCGACGATGGCGTCCACCACATGGCGATGCTCGTCATGGTCCTTGGTCGAGGCCAGCAGCGCCTGCGCGGCACGCTCGTCCTCGGCAGCATCGGCGCTGCGGCGTGCTGAACCGGCGAGTGGATGCGACAGCAGTTCGGCACCGCGCTTGCGCAGCAGCAGTTCCGGGGTTGCCCCCACCAGCCACGCCGGCGCCTGGCCCAGCTCCACCGGCAACGGCACCGCGTAGGTCGCCACGGACGGATCCGCGCCCAGGCGTGCCAGCAGCACGTCCGGCGACAGCGCCTGGCGGGTGCGTGCCAACAGGCTGCGCGCCAGCACCACCTTGTGCAGGTTCTGCTCGGGCGCACGCAGGACCTGCACCGCCGCGGCAACCGCTGACGCATAGTCCTGTGGCACAGGCTCGGCCCGCAGGGCGCCGTCCAGCGGCGGTGCGGACTGCGGTTGCAATGCCAGCGCAGGCAGCAGGCGCTCGGGCTGGTACAACGCATCGTCCGCACGCGGTTCGAACGGCACCGCGCCAACCAACAGGCCCGGACCACCGCGCTGCTGGGCAAAGAACTCCGAAACGCGCTCTGCCAGCGTCGCCAGTGCACCGACCGGCAGCGCGGCGCGGCACCCGCGTGCGTGCACGTGCTGGCCCGCATGCTGCAGCAGGAACAGCGACGCGTCGTCGGTGTTCTCCTGCGGCGCTGGCGCAGCCTCCGGCCACGCGCCCTGCATCAGGGAATCGTTCATGGGGTCTCCTTCATCCGATGCGCTGCGGCCAGCGCGCACAGCAACAGCAGCAGCGCGCCGACCAGCAGGTAAGGCAGGCTTGGCCCGCCGCGATACAACAGCGTGCCGAGCATCGGCCCGGCCACCATGCCCAGCCCCTGCGCGGCCGCCACCGTGCCGGCCGCGGCGCCCTGCTCGTGCGCCTCCACCGCATCGGCGGCCAGCGCCTGGAACGAAGGGAATACGAAGCCCATGCCGAACGCGGCCAGCGCGTACGCCGCCGGCAACTGCCAGGCCTGCTGCACGCCCGCCACCGAAGCGAAGCCGATGCCGGAAATGAGCGCGCCGAGGACGATCCAGCGGCGTGGATGTACCTCCAGCTTCATCACCAGCGCCTGCGCCAGGATCAGGCCGACGCCAACCGCTGTGAGTGCAATGCCGGCCATGCGCGCGCCCGCCGCTGCATCCAGGCCGAGGCGGTCGATTGCGAAGAAGCCGACCGTCACCTGCGCGATGGTCACCGAGACCATGGCGATGAACGCCGCCAGCTGTGGCAGGCGCAGGCGTGGATCGAGACGGCTCATCGGCTGGCGGCGTTGCGCAGCAGCGCTCTCCACCGGCGGTGTGGCCGGCAACCGCCACGCCAGCAATGCCAGCGCAAGCAGCGGCAACAATGCGGCCACATACAGCGCCAGCGACAGATTCGTATAGGCCAGCCAGCCAGCGGCGGCCGGGCCAAGCACCATGCCCAGTGCGTTGGCGCTGCCCAGCCGGGCGAGGAATTTCGCACGCTGCCCGGTCGGTGCCTTGTCGGCGATCAGCGCGGCAGCGGTAGGAGGGACCGCGGCGTAGAACAGGCCGATCAGGCCACGCGCGCCGACCAGCACCAGCACCGATACCAACACAGGCGGCACCGCCTGCAGGGCCACGTCGATGAACACCGCCAGCGCGATGTAGACCACGGTGTAGGCACTCATCGCCAGCATCAGCACGCGCTTGCGGCCGATGCGGTCGCTGAGCTGGCCCCACGGGCGCGCGGCCAGCATCCACAACACACCGGCGGCGGTGACCGAGAGGCCGGCATGCCACTCGGACAAGCCGAGCATGCGGACCACCGGGCCGATCACGGCGACGAAGGACATCATCGCCATGGTGCCGATCAGGGCAGCCAACACCAGCGCCGGCAAGCCGGGAACGACGGGACGTGCGTGCATGAAACACCAGCCGTAACAGGAAAGGATGGCCGGGCGCGTCTGTACGCCCCCGCCCGGCATCAGTCCTGCTCAGGGCCCGATGCCATCCTTAAATGATAACGGCTCGTATTTGCATTTGATACCCATTCTCTTGAATGGGCATGCAACAGTGGGTTCAGCGCATTGCACGCAGGCCCAGCAGACCACGGCGCTTGAACCACCACTCCAGCGGCAGCGTCACCAGCGGCGGGATCGCCGCCAGCAGGGCCAAGGCACTGGCCCACCACGGCCAACGCAGGCGCACTGCCGCGAACAGCGTCACCGCCACATAGACCAGGAACGCCACGCCGTGCAGGGGTCCGAACAACTTCACCAGCGCCACGTTCGCCATCGGGCCGTATTTCATCCACATGCCGATGAGCAGGCCGGCCCAGGTCATGGCCTCGATGAAAGCGACCACCGCGAACAGGCGTCCAGTCGGGTGCATGGGGGAACGTTGGGTCACGCGGAGCTCCAGCATCGGGGTATCAAATGCGAATGATACGCAGATGCGAACCCCATGTAGAGTCGAGCCGTGCTCGACTGCTGGAACGTGTCCACCAGGGTGGGCACCTACCGGAGCACATCCGGCATAACCTGCTCGCCGATCTCGCGCAGCACCGCGTCCATCGGTCGTCCGTTGTCGACCAGATTGAACATCACATGCGCCACGCCCTGCGCATGCACGCGCCGCAGATAGTCGCGCAGGCCATCGCGGCCGACCTTCAGGCCCAGCGGCAATGGCTCTGCTGGCGCCTGCGGATCCGCCTGCAGATCCAGCAGCATCGACTGCACGAACGGCTTGCCCGGCCCGCCGCGCTGCACCAGCGCCTGCTGCCACAGGCCGATGCGTCCTTCCTGCGCAACCTCCTCGCGGTGATAGGTGGCCCAGCCTTCGCTTTCACGCGCGATCCATTGCAGGCTCTGCCGCGCAGTACCCACCACCAGCATCGGAATGCGCGTTGCCGGCGCCGGCAGCACGTCGAAGCCGCCGGTCGCCTGCAGGACCTCAGCACGCTCGTCGGTGTCGGGGGACAACGCGGCACGCAGCAGCGACCAACGCTCACGGAACGTCGCCGCCCTGCCCTCCAGATCCTCGCCGAACGCAGCAAATTCTTCCGGGCGGTCACCCGAACCCAGGCCCAGCACGAAGCGCCCGTCACTGATCCGGTCCAGGCTCAGCGCCGACTTCGCCACCTGCAACGGCTGCCGCAGCGGCAGCACAATGGCTGCGCTGCCGACCACGATGCGCTCGGTCGCTGCAGCCAGCATGCCCAGCCACAGGAACGGGTCATCCAGCGCACTCGCTGTTGCATCCGGGCCCTGCGGCACCATCAATGGCACGTCGCGCGTCCATAGCGCGGCGAAGCCAAGATCATCGGCCAGCCGTGCGATGCGCCGCGCCTCGTCCGGGTCGGCCAGTCCATGCGCCGCAACCGGCGTCATCAGGCCCAGGCTCAGTCCTTGTTGAGGAAACAACGAAGCATGGGCGGGATTGAATTCACTCATGACGCCAGCTTAGCCTGCAGGTCTGCGGCAACGATGATGCGCCGCCCACCACAGGAAGAACACTGCATGCCAAGGATCCGCCCTGCCCACGTCGATGACCTGCCTGCGATCAGCGCGGTGTGCCTGGCCGCGTTCAACCAGGCAGTGGCGCCGTCTCTCAGCGCGGCCGGCATAGCCGCCTTCGGCAGTGTCGCAGCAGCCGATGCGTTTGGTGCGCGCCTGCAGGGTGACAACCACATCCTGGTGGCCGAACAGGATGCGCGCGTGGTCGGCGTGGTCGAACTGAAGGAGGGCCGGCACCTGGCAATGCTGTTCGTCGATCCCGCCTGCCAGGGCCAGGGCATCGGCCATGCCTTGTTCGAAGCCGTGCTGACGCAGGTACGCGAGCCGGTACTGACAGTGCGCGCCTCGCTCAACGCAGTACCTACCTACCTGCGCTATGGCTTTGTGCTGGATGGCGAGGTCGGCGAGATCAACGGGCTGGTGTACCAGCAGATGGTGCGGGCAGCGGCCTGAAGGCATCCGTCCGGCAATGCCCGACGGGCGTCATGCCCTGCGGCACGCCTGTCATAAGCAAACTGAATCAGCAGGCTCCCCGGCGGTTCCTACAATGGCCTGTCACCCCGCCCTTCGAGATGCTGCCGATGCGCGTTGCGCTTTTCGTGTTGCTGCTGGCTTCGGCGCTGAGCGCCTGCACCCCGGCCCCGGTATCCACCGCCAACTCCGCAGAGGCACCCGCGCCGGCATCCGCCATCGCTTGGCGCCAGGGCGATGTGGACGATGCCTTCGCCGAAGCCGCCGACAGCGGCAAGCCGGTGCTGCTGTACTGGGGTGCGGTCTGGTGCCCGCCGTGCAACCAGCTCAAGGCGGGCCTGTTCAAGGACCCGGCCTTCATCGCGCTGACCAGCAAATTCGTTCCCGTCTACCTGGATGGCGACGAGGAAGGTGCGCAGGCCTGGGGCGAACGCTTCGGCGTGCGCGGCTATCCCACGCTGATCGTGCTGGACCCACAGCGCAACGAAATCACCCGCGTGGCTGGCGGCAATGACGCCGTCGAACTGACCCGCGCACTGACCGTGGCCGCAGGCCGCCGCAGTGCTGTTGCCGCCACCTTGGCCGCCGCCTTGGCAACGCCGGATCGACTGGCCGCCGAAGATTGGCAGGTGCTGGGCGACTATGGCTGGGAAGTGGACGCCAACCGCCTGGCCGGCGAGCGCAAGAGCCGGGATGTACTGCGCCAGTTGTCCAAGGCCGCCCCGGACGCTGCCCTGCAGCGACGCTTCGCGCTGCTGGCGTTGGCAACGGCCGAAAAGCCCGATGCCTCGCCCACCGAAGTGCGCGAGCTGCTGCAGGCCGTACTGGCACAACCTGCCGAAGTCCGTCGCAACCGCGAGCTGCTGGGCTATGCAGGCGTGCAGCTGGTCAAGCAGGCCAGTGCCGGGCCGGCCACCAGCAACACGCTGGGACAGCAGCTGTTGGTCGCACTGGAGCGCGCAGACGCCGAGCGCGGCGACCGCGCCGACGACGCGTTGTCGCGTGCGCTGACCGAAGTGTCGTTGGCCCGCCAGCAGCAGCCGAAGGGCGCACTGCCCGCGGCCCTGGTTGATCGGGTCAAGCAGCGCGTGGCCGCTGCCGATGCCACCGCCACCGATGCGCATGCACGCCAGGCCACGATCAGCAGCGCGGTGTACGCATTGCGCCAGGTAGGTGACGACGCGGGTGCCGAGGCGCTGTTGCTGGCCGAGCTGAAGCGCAGCGAGCAGCCGTACTACTACATGCCCGAACTGGCCGAACTGGCCGAGCAGCGCGGCGATACCGCCGGCGCGCTGGAGTGGCTGAAGCGCGCCTACGATGGTGCGCAGGGCCCGGCCACCCGCGTGCAGTGGGGCGTGCTGTACGTGGAAGGCCTGCTGAAGCTGGCGCCGGACGATGCACCACGCATCGAGCAGGCCACCGCCTCGCTGATCGCCGAACTGGAAGCGCAGCCGTCGGGCTACCACCAGCGCACCCGCCAGCGCTTCGAGCGACTTGCCGGGCAGTTGAAGGCGTGGAGCGGCAAGCACCAGGGTGCGGAGACGCTGGCACGGCTGCAGCAGCGGATGCAGCAGGCGTGCGGTGACCAGGTGGATGGCGCGTGCAAGGACTGGTTGAGCTGAGTTGATGAAAGCGCTGGCGGCGGGTTCGCCTGCCGGCGCTTTTGTTGATCCGTGTGGGACGGGGCGGGGGCCGCTGGCCAGGACACGCAAAAGCCCCTCCATGGTGCTCGATGGCGCCATCCTTGGCGCCAACGGTCCTGTCCAGCGGCCCCCGCCCCCTCCTGACAGTTTCCTGCGAGCGCGGGCAGCGCATCAGCGCGCCGGTGAGGGTTCGGAAAGCGGGTTCTGGTAGTGCCGGCCGCTGGCCGGCATTCAGCGAAGGTCGGGCCGCTGGCCGGCAACCCGACCTTCGCTGAATGCCGGCCAGCGGCCGGCACTACCATGCCTCCGTCTTGACCTCTTGATCTATTGACCTCAACCAATGTTGAGGTGCGATAACAGTCTCCCCACGGCCAGCCCCTCTGGCCTTCCCCACGGAGATTGCTTCGATGTCGTACTCGCTTCCCCCGCTCCCCTACGCCTACGACGCCCTCGAGCCGCACTTCGATGCGCGCACGATGGAGATCCACCATAGCAAGCACCATCAGACCTACGTCAACAACCTCAATGCCGCCATCGAGCAGGCCGGCATCGCCGAGCAGCCGGTCGAGGCGCTGATCGCCAACCTCGATGCAGTGCCCGAGGCGCAGCGTGGCGCAGTCCGCAACAACGGCGGTGGCCACGCCAACCACAGCCTGTTCTGGACCGTGCTCAGCGCCAACGGCGGCACGCCCGATGATGAGCTGGCCGCCGCCATCGACCGCGATCTGGGTGGCTTCGATGCCTTCAAGGAGGCCTTCACCAAGGCCGCGCAGACCCGCTTCGGCAGTGGCTGGGCCTGGCTGACCAGCGATCGCGACGGCCGCCTGAAGGTTGAAAGCAGCGCCAACCAGGACAGCCCGCTGATGGGTGCAACGGTCGGCCTGTCCGGCAATACCCCGATCCTCGCACTGGACGTCTGGGAACACGCCTACTACCTGCACTACCAGAACCGCCGCCCGGACTACATCGGTGCGTTCTTCAACATCATCAACTGGGCCGAGGTCGGCCGGCGCTACCGCCAGGCCCGGGCCTCATGAGCGGCGAGACACTGCCGTACGCCGGGCCGTGGGCGGGGGTCTTCCCCGCCCCGGCCCCGGTGCCGTCGGTCGAGATGCCGCCGCGTGCCCTGCGGCGGCTGCTCGGCCACTTTCCTACCGGCGTGGCCATCGTCTGCGCGCGCGATGCGCAGGGCAAGCCCATCGGCCTGACCATCAATTCGTTCGTGCCGGTGTCATTGCAGCCGCCACTGGTGCTGTGGAACCTGGCGTTGCACGCGCAGAGTCTTTCCACCTTCCAGCGCGCCACCCGCTTTGCGATCAGCGTGCTGGCGGCCGACCAGGAAGCACTGGCCCGGCGCTTTGCCGATCCGCAGGTACGCAACCGCTTCGACGGCCTGGTATTGCTGGATGACGACGAGGACGCCCCGCCACGCATCGCCGGTGCGGTAGCGCATCTCACCTGCACCCGCCATGCGCAGTGGCCGGTGGGCGATCACCTGCTGCTGGCCGGCCGCATCATCGAAGTGCACGAGAACGGCGGCGCGCCACTGCTGTTCCATCGCGGCCGCTTCCAGCCGGGACCGGCCGAGCTGCTGGTGGAGGTGCGCTGATGAACATCGAGGCTCTGGAATGCATGCTCGCCAGCGGCAAGGACGGCGCGCTGCTGCGCTTCGGCCTGGGCAAGGGCTGGCTGGATGCCGGCAACCCGGTGCGCGCAGCGACCCATCTGGGCCGTTGCGTGGTCCTTGATCCGCAGTATTCGGCGGCGTGGAAGCTGCTGGGCAAGGCCTGGCTGGCCAGTGGCCAGCCGCAGGCGGCGCGCGAAGCGTGGCAACGCGGGCTGAGCGTGGCCGGCAGCAAGGGCGACCAGCAGGCACGCAAGGAAATGCAGGTGTTCCTGCGACGCCTGGACCGCGAGCAGGCGGATCTGGCGAAAGCGGGCTGAGTCGATCAGCCCGCGTTGGCCGATGCCGGTGCGGACATGATGTCCGACATCGGCAGGCGGCGCGGCTTGCTCGGGAACGCGTGGCGCAGGATGCGCCAGACCACCTGGCCGAACTGGCGCGGCAGCGAGCCGTTGTTGTAGTGCTGGCCGTAGCGGCGGCAGATGTCCTTCACTTCCTTGGCGATGGCCGCATAGCGGTTGGCCGGCAGGTCCGGATAGAAGTGGTGCTCGATCTGGTGGCTGAGGTTGCCCGACAGCACGTTGATCAGGAAACCGCCACTGATGTTCGACGAACCGCGCAGCTGGCGCAGGTACCAGTGACCGCGCGACTCATTGCGCAGGCACTCCTTCGGGAAAGTTTCCGATTCAGCGGTGAAGTGGCCGCAGAAGATGATCACATAGGTCCAGATGTTGCGCAGGCCGTTGGCCACCAGATTGCCCAGCATCACCGTGAGGAAGAACGGGCCGGCCAGCAGCGGGAAGAACACGTAGTCCTTCAGCACCTGACGGGCCATTTTTCGCGCCACCGGGCGGGTCTGCATCCACATCGCACGGCCGCTGATGCGGCCCTTCAGCCAACGGCCCAGGCGCAGGTCCTGCGCGGCCACGCCCCACTGGAACAGCAGCGCGAAGATCGGCGCGATGATCGGCTGCAGCAGGTAGAACGGCTTCCAGCGCTGTTCCGGGAAGATGCGCAGCAGGCCGTAGCCGATGTCATCGTCCATGCCACGCACGTTGGTGTAGGTGTGGTGGCGGAAATTGTGGGTCTTGCGCCAGTTGTCGGCGGTGGCAACGATGTCCCACTCGTAGGTGTTGCCGTTGAGCTTGGGGTCGCCGGTCCAGTCGAACTGGCCGTGCATGACGTTGTGGCCCAGTTCCATGTTCTCCAGGATCTTCGACAGCGCCAGCAGCAGCGTGCCGGTGATCGCGGCCGGCCACAGCAGCGGCATCCAGAACAGTGGCGAGAACGCCGCCAGGAACAGCAGGCCACGGCCACCCACGCCGAACCAGCGCACGGCGGCGGCCACGCGGCGGATGTAGCGGGTATCGGAGGCGCCGAGGCTGCCGATCACACGGTCGCGGATCGCGTCGAGTTCCTCACCGAAGGCATGCATCTCGGCAGTACTCAGGGCACGGTCGGTAGCGCGGGTCATGGCAGGCGTCCTCAGAGATCCAGGGTCAGGTCGGTGGTCGGTGCGCTCACGCAGATCCGCACCGGCTGCGCCGATTCGGACTGCAGGTCGCCGGTGCGCAGGTGGCGGGTGGCGCCACTGACGCGGTCACAGCTGCAGCTGTTGCAGATACCCATGCGGCAGCCGTGTTTGGGCTTGATGCCGTGGGCTTCGAGGCTTTCCAGCAGCGAGCGGCCACGCGGCACGCTCAGCTGGCGGCCACTGCGGGCCAGCGTCAGCGAGACTTCGCCTTCACTGTCGGCATCGCGCAGCGGCGCTGGCGGGGTGAAGGCTTCGGCCTGGAAGCCGGCCACCTGGTGCGCCAGGCGCTCGCGCGCGGCGGCAACGAAGCCATCCGGGCCGCAGGCCAGCACATGGCGCTGCGCCAACGGCGTGTCATCGCCGGCCACCTGCAGATCGTGGGTATCGATACGCGCGGCCGGTGCTTCGCCTTCTCGGGTGGTCAGCAGGTGCACGCGCAGGTTCGGGTTCGCTGCGGCCAGCGCCTGCAGTTCATCACGGAACTGCAGGTGGGCGGCGGTGCGTTCCCAGTAGAACAGGTCCACCGGCGCCGCGAGCGGGCGCTGGCAGGCCTCGCGCAGGAGGCTGCGCATCGGCGTGATGCCACTGCCGGCCGCCAGCAGCAGCACCGGCGCCGCGGCCGGCATATGGAATTCGCCGAAGGCGGCATCGAGACGGAACAGTTCGCCCGGCTGCGCATGGTTGACCAGATGCTGGCTGACCCGGCCGCCGTCGATCGCCTTGACGGTAATCGCCAGCTCGCGCCGACCCAGTGCGGTCGGGCTGTAGCTGCGCTGCCACAGGCGTCCTTCAATCTCGACGCCGAGGGTGACGTGCTGGCCGGCACGCATGCCGGCCCAGTGCCGGTTGGTGCGCAGGACCAGGGTCGCCGCGCCCTCGCCGGCCGGCTCGCGCCGGACCAGGCGGGCCACCGGCTCGCGCAGGGTCCACAGGGGATTGAGCTGGCCCGCCCAGAAATCGAACAGCGACGGCGAGACCCAGCGGTACGGAGAGAACAGGGACGGACGGACGACAGCGCTCATGGGCGCACTATACGGGCGCACATACACCTGTGTATACATGTGTATATTGAACCGGATTGGGTATGATTCAGCCTCGCCCCACCGGAACCCCCATGGCCGCCGCCACCGCCTTGTCGACGCCCGAAGATGCCAACAGCCCGGCCCGCCGTACGGTGAGCCGCGAGGATCTGCTGGCTGCTGCCCTGAAACTGATCGGGCCGCACCGCAGCCTGTCCACGCTCAGCCTGCGCGAAGTGGCACGTGAGGCCGGCATCGCGCCGAACAGCTTCTATCGGCAGTTCCGCGACATGGACGAACTGGCCGTGGCGCTGATCGATGCGGCCGGCCGCTCGCTGCGCACCATCATCGGCGAGGCCCGCCAGCGCGCCACCTCCACCGCCACCAGCGTGGTGCGGGTCTCGGTGGAGACCTTCATGGAGCAGCTGCGCGCCGACGACAAGCTGCTGCACGTGCTGCTGCGCGAGGGCGCGGTCGGCTCGGACGACTTCAAGCATGCGGTCGAACGCGAGCTGCACTATTTCGAGGAAGAGCTGCAGCACGACCTGGTGCGCCTGGCCGCACTGGATGGCGCCGTACTGCATGCCCCGGAACTGGTGGCCAAGGCCATCACCCGGCTGGTGTTCGCGATGGGTGCCACCGCCATGGACCTGCCACCGGAGAAGGATCCGGAGCTGGTTGAACAGATCTCCACGATGATCCGCATGATCATCGTCGGCGCCCGTACCCCCGCCGCGTTCCGCCGCGGCTGATCGAGGCCCCTGGGTCGGATCCCTTTCCAGAGGAAAGGGCTCTGAGCCGTCCCCGACTCCATGCCCCCCGCCACGCAGCGCCACGGCGCCGATGAACTGTGGCCGCTGTCACGGATTTAGATTGCAGATGCGCAGCTTGAGCATCCTGCACGCGCCATTCACTGCGCTCTCACGCACGCTGAATTATTCAGACCACGCGCTCCATTCAGTTTGGTGAGTTATTGAACGGGGTTTGAATCCGGCAAGTGCCGCTGCAGTCGTTTCAGATTAATTGCATGGCCCAGGCAAGACCCGATCCGCACAGTGCCGCCTCCGGTCCTGCGGATGCAGGTCCCCCCAATAGGCTTCAAGGAGAAACACCCATGCGCATGATGCAGTTCACGCCGAAGTTCCGCGTTATCTCAATATCACTCGCCAATCCAATGGACGTCTCCACGCGGCGGCGCGTTTCCTACCCGGCCGTGCTGGCAAGCGCACTAATGGCATGCCTGGGCCTGTCCATGGCAGATGAATCAAGCGCCCAGATCGTCGTGCGCAACGGTCAGACCTTCACTCTGCGCGCAGGCAGCCCCTTCGAGGGACAAAGTGCACAGGTCATCGAACAGTCCACGCTCAACGTCATTGGTGCGAGGATTCATGGCGTCTCATCGACACTCAGCCAAGTGAACCTGGATCAAGCAACCGTCACCGGACAAACCCAGTTCATCAACTCTTTCGTCAACATCTCCGACTCCTCCATCATCGGTGGAAGCTGGAACTACGGTCTTGGGACTGGATCCAACCTCAGGGCGCCGCCTGGAACCCCCCTGACGGTGGTGACTATCAACAACAGCCGCGTGGCGGGCAATCTGGCCGCCGCAAACGTCAGCGGAGGTGCATCCATACTGGCAAATAGCACTATATTCTCCGGCACGCGATATGGAGTGCAGGCACTGGCTGGCGTGCTGGAGCTCCGCAACGGATCGACAGCCGTTGGTGGGCAGGACGGGATTTTTGCTTCTCTATCAACCGCCGGCCAGCCTGCCATCGCAGACCCTGACGACTGGTACGCGCTGGTCGACGGCTCGCGCGTGGAAGGTCTGCAGGGCAGCGCTATTCGTGCCGCAGGCAGGGGCAGCAGTACGGCACTCGCACGCATCATCGTACAGAACGGTTCCACCCTCATCGGCGGAAACGGCGTGATCGTGGAAGCCGCTGACAACGCCCTGCTCGATTTCACCGCCCGCACCTCCAAGCTCAATGGCGACATCACCATCGCCGATACCGCCACCGCAAAGATCAGCCTGCTCGACGGCCTCGACCTCACCGGTCGCATCCTCGGCCCGGCCGACGTCATCGTCGACCAGGGCGGTCGCTGGACGCTGTCCGGCGACAGCAACACCGGCAACCTCACCCTGGGTGCAGGCAGCAATATCTTCCTCGGTGCCGCGGGTACGGCGGCCTATCCGCAGCTGACCGTCAACGGCAACTACACCGGCAATGGCGGCACCCTGCACTTCAACACGGTGCTGGCCGGCGACGACGCAGCAAGCTCGCGCGTGCATGTCACCGGCAATACCAGCGGCACCACCCAGGTCACCGTCAACAACATTGCCGGCGCTGGTGCACAGACCGTCAACGGTATTCCGCTGGTGCAGGTGGACGGTGCCAGCAATGGTCACCTCGCGCTGCAGGGCCGCGCCATCGGCGGCATGTACGAGTATTTCCTGCGCAAGGGCACTCCGGGCGCGACCAACGGCAACTGGTACCTGACCTCGGCCTATACCGGTAATCCGTGCGATATCAATCCGTCACTGCCGGAGTGCCAGGGCACTGGTCCGGTGGATCCGGTCGATCCTGTGGACCCGGTCGATCCCATCGATCCCATTGATCCGGTCAATCCCGTCGATCCAGTGCCGGTGCTGCGTCCGGAACCGGGCGCCTACCTGGCCAACCAGGCCGCGGCCGTGCAGATGTTCCAGCTGCGCCGCCACGACCGCGGCGAGTCCGGCTTCGACCGCGCCCGCATCGGCACCTGGGTGCGCGCCGGGCGTGACCAGCTGCAGGCGAACGTGGCCGGCCAGGTTGACGCCCGTACCCACATCAACACCCTGCAGCTGGGCAGCGATGTCTGGCGCTGGGGCGATGGCCGTGGCCAGGTCGGCGTGATGCTGGGCACCGGCGAGGCGACCACGCAGGCGGTGTCGACGCTGAGCGGCTATGGCACCCGCGGCAAGGTCAAGGGCAAGTCGGCCGGTGTCTACCTGGGCTGGGTGCAGGATGCGCAGAGCAGTGCCGGCCTGTATGTGGACGGCTGGCTGCAGGCGGCGCGCTTCGACAACGAGGTGCAGGGCGAAGGCATCGCCCGCGAGACCTACGATTCCAGGACCCGCAGCGCATCGCTGGAAGCCGGATATGCCTGGGCCATCCGCAGCAGTGAGGCCAGCACGCTGTACCTGCAGCCGCAGGCGCAGCTGACCTGGACCGACTACGACGGTGACAGCCTGGTCGAAAACAATGGCACCACGGTCGAGGATGGCCGCGGCGGCGGCCTCAACAGCCGCCTCGGCGTACGCCTGTTTGGCCAGGGCACGCTGCAGGGCAACCGCGTGCAGCCGTTCCTGGCGGCGAACTGGCTGCGTGGCCAGCGCGATGAGGCCATGCGTTTCAACAGTGAGTCGTTGAGCGCGAAGACGCCGGAGAACCGCTACGAAGTGCAGGCCGGTGCCCAGCTGCAGCTGGGCCAGCGCTGGAGCGCATGGGGTGACCTGCGTGTGCAGCGTGGCGACAGCGGCTATCGCAACCACGGTGCCCAGGTGGGCCTGCGCGCCGCCTGGTAATCCCCTCGCCGCCCCGGGGCCAGACCGGGGCGGCGTTCCTCGATTTCGATCGCACCCTGCCGGGCATGACATCCGGCAGGGTTCTGGCGTTGATTTGTAATGTTATAACACTGTCGTCCGCGATGTTCTGATCCTGCTTCCGGCTTCGTGATTGCACGGACTTATTTATATAGCAATTGCTATATCTATGACCCTCTGCTTTCATATGCGTCAGCCAGGTCGCCCTCGCCGCCTTTCCTCTCCCAAGGACGACGCCTTCATGCCCGTTTCCAGACCCCTTTCCCGCCGGCTGCCTCTGGCTGCCGCCATCGCCCTGACCCTGCCGTTGCCCGTGCTGGCAGCCACACCAAAGCCGACCGAGCTGGACCGTGTGCAGGTCAAGGTCAGCACTGCCACCCGCAGCGAACGCCTGCTGTCCGATGTCCCGATCCGCACCGAAGTGCTGCGCAAGGAAGACATCGCGCTGCGCGCGGCCACCGACTTCTCGCGTGCCGCCGAACTGATCAATGGCCTGCGCGTGGAAAGCAACTGCCAGAACTGCAACACCAGCGAGGTACAGCTGCTGGGCCTGCCCGGCGCCTACAACCAGCTGTTGTTCGATGGCATCCCGTTGCTGTCCACGCTGGGCAGCGTGTACGGCCTGGAACAGATTCCGGCCGGGTTCGTCGACCGCATCGAAGTGGTCAAAGGCGGTGGTTCGGCGCTGTATGGACCGGGCGCGGTGGCCGGTGTGATCAACCTGATCCCGCCGCTGCCGGCGCGCAGCGGTGGCCATGTGCAGGCCGGCGTGGATGTGCTGAAAGGCACGCCGCAGAAGAATGCCGATGTGCGCCTCGACCTGGTGGCCAAGGATGCCGACGCCGGGCTGTCGGTGATTGCCCAGCGCAACTGGAACAGCGGCATCGACTACAACGGTGACGGCTACACCGAGATCACCCGCAAGAACCTCAAGGTCGGCGGACTGCAGGCCTGGTATGCGCCCACACCGGGCACACGGCTGCGCCTGGACCTGCAGGTGACCGATGAAACCCGCCGCGGCGGCAACCGCCTGGACCAGCCAGAATACCTGGCCAACATCGCCGAATCGCTGGATACGAAGTACCGGCGCGGCAGCGTGTCGTGGAATCAGGAGATCAATGCCGACGTTGATTTCCGCCTGGCCTATGCCTTCGCCGACATCGACCGTGACAGCTTCTATGGCGGCCTGGGCGATGTGGTCACCGATCCGTCTGCGCCTGGCTATGACCCGTCGCAGCTGGACCCGAACGTGGCCGGCAGCGCGGCCTCGCGGTCGTGGCGCCAGTACGGCCGCACCCACAACCCGCTGCACTACATCGACAGCCAGTTGAACTGGCGGTTGGGGGCGCACGCGCTGGCCTTCGGCGTGCAGTACAAGCACGAGGCGCTGCGCGACGACAACCGCACCGGTGACGGCCAGCGGTTGGCAGTGCTGGAGGACGCTACCTTCCACAACCTGGGCGCCTTCATCCAGGACGAGTGGAGCCTGCGCGACAACGTCGACCTGGTGCTGGGTGCGCGCGTGGACAAGAGCTCGGAGCTGGACAGCGCGGTGTTCTCGCCGCGCATCGCGCTGGCCTGGCAGGCCACGCCCAACCTGAAGTGGCGCGCCGGCATTGCCACCGGCTTCCGTGCCCCAGAGATCTTCGTTGAGGATGTGCATGTCGATACGCTGGGTGGCGAACAGGTGCGCGTGCGCAACACCGACGGCCTGAAGGAAGAGCGCGCGTTGACCACCCTGTTCGGCTTCGACTGGCGCTCGGACCCGGCCAATCCGGTGTGGAGCTGGGATGCCGCCGCCTCGTATGCGCGCATCCGCGACACCTTCGCACTGGGCGAGATCCAGCGCGGCGATGACGGACAGCTCAGTCAGCTGCGCTACAACGCGTCCGGTTCCAACGTGCTGGGCGCGGAAACCAACCTCGGCTGGCAGCCGTCGCCACAGTGGCGCCTGACCGCGGGTGCCTCGTGGTACCGCTCGCGTTTCCGCGAACCGCAGCGCATCTTCGACGACACCGGCGACGGCGGCGACACCGTGATCGAAAGCCGGGACTACCTGAAGACCCCACGCTGGACCGGCCTGGCCCAGCTCAGCTGGATGCCGGCCGAGCCGTGGGAGACCTTCGTCGCGCTGCGCCACACCGGGCCGATGTCGGTGCTGAACAACCGGCTGGGCGAACTGCACCGCACGCGTTCATTCCTGGTGACCGATCTGGGTGCGCGCTGGCACCGCCACCTGGGCGCGCAGGCGCAGCAGGAAGTGTCGGTGGCCGCAGGCGTCAAGAACGTGTTCGACCAGCGCCAGAAGGATCTGGAAGTGGGCGCGCTGCGAGACAGCGACTATGTCTATGGGCCGCGCTTCGCGCGCTCGTGGTACGTCAACCTGCGCTATGCGTTCTAAGCCGCTACGAGCGTTGTTGCTGGCCTGTGCCGTGCTGCTGGCCGCACCAGCGATGGCTGCGGACCTCCACGCGCAGGTCTCGGCCTCGCTGATGCGGCCGGATCAGCGCTCGCTGCGGCCGATGCAGTGGTCATCGCCACCGAAGCTGGTGGCGTTGTACTTCGGCGCCGACTGGTGCGCGCCCTGCCATGCCTTCGTACCCACACTGCGCAGCGTGCGTGACGCATTGCGCGAGGCCGGCGCCGATACCGAAGTGGTGTACGTCAGCCTGGATGAGAGCGAGGCCGCGCTGCGCCGCTACATGCATGCGCAGGAGATGCCGTGGCCGGTGCTGGACCCGCGCCGCGCCGCGCGCATGCCGGCACTGCAGGCATTGGCTGGGCTGGCACCGCCGAATCTGGTGCTGATCGATGCCGACGGCAAGGTGCTGGCCAATGGTTGGCAAGGCCGGCGTTACGAAGGCCTGCAGCCCGTGTTGAAGGAATGGACGAAGCAGGCGTGTGCGCAGCAGCAGGCCCGTTGCCCCAACGCCGGCATCCAATCGCGGTAGCGCCGGGCCCTGCCCGGCGAAATGCGTGACGCAACATTACGGCCGCCGGGCATGGCCCGGCGCTACCGTTACGGCGCCGCGCCCCTGGCCTTGCGCACAAACGCTTCGAACAACGCCAGCGTCTGCTCGCTTACATGGTGCTCTATACCTTCGGCATCGCGCCGTGCGGTATCCGCGTCCACGCCCAGCGCCAGCAGGAAACGCTCCACGGTCTGATGACGCTGGCGGCTGGCATGCGCCAGCGCCTCGCCTTCCGGGGTCAGGAACACGCCGCGGTACGGCCGCTGCACCACCCAGCCATCACGGGCCAGCCGCCGCAGCATCTTCGCCACGGTGGGCTGGGCTACGCCCAGGCGGGTGGCGATGTCGACCTGGCGGGCCTCGCCGCCGTCGGCCAGCAGGTCCGAGATCAGCTCGACATAGTCCTCCACCAGCTCCATACGGTGCGCCTCGCGCACTTGCCGGAAGCTCTCGACCTGGCGCTCGGCCTCGATCAAGGGGGTGCTTTTCAGCGATGTCGAATCGTCGGTCTTGCCCACGCCTGCGCCTGTCCTTCCGGTTGTTCCGGTGTTGAACCTGAATTCTGGACCAGTAACGCGATAAAGACGATTGTTTCACATTGCTAATGACTATAGCAGGAGCTATATTCGGAGCCATGAACACCCTGGCATCCCGCGACCCCTCGGCCTCCACTCCGGCCAGCCTGGGCGCGCTCAACGCCTCGGTGGCGGTGCCCGACAAGGGCCACTGGTGGTTCCGCCTGCTGGCCTTCCTCGGCCCGGGCTACATGATCTCTGTCGGCTACATGGACCCGGGCAACTGGGCCACCGACCTCGCCGGCGGTTCGCGCTTCGGTTACCTGCTGCTGTCGGTCATTCTCATCTCCAACCTGATGGCAGTGATCCTGCAGGCGCTATCGGCGCGGCTCGGCATCGCCACCGGCATGGACCTGGCACAGGCCTGCCGCGCGCGTTACCCGAAGCCGGTGAACCTGGCGTTGTGGGGGCTGTGCGAGGCGGCGATCATCGCCTGCGACCTGGCCGAGGTGATCGGCACCGCGATCGCACTGAAGCTGCTGTTCGACCTGCCGTTGCTGTGGGGCGCGGTGATCACCTCGGCCAGGTCGCAGGCGATGATCGCCGCC
>NZ_JAXAXM020000011.1:105804-165029 GCF_047500745.2 Stenotrophomonas sp. FR024
GCGGTGGCTGGGGGGCGCGGTGAACCCCGCGCTGGACACGCTGCTGGTGCTGCTGCTGATGAACCGCGGTTTCCGTGCGCTGGAAGCCTTCGTGATCGCATTGCTGATGGTGATCTTCGGCTGCTTCGTGGTGCAGATCGCGCTGGCTGCACCGCCGGTGATGGAAGTGCTGGGCGGCTTCATCCCGCGCGCGCAGGTGGTAACTGATCCGCACGCGCTGTACATCGCCATCGGCATCATTGGTGCCACGGTGATGCCGCACAATCTCTATCTGCACTCGTCCATCGTGCAGACCCGTGCCTACCCGCGCACCGATGAGGGCCGACGCAGCGCGCTGCGCTGGGCGGTGACCGACAGCACCCTTGCACTGACCCTGGCACTGTTCATCAACGCCAGCATCCTGATCCTGGCGGCGGCGGTGTTCCATGCCAATGGCCGATTTGATGTGGAAGACATCGAGCAGGCGCACCAGCTGCTGGCGCCGATGCTCGGCGTAGGCGCGGCGGCGACACTGTTTGCGATTGCCCTGTTGGCCTCGGGCCTGAATTCAACGGTGACCGCCACGCTGGCCGGCCAGATCGTGATGGAAGGCTTCCTGCACCTGCGTCTGCCGCCGTGGCTGCGTCGGCTGATCACGCGGGCGCTGGCGATCATTCCGGTGGTGGTGGTGATCATGCTGTTTGGCGACCAGGGCGCGGTAAAGCTGCTGGTGCTGAGCCAGGTGGTGCTGTCGATGCAGCTGCCGTTCGCGATCATTCCGCTGGTGCGGATCGTGACCGACAAAGTGACGATGGGCGCGCTGGTGGCCCCGCGCTGGCTGGGCGGCATCGCCTGGGTGATCGCGCTGGTGATCGTGGTGCTGAACGTGAAGCTGCTGGTGGATACCTTCAGCGGCGGGTAATGCCAAACGCCGGGCTCGGTCCTGCCCCAAGTAGATCCACGCCATGCGTGGATGCCTTTGTAGAGTCGAGCCATGCTCGACTCATTCCATCACCGCGCGAACAGCAGTCGAGCATCGCTCGACTCTACAGATACAGCGCAATGGCGGCTTCAATCTGCTGCGGCGACTGGAACCCGGCCAGGCGGGTGCGTTCGTCGCCGTCACGGAACAGGGACAGCGTCGGCGTCTGCCGCAACCCCAGTCCCCTGAAGAACGCTTCACCCAGCACTTCCAGCTGCACGCGCAGCAGGGTGATGCCCTGCCCTGCACTGCTGGTCGCCACGCGGTGCAGCGACATCTCCAGCATCCGGCACCCTGGGCACTGGTCCTTGTGGAAATCCACCAGCACCCGCGGATGTTCGGCCAGCAGCTGCTGGAACTGCTCAGGCGTGGTGGCGTCGATGATCTGCATCGGTGTTGCTCCAGTAATGGGCCAGGACCGCGTCGGTCCAGGCCTCGATGGCCGCGGCATGGCGAACGCCATGCGGCATCTGTTCGATCTCCAGCGGCGGGTAGTCGCTGCGGAAGTAGCGGATCAGCCGGTGCACGGCACCGCAGTAGTACTCCTGCCCCCACTGCGTTTCGCCGGTGCCGAACACCGCCAGCTGCCGTGGCCGCTCGCCGCGCTCGGCAATGCCGGCCACCCACGCCTTCATCTCCGCCGGCGTGCGGCCGGCGTTGTCGGTCCAGCAGCCCAGCAGGACCAGATCGGCCTCGCCGGCGGCCAGCGGCGGCGCCTGCCGCAGGTCGTCGGCCTCGTGCCAGTGCACGGCGTGACCTGCAGCGCGGCAGCGCTCGGCGATCTGCCGGCCGAGCTCTCGGGTGTTGCCGCTCAAGGAGGCGACCACCAGCAGAATGCTCAGCGCTTCGCTGGGCTCAGAGGTCGTCGAAGCCGTTGTCGACGTTGGTCTTCTTGTAACTTGCATTGCGCATCTCGAAGAAGTCGGTCTTGGTTTCGGTGAAGTTGTCGGCGTAGGCCTTGATCCACGGCATCACATTGTCGGTGGTGTCGCTGTACAGGCGTTCGATGCCGAGCATGCCGGCCATCTTGTTGGCGCGGTACTTCACGTAGCGCACCATCTCGTCCACGTCGATGCCGTCAATACCGTCCAGCACCTCCGACGACCATTGCGTCTCCAGCTCGATGGCGTGCTCGAACGATTGGTGCACGTAGGCGGTCAGCTCGTTGGTCTGAAGCTCCGGGTTCTCGCCGATGATGGCGCGGATCAACTCGCTGATGAACTTGGTATGCGCCAGCTCGTCGCGGTTGATGAAGCTGATGATCTTGCCGGTGCCGTTCATGCGGTTCTGCCGCACCATGTTGTAGAAGTAGGCGAAACCGGAATAGAAGTTGATGCCTTCCAGGATCGAGGACTGGATCAGCGACTTCAGCAGGGTCTCGGCGGTCTTCTCGCGCATGAAGTCGTCATACGCGCCCATGATAGGTGCGTTGCGCTTGATGATGGTCGGGTGGGTGCGGGCGATCTCGAAGATGCGGTTCTGGTTCGGCAGGTCGGTGATCGAGGCCAGCACGTAGCTGTAGCTCTCGTTGTGGATCACTTCCTGCTGGCCGATGATCGCTGCATTGGCATGCGCGGCGGGATCGGTGATGTACTCGGCCACGTTGTAGATGAAGCGGGTCTGCGGTGAGTCGAGCGTGGCCAGCAGGCCGATGATGGAGTCGTAGGCGTTCTTCTCACGCGCGTTGAGCTCGCCGTACTGGCGGGCATCGAGCTTCATGTCGACCTCGTCGGGAATCCAGAAGTTGGTCGACAGCTCCTTGTAGGCCCGATAGAACGACGGGTAAGGAATGTCGTTCCAGTTGAGGATGCCGCTGGTGCAGCCGTTGATGATGCCGGTGCTGCGGTTGGGATGGCGCGGTTCGAGGATCTTGATGCGGTCGAGGGGGGTTGCCATGGGTTTCTGCCTTCGTTCTCGTTCTATCGTGTTGCCGGCCAGCGGCCGGCACTACCGTGGATCGCGGGGTTGCCGGCCAGCGGCCGGCACTACCGTGGGTCGCCGGCGGTCAGCTGGAGCACCACTCGCATTCGCTGATGTCGATGTCGTTGGAACGCACGTAGTAGGTGGTCTTCAGGCCTTCGCGCCATGCGCTCAGGTGCAGCTCCAGCAGCGTGCTGGCGCGGATCGTGCTAGGCACGTACATGTTGAAGCTGATCGACTGGTCGACGTGGCGCTGGCGGCGCGCGTTCTGGCGCACGCTGGCGAACTGGTCGACCTTGTAGGCACCCTTCTCGTAGTACGGCCAGGTCTCCAGCGACAAACCCGGAGCGGCCACCGGACGCCGGAAATCCTTCTTTTCCTCGTAGTAGAACGCGCTGTAGATCGGGTCGATGGAGGCGGTGGAACCGGCAATCTGCGCGGTGCTCATGTTCGGTGCCACCGCCAGCAGCCAGCCGTTGCGCAGGCCGTGCGTGGCGACCTCGCGGGCCAGGCTGTCCCAGGCCGCGCCGCTGTAGTCGCGGTCACTGAAGTAGCGGCCGTTGTGCCAGTCGCTGCCGGTGAACATCGGGTAGCTGCCTTTCTCCTTCGCCAGCTGCGCGCTGGCCTGGATGGTCAGGAAGTTGATGCGCTCGTAGAGGCGGTCGGCCAGCGCTTCGGCATCCGGCGATTCCCATTGGATCGCCTGCTGCGCCAGCAGATGGTGCCAGCCGAAGGTGCCCAGGCCGATGGCGCGGTATTTGCGGTTGGTGATGGTGGCCTGCGGCACCGGCAGCGCATTGAGGTCGATCACGTTGTCGAGCATGCGCACCTGGATCGGGATCAGGCGCTCCAGCACGTCGGTGGCCAGCAGGTCATCCGGCGCACTGATCGCACGTCCGAGGTTGATCGAGGACAGGTTGCAGACCACGAAGTCACCGGCGCGGCGCGTAGTCACGATCTGGTCGCCGCTGACGATCTCCTGGATCATCCGCGTCGGGCTCATGTTCTGCAGGATCTCGGTGCACAGGTTGCTGGAATAGATCATGCCCGCGTGCTTGTTCGGGTTCCGGCGGTTGACCTCGTCGCGGTAGAACAGGAACGGGTTGCCGGTCTCCAGCTGGCTGAGCATGATCCGCTTGAACAGATCGATGGCCTTCACCGTGCGGCGGCTGATGCGCTCATCGGCCACCAGCTCGGCGTAGCGGTCACGGAAGCTGCCAGAACCACGCTTCTCGTCGTAGAAGTCCTGCAGGTACCAGCCCTTGGCCTGCTTCACCTCGTGCGGGTCGAACAGGTACCAGTCGGCGCGACGTTCGACCGCTTCCATGAACAGGTCGGGCACGCACACCGAGGTGAACACATCGTGCGCGCGCAGGCGCTGGTCGCCGTTGTTGAGGCGCAGGTCCATGAAGGCTTCGATATCGCGGTGCCAGATGTCCAGGTACACCGCCACTGCACCCTTGCGCTGGCCGAGCTGATCAACCGACACCGCCGTGTTGTTGAGCTGCTTGATCCACGGCACCACGCCACCGGAGGAATTGGCCACGCCACGGATCGGCGCGCCGCTGCTGCGCACATAGCCCAGATAGGCACCAACGCCGCCGCCGTGTTTCGAAACACGGGCGATATCGGTGTTGGAGTCATAGATGCCCTGCAGGCTGTCGTCCACCGTGTCGATGAAGCAGCTCGACAACTGCCCGCCCACCTTGCCGGCATTGGCCAGGGTCGGTGTGGCCACCGTCATGTACAGGTTCGACAGCGCCCAGTACGCCTCACCGACCAGCTGCATGCGCCGCTCGCGCGGCTTTTCCTCCTGCATCAGGTACAGCGCGATGGTCAGCCAGCGCTCCTGCGGCAGTTCATAGACCTCGCGGCTGCGGTCGCTGGCCAGGTAGCGCGTGGCCAGCAGGTACAGGCCGTTGTAGGCGAACAGGCGGTCCCGTTCCGGGTCGATCATCTCGCCGGCCTGCTGCAGCTCTTCCTTGGAATAGCAGCGCAGGATGTCGTTGCTGTAGATGCCGCGGTCGGCCAGGCTTTCCTGCAGGCCCACGTAGGAACCGTACTTCAGTCCAACGTCGTAGAAGCGGTTGCGGCTGGCGCGCTTGTACAGGCGGCGCAGGTAGATGCGCGCGGCAAACTGTTCCCACTCCGGCGCGACCAGGTCCACCCGCGACTCGGCCTCGCGGATCAGCAGATCGACCAGGTCATCGGCGCTGATGCTCGGTTTGCGTTCGACCATCGCCTGCACCACGCGGCGGTAGTCGCTCACATCCAGCTGCGGGAACTCGGCATGCACGGCATCGATGCTGCGCTGCAGGCGCTCGGCCTCGAACGGCAGGCGACGGTTGCCGGCCTCCTTGGTGATCCAGGTCGGCACGCGCTCGCCACCGGCGCGCAAGGCGTCGCCGGCGCCGGCCAGATCGGCCACGCGGAAGGTACTGTCGGTCATGGTGGTGAAACTCCAGGCTCGCACGCGCGTTGGCGGTCGATGCCATGGCGGCCCTGCACGCGATACCGGCGCACGGGGCGGTCGGGGTGGGATGCCAAAGCGCGGGAACACCAGATCGTCGGCAACAGCCTGCGCCTGCGGCCGGTATCCGGGCCGTGGGGGCGATCTGGGTCCGCTCGATGGCGGCCGCGTCGACACGGCAAGCCTTCAGGGGCGGGCCGCGGGACGTTTGCTGCATGTCCGGCGGCGGCGGCTGACCGGGAGTGACGGACACAACATAGTGGGGATATTCCAGCCCGTCAACACAAGATGCGGTAATCAACACATGTCGCGACGATCAGTCGCAGGATGCCGTGTTGCACCTGCGGCGCCTTGTCGACAACGCCTGCGTCCCCAGTTCGGTACAACATCAACTTTCCCCGGAACACCGCCCATGCGCGCTGCCCAGTACCCCTCCTTCGGCGACCCGGCCGACGTCCTTGCCATTGCCGATGCCGCCTTGCCCGAGCCCGGCCCCGGCGAGGTGCGCATCCGCACCGTGCTGGCCTCGATCCACAACCACGACCTGCTGACCGTGCGCGGCCTGTATGGCTACAAGCCAACGCTGCCGGCGATCGGTGGCAGTGAAGCACTGGGCGTGGTCGATGCACTCGGCGACGGCGTCGACGGCCTGCAGATCGGCCAGCGGGTGGCCGCCGCATCGGTGCACGGCACCTGGGCCGAGGCCTTCATCGCACCGGAACGCATGGTGATTCCGATGCCGGAGGCGATCCCCGACGAAATGGCCGCACAGTTGATCGCGATGCCGCTGAGCGCGCTGATGCTGCTGGAGTTCCTGCACGTCGAGGCGGGCCAGTGGGTCGTGCAGAACACTGCCAACGGCGCGGTGGGCAAATCGCTGGCGATGCTGGCGCGGGCGCGTGGCGTGCATGTGGCCAACCTGGTGCGCAATGCCGATGCGGTCGCACAGTTGCAGGCGCTGGGCATCGATCATGTGTTCGACACCTCGGTGGACGGCTGGAAGGATCGCGTGCGTGAGGCGACCGGCGAAGCACAGGCCGCGGCCGCGGTGGATTCCATTGGCGGCGACGCCAGCGGCGATCTGGTCGACCTGCTTGGCCACCACGGCACCCTGGTGTCGTTCGGTGTGATGAGCGGCGAACCCATGCGCATTCCCGCCGGCGGCCTGATCTACAAGGAAGCCACGGTGAAGGGTTTCTGGGGCAGCAAGGTCAGCCAGGCGATGGCGGTGGAGGACAAGCGCCGGCTGGTTGGCGAACTGCTGAAGCGCGCGGCGAGCGGCGAACTGACCCTGCCGGTGGAGCAGATCTTCGCACTGGACGACATCGCCCAGGCGGCAAAGGCCGGTGCGGGTTCGGGACGCAACGGCAAGGTGCTGCTGCGGCCTTGATGGCCGGACAACCGGGGTCGGATCCCTTTCCGTTGGAAAGGGATCTGACCCGCAGCAGGAGTGCGGACCAACGGTCCGCACCCACCGAAGCACAGACCGCCCCACCGAGGCCACAGACTTTCGTTAAGAACCTGTGATGTATAACTGAATGCGCTTTCGTCATTGGAAGGCGCACGTGGCTGCGTGCGGTACTGACGGCTCCTCCCCCGTTCGGCGTTGTCGCTTCCATGTACCGCACCACCCTGAACCTGCTTGCCGGCGCGATCGCGCTGGGACTCACCGCCGGCACTGCCGGCGCCGCTGAAACCGCCGACACCGGCAAGGACAGCACCACCCTCGGCACCGTGCTGGTGACCGGCTCCAACATCAAGCGCAGCGATACCGCCGGGCCCAACCCGGTGCAGATCGTGAGCCGCGAACAGATCGAACAGACCGGTCGTTCCACCCTCACCGACGTGCTGCGCAACCTGTCGGCCAATGCCGGCAACAGCTTCGACGAGCAGTACACCGGCAGCTTCGCCGCCGGTTCTGCATCAATCGGCCTGCGCGGCCTGTCACCGAAGAACACGCTGGTGCTGGTCAACGGCTACCGCGTCTCCAACTTCGGCTTCGCGCTCAACACCCAGGACACCTTCGTCGACCTCAATGCGCTGCCGATCAGTGCGGTCGAGCGCATCGAAGTGCTGAAGGACGGTGCCTCGGCGGTGTACGGCTCCGACGCCATCGCCGGCGTCATCAACATCATCCTGCGCAAGAACTTCCAGGGCGTGGAAGTCGGCGGCGGCTTCGGCACCGCCACCCAGGGCGGCCTGAACGAACGCAAGGCCAACCTGCTGGCCGGCTTCGGTGATCTGGAACAGCAGGGCTGGAACGTGCTGTTCGGGCTTGACCTGCTCAAGCGCGACCGCCTTGATGGCGATGACCGCGCCTATACCCGCAGTGGTGACTTCCGCGACAAGCCCGGTGGCCGCCTGGCCGGCTGGTCCACTGCCGGTGGCAACTGGCTGAGCAACCCCCGTGCACCGCAGCCGTTCGCCAACTGCCCCGACGGCAGCCAGCTGCGCCCGTACAGCGACTTCGGCAGCACCCTGCCCGGCCAGGCCTGCGCCTTCAATGCGCAGCCGTTCAAGACCCTGCAGCCCGGCGCCGAGCGCCTGCAGGCGTCGCTGAGTGCGACCTACCGCTTCAATGACAGCGTCGAAGCGTTTGCCGATGTGCTGTACAGCCACAACAAGGCCGACCAGATCTTCAGCGCGCCACTGACCGTCGGGCCGGGCCTGCGTGCCTACAACCCGGCCACCGGCACCCTGATCGATGTGCCGCCGGTGCTGCCGGTCGGCCACCCGAACAACCCGGGCAGCACGCCGCTGCCGTTCGAGTACACCTTCTACGATCTCGGCCCGCGCCTGAAGGACAACACCCAGGTGTTCTACCGTGCCCTGGCCGGGGTGCGTGGCAGTGGCGAGCGCTGGGACTGGGAAGTGGCAGCGCTGACCTCGCAGAGTGCACAGCGCGAGTACGTCGACAACTTCGTCAACCGCTACGCCTTCGAGCAGATCCTGCGCGATGGCAGCTACAACTTCCTCAACCCGTCCAGCACGCCGGGGGCGCTGGATGCACTGCGCCTGCAGACCAAGCGTCCGGGCTGGTACAAGCTGCACTCGTTGAACGTAAAGGCGTCGACCACGCTGTGGGAGCTGCCGGCCGGTGCAGTCGGCTTCGCCTGGGGCGCCGAGTTCCGCAAGGAATCATTGGATGCGCGCACCAGCGCACAGGTGCTGTCGGGTACCGAGCTGCGCCCGGCCATCAACGTGGTCAACGGCGAGCGCCAGGTCAGTGCCGCCTACGCCGAACTGAGCGTCCCGCTGCACCGCACGCTGGAACTGCAGCTGGCCGGTCGCGGCGACCGCTACGATGACTTCGGCAAGGCGTTCTCGCCGAAGGTGGCATTGCGCTGGCAGCCGCTGGACAGCCTGCTGCTGCGCGGCTCGTTCTCGCGTGGCTTCCGTGCGCCGTCGCTGCCGGAGATCGCGCCGGGCCAGACCGTCAGCTACGGCTCGGTGATCGATCCGTTCGACCCACTGCAACCGGGTGGCAGCCGCGGCGTGACCAACATCCGCACCGGCAACCCGGACCTGAAGGCCGAGCGCTCGCGTAACTTCAACGTGGGTGCGGTGTGGTCGCCGGATGGCGATACCAGCATCGGCCTGGACTGGTACCGCATCGAACAGGACAACCTGGTCAAGCCGGACAGTGCGCAGTTCATCGTCGACAACCCGACCCTGTTCCCGGGCCGCGTACAACGCGAGAACGGACGCATCCAATTCATCACCAACCAGTACGCCAACCAGGGCGAACTGACCACCTCGGGGCTGGACCTGGACGCCAGCCGTACCTTCCGCACCGACGGTTGGGGCAACTTCACCGTCGCCGGCAGCTGGACCCACCTGCTCAGCTTCAAGCAGCCGCTGGTGGCCGGCCAGGCGCCCTATGACGGGGCCGGCAACAACCGCCACGGCGCACTGCCGCGCACCCGCGGCACCACCTCGCTGAACTGGGCGGTGGGCGACTGGAGCAGCACGCTGAGCCTGCAGTACGTGAGTGGCTACGACCAGCGCGTGGCGACGGCCACCAGCAACCCGGGGCTGCGTGACCGCATCAAGCCGTATCACCAGCTGGACCTGTACGTGGCGTACGAAGGTATTCCCCACACCACGTTGTCGCTGTCGGTGCTGAACCTGACCGACAAGGACCCGCCGTTCGACCCGGCCGGTGGCTCCAACGGTTTCGACATCAGCCAGTACAACCTGCGCGGGCAGTTCGTCTCGCTGGGGGCGCGCTACCGGTTCTGATGCGATATCGGGGCGGCGGTGATGCGCCGCCCCAATTGTGCTGCCGGCCAGCGGCCGGCACTACCACTGACCGCCGGGGCCAGCCCGGCGGTCGTGCATCAGCGGCTCAGGTGCAGGAACTGCAGGTGCCGTTCGTACTGGCTGATGATGTCGTTGATGATCTGCTTGCGGCTGTAGCCGACCAGGTCGTAGTCCTGGCTGCCTTCGAACAGGTGCACTTCAGCGCGGTAGTAGCGCTGGTTGCGCAGCTGCTGCGCGGCGAACGACGGGGTCAGGTAGCCGCTCAGGATCACCCGGTACAGGAAGTCCTGCTGCTCGCCGTGATTCACCGTCAACTCCATGTCGCCAGCCTCGAAGCGCGTCGCCACGTCCCAGCCCTGCCCGCGCAGCTGTTCGGCCACCGCCTCCATCGCTGGCTTCACGGTGTCGTCCATGAAGCGGTAGACCTGGTCGCGCACCGGGAAGTGCATGGCCTGGCTCAGGCGCTGGCGCCAGCCCTGGTGGTGGCGGTCGTCACCGATCAGCGGCGAGGGACGGTACTGCAGCGCGCGCTTGCGATGCGATTCGTCACTGAAGGCGCGGGTCAGGCCCCACATCATCAGCAACAACACCGCCGAAAACGGCAGCGACGCCAGCACCACCGCCGATTTCAGCGCATCGATGCTGCCGGCCAGCAGCAACCCGGCGGTCAGCACCGCGATCACCGTGCCCCAGAACACACGCAGCCAACGCGGGCCATCATCCTCCGGCGCCCCGCCATGCGAGGACAACGTGGACAGCACCACCGCGCCGGAGTCAGCCGATGTCACGAAGAAAATGAAACTGACGAACACCGTCACCGCGATCACCGCCTTGCTCCACGGATACCCATCCAGCAGGGCATACAGCACGGTGGGTGGATCATCTACCGCCAGTTGCGCCAGTTGCTGCTGGCCATGGTGCAGCACCTGGTCCAGTGCACTGTTGCCGAAGATCGACAGCCACGCCAAGGTGAAGCCGAGCGGGATCAGCAGCACGCCGAACACGAATTCGCGGATGGTGCGGCCACGCGAGATGCGGGCGATGAACAGGCCGACGAACGGCGCCCAGCCGATCCACCAGGCCCAGTAGAACACCGTCCAGCCGCCCAGCCATTCCGGTCGGCCGCCATAGGCGTACACGTCGAAACTCTTGCCGACCACGCTGCCGAGGTAGTCGCCCAGGTTCTGCATCAGCGTGCTGAGCAGATACTGGGTAGGGCCGGCGCACAGCATGAACAGCACCAGCGCGATCGCCAGCAGCATGTTGATGTTGGCCATCCAGCGCACGCCCTTCTCCACGCCTGAAACGGCCACGGCCACCGCCGCGCCCATCATGCTGACCACCAGGATGATCTGCACCAGGTTGGAGTGCGGGATGTTGAACAGGTGCGACAGGCCAGCGTTGAGGTGCAGCACGCCGAAGCCCATGTCGGCGCCGATGCCGAACACGGTGGCGACAATGCCCAGCGCATCCACGGTATAGCCGATCGGGCCATTGATGCGCTTGCCGATCAGCGGGTACAGCGCCGAACGCAGGGCCAGCGGCAGGTTGTGGCGGTAGGCGAAGTAGGCCATCGCCATCGCCGCGAGTGCGAACACGCCCCAGCCATGCAGGCCCCAGTGCAGGAACAGCAGCTGCATGGCCTGGCGCGCGCCGGCCTCGCCGGCCGCCGGATCGCCCTGCGGCGGCTGCAGGTAGTGGGTCAGCGGTTCGGAAACGCAGAAGAAGAACAGGGTGATGCTGATGCCGGCGGCGAACAGCATGCCGGCCCAGGAAAGGTAGCTGAACTCCGGCTCGTCATGGTCGGCGCCGAGCTTGATGCCACCGTACTTGGACAGCGCCACGCCGACCACGAACACCAGGTACAGGGTCATCGCCAGCAGGTAGTACCAGCCGACATTGAGTGCGGCCCAGTCCTGCGCCTTGACCAGAAGGCGGCCCGCACCGAGCGGGAACAGGCTGACAAACAGCGCGAACGCCACGACAACGATCGCCGCGAAGGCGAACACAGGTCGGAGGGTGCGCACCGGGGATTGTTGCGGCTCCAGTACTTCCATGGGGCGGCGTTCTCCGGTAGATCAAAGGGTTAGCCGACCGATTCTGGCTGAACCGCAGTGGACAGAGCATGAAGTTGCGGCCTGCGGTCACAGGCCCGGCCCACCATTCCGTGCTATCACGCGCGCGCCGAAGCGTGCCTGCGAGCGCAGCCGCGCGCGGACCGCGTGCATCGCGGCCACGCGCGTACTGTCCAATCACGACATCACATGCACCGCGCACAGCTTGTTGCCATCCGGGTCGCGCAGGTAGGCCAGGAACAGCTGCCGCCCGGCCATGTTGCGGATGCCGGCCGGGTCTTCGATGGCGGTGCCACCGTGGCTTACGCCCGCATCCTGCCAGCCACGCACCGCCTCGGCGCTGTCGAGGGTGAAACCAATCGTGCCGCCGTTGGCATGGCACGCCGGCTGCCCATCGATCGGTGCGGTGACGATGAACATGCGGCCGTCCTTGAAGTACACCAGCCGCCCCTTGTCATCGAAGACACCCGGACGGGCGCCCAATGCGGTGAACACGGCATCGTAGAAGCGATGCGCGACGTCCATATCGTTCGTTCCGACGGTGATGTGACTGAACATGCGGGCACTCCTTGTGGAAAGACCGCAGTGTCGGCGAGCGCGGCGGGCATCGCAAATGCACGCCTCCGGCCTGCTGCCAAGTGCGCAGGGTTTGTCGTACACCGCTCGATCACCCTATAATGGGAATCATTCTCATTAATGATCGATGCCGATGGCCGTGCCCGCCGCCTCCAGCACCGCGCTGGCGGGGTTCTACCGCGAACACCATGGCTGGCTGCTGGGCTGGCTGCGCCGCCGCACCCACAACGCCGACTGCGCTGCCGACCTGACCCAGGACACCTTCCTGCGCCTGCTCAGCCGTCGCGTCGATCCGTCCGAACTGCGCCTGCCGCGCGCTTACCTCAGCACCATCGCGCACGCCCTGCTGGTCAACCACTGGCAGCGCGCGGATCTGGAGCGCGCCTACCTGACGGCCTTGGCCGCGCAGCCGGAGCCGGTGCATCCATCGGCGGAAGAACGCACGCAGGCGTTGCAGCTGCTGCATGCCATCGCCGACATGCTGTCCGGCCTGGCCGAGCGGCCACGCCGTGCGTTCCTGCTGGCACGACTATCTGGCCTGGGCTATGCGGAGATCGGCCAACAACTGGGCGTGTCCGAGCGCATGGTCAAGAAGTACATGGCGCAGGCGATGCTGCATTGCCTGCGCCTGTCCGGCGACGCGGCGGCATGAGTGCGGCATTGGCTGGCCCGGCCCTGGAGCAGGCGGCAGAGTGGTTCGCGCTGCGCGAGCAGGGCTGGACTGATGACGAGCAGTACCGCTGGCGCGCATGGCTGCAGGCTGATGCCGGCCACGCCGATGCGTGGCGTCGGGTCGAGTCGGTCTGGCAGTCCTTTGCGCCCCTGTCGGCGCCGGCCGCCGCCACCGCGCTGGATGCCGCAGGCCGTCGTCGCCGGCAGGCTCTGCGCAGCCTCGGTGGTGCACTTGGCATCGGCGCGGTTTCACTGCTGGGCCTGCATGGCCTGCAGGCGCAACGCGGCCTGCAGACGCAGCGCACCGTTGCCGGGCGCACCGGGCACTGGAGGCTGATTGATGGCAGCCAGTTGTGGCTCAACGCGGACAGCGAAGTCACCATCGACATCGGCAGCGGCCGCCGCGCCCTGCATCTGCTGCGTGGCGAGCTGCTGCTGCAGACCGGCCATCACCCTGCGTTCGCCGGCCAGCCGTTGACCGTGCATGTGCCGGGCGCACGCCTGCAGCCGATCGGCACCCGCTTCGCGGTCGGTCGTGAGGCGCAGGGCAGCCGGCTGGATGTGTTCGAGGGCGTGGTGCGCTGCCTGCCGATGTTCGGTGCGGCGCTGGATGTGGCTGCCGGAGGCGCGGTGCGGATCGGCCCGATGGGCGGGCTCACAACGGTCGCTGCCGATCCTCTGCGCGGTGACTGGCAGGACGGACGACTGCAGGTACAGGACACGCCTTTGATCCGCGTCATCGATGAGCTGGCCCGCCACCATCAGGGCCATCTTGGCTGTGATCCGGCGCTCGCCGCATTGAAAGTCACGGCAGTACTGCCACGCCTGGACAGCACCCAGGCGCTGCATCTGCTGGCCCGCGCCCTGCCGATCCGTGTCGAGCAGCGCTGGCCGTGGTGGACCGTCGTGCGTCCGCTTTGAAATCGCGGTTCCCTTTCTGCGCGCTCACCGGGCACTACAAGGGAACCCATTGCGGATGTTGCCGCCCCCATGAAACTGCCCTGCCCCTCCCCTCGCCCCCTGGCCATCGCGCTGTGCCTGGTCATGGCCTCCCCGTGCCTGCTGCCGGCCTCGGTCCATGCACAGGAGACCGCCGCGGTCCGCTGGCAGATTGCGCCCGGCCCGCTCGACCAGGCCCTGACCGCGTTCGGCCAGCAATCGGGCCTGTCCATCGCCGCCGACGCACGCCTGACCCGCGGCCGCCACAGCAGCGGCGTGCAGGCCACGCTCGGTACTGACGCCGCATTGGCGCAGCTGCTGGCCGGCACCGGCCTGGCCTTCCAGCGTGATGCCAGCGGTGTGGTGCTGCAGGCGGCACCCACCGCTGAAGCCGGGGTACGCCAGATCGGCACCCTGCGCGTGGCTGGCCAGGCCGGCGAAGGCGCTTCACCGTGGGGGCTGGCCGATGCGGACGCGGTCTACCGTGACAGCGGCTCCCGCGTGCACCTGGACCATCAGCAACTGGAACGCTTCCGCGGCCAGTCGATCGGCGACGTGCTGGCCGGTGCGGTGGGCGTGCACACCGCTGACGTTCGCAACGGCGGTGCGCTGGACGTCAACATCCGCGGCCTGCAGGGCCAGAACCGGGTGCCGGTGATCATCGACGGCGGCCAGCAGGCCATCGACGTGTACCGCGGCTATGCCGGCGTGCAGCAGCGCAGTTATCTCGACCCGGACCTGATCAGCGCGATCAGCATCGAGAAGGGGCCGAGCCTGGCCGCCAACGCCGCCAGCGCGATCGGCGGCGTGGTCTACATGGAGACGCTGAAGGTCGATGACATCCTCGACGATGGCCAGACCTGGGGCCTGCGCGTGCGCGGCGGTGTGGCCGACAACAGCATCGACCGCACCCGCACCTTCAAGCAGATCGCGCGCGGCAGCGACAACCGCAACAGCCTGCGCGACCCGCGCGACTGGAATGGCAGCGTGGCCTTCGCCCAGCGTGGCCAAGACTGGCAGCTGGTCGCGGCCTATGCGCGGCGCCGCCAGGGCAACTTCTTCGCCGGCAGCAACGGCGCGCATCGCTACGACAACCAGCACCTGTCCAGCGGCGGTACCGGCATGTCCAACCAGGCGGTGTCCAAGCTCTTCCATCCGGGCGATGAAGTGCTCAACACGCATACCGACAACGAATCCGCACTGCTTAAATTCACCTGGACGCCCAGTCCGGACCAGCGGTTGGAGCTGAGCCATCGCTACTTCAACTCCAGCTTCGGCGAGATCATGCCGTCGGCGATCGGACGCGTGGGCGAGTCCAACGAATGGGTGACCTACGTGGACAAGGCCAACACCATGTTCCAGTTCGAGCCGGGAAAAATGCGGGTCAACGCCACCTCGCTGCGCCATCGCTACCGGCCCGAGGCGCATCCGTGGCTGGACCTGAGCAGCACGCTGTGGTTCACCACCGCCACCAGCCGCATGTTCAACAGCAACATCGCCAACACGCCGCTGTTCAAGGACGTGCCCAACGACCAGATGCCCGACACGCTGGGCGAGACCTATGGCCCGGGACTGCAGTCGGACGTGAAGACCCAGCGCTGGGGCGTGGACAGCAGCAACACCACGCGCTTCAGCAATGATCTGGGCGACTGGACGCTGCGCTATGGCGCCTCCTTCCAGCACGAGGACACCGCGCCCAACTCACCGGTGCTGCCGGTGGATTTCAACAACAACCGCTACCTGCGCTCGGGCACGCGCCGCGAGGCCAGCGTCGTCGCCTCGCTGCAATGGCAGCCGTGGGACTGGCTGTCGCTGACCGCGGGCAGCCGCTTCACCGACTACCGCACCCGCGACCGCAACCGCGTGGCCTTCGTCAGTGAATCGCGCGACCTGCGCTACACCTTCGCGCGCCTGAGCAAGGGCGGCCAGCTGCTGCCCGGCTGGTACAAGGAGTGGTACCCGGATGCCCAGGGCAATTACACCTATGACTCGCTGCGCGCTACGCCCTATGGCGACAGCACGCTGGGCCAGGCCTACGATTTCGACGGCTTCATTCCCGATCCGCGCGGCGCCAACGGCTTCTATACCAAGCAGATTCCCACTGCCTGGGGCTACAAGCCGGCGATCCGGCGCTCCGGCCACGGCTTCGCGCCCTATGCCGAAGCACGCTTCAACCTCGACGAGGACATGTTCTTCTACGTGAAGTACGCGCAAGGCTGGAAGATGCCCAGCCTGTTCGAGTCGACGCTGGGCAACAGCACCTCGGCACCGGTGGCCGACCTGAAGCCCGAGAAGAACCGCTCGTGGGACATCGGCTTCAGCCTGCTCAAGCAGGACCTGTGGCGCAACGGTGACCGCCTGGCGTTCAAGGTGGCGTGGTTCAAGAACGATATCGACAATGCCATTACCCGCCGCTTCGATTCCAGCAACTGGGCGTTCTACGTCGACAACGTCGACAATTACACCGTGTCCGGCTATGAGCTGCAGTCCGGCTATGACGCCGGCATCGCCTACCTGGACCTGTCGGCCAGCTACTACCAGCGCGCGCGCACCTGCGATGCGGCCACCGCCAAGCGCCTGCGCGAAGACCCCTATGCGAAGTGGAGCAAGCTGGACACCACGCCAGACTGCGTGGACGGCGGCTTCGGCACCTCGTTCGTCAACGCGCAGAACCCACCGAAGTACTCGATTCACAGCACGCTGGGCTTCCGCCTGTTCGACAAGCGGCTGGATACCGGCATCCGCCGCACCTACAACAGCGGCCCCACCCACGAACTGGACAAGCCCTGGAACACCACCGGCTCGACCGGCCTGCAGAACATCTACCTGCCGACCGCGATTTATGACTTCTATGCGCGCTGGCAGTTCACGCCGCGCAGCGAAGTGGAGCTGGTGGTCAGCAACCTGCGCAACACCTACTACATGGACACGCTGGCGATGAGCCTGATGCCGGGCCCAGGGCGCACCACGCGGCTGAACTTCACCGCACGCTTCTGAGTGCTTCAGAAACAGCAACGCCCCGGAGATATCCTCCCCGGGGCGCTTGCCTGCGGCAGCTCACGCGCTGGCAGGTGCCAACCATGGTTCTGGTAGGCGCCAACCTTGGTTGGCGCAACGATGCATCACTTCGCGGTACTCAGCAGCAGCACTGCAACAGTGACCAGCGCAATGCCGACCCAGCCGATCGGACGCAGGCGGTTGCCGAACAACAGGCGGCCGCAGGTGGCGGTACCGATCACGCCGATCGCACCCCACATCGCATAGGCGGTGGCCAGGTCCATGTAACGCACGGCCTGTCCCAGCAGGGCGAAGGCGATCCAGACCATGACGATCGCGGCGACGCCCCAGCGCCAGCGGCGGAAGCCTTCCGACTTGGCCACCATCATGTTGGCGGCGACGTCGATCAGCGCAGAACAGATCACGAAAAACAGAGCGAGGGTATTCATCAGTGCGCCTCCCCGAGGGTGACGCAGACGATGCCGACCACCGCCAGCACCAGGCCGGCCAGTTGCTGCAGCGACAGGCTTTCACCAAAGACGGTGAGGCCGACCACGGTCAGCAGGGTCAGGCCGAGGCCTTCCCAGACCGCATAGGCCACGCCAACGGCGATACGGCGCACCGACTGCGCCAGGAAGAAGTAGGACAGCGCCAGCGCGCCGGCCATGATCAGGTAGCCGGTCCAGCCGCCATCGCGAGCGGCATGGGCCATGAACGAGGTGCCGACCACTTCGGCGACGATCGCCACGGTCAGGCAGGCCCAGGCGACCAGCGCGCCACGGGCGGGAACAGTACGGGACATGTGAAGCTCCTTGCAGGGCGGGGACCACGCCGCCTCATCAATGGATCCACGCCGAGCGTGGAGGGTCCGGAACGCCCCGCAGACGGGGGCGACGGAAGCCAGTATCATCGCCTTTTACGGTGGTATCAAAATGGATTCCATCGACAGGAGCGATGGATCAGTGCCCTACTCCCCTGAATCCCTGCAGGCCTTCGTGGAAGCCGCGGCGCTGGGCTCGTTCTCGGCGGCGGCGCGACGCCTGCGCAAGACCCAATCGACGGTCAGCACCGCCATCGCCCACCTGGAAGCCGACCTGGGCGTGAGCCTGTTCGACCGCAGCGGGCGCTACCCGCAGCTGACCGAAGCCGGGCGCCAGGTAGTTGGGCACGCGCAGGAAATCCTGGCTGCCGATGCCCGCCTGCAGCAGTTGAGCGTGCGCCTGGCCGCACCGGTCGAGCCGCGCTTGACCGTGGCATTCTCCGACGTCTACCAACTGGCCCCGGAACAACGGGTGTTGCAACGCTTCGCCGAGGCATTCCCGGAGATCGAGCTGGAATGGCTGGATGCCGAGGGCGAGGACGTGCTGGAACTGGTGAGCAACGGACGCGCCGCGCTGGGTCTGCTGCCACGGCAGGAGCACTATCCGGACGGACTGGTGGCACGTCCGCTGGCGCACCACAGCGAACTGTCGGTGTATGTGGCGCGCGAGCATCCGCTGGCCAGCGCTGGCCGTCGCGCCGCCGCACAGCTGGCGCGGCATAGACAGGTGCGCCTGAGCGCGGAAGTCGATCAATCCCGCGTGGTCACCGGCCTGGCCTGGACCGCAACCGATTACCTGATGGTGATGGAGATGGCCGAGGACGGCCTCGGCTGGGCCGAGCTACCGCGCGCACTGGTACAGCGCTACGACCGCGGGCGGCTGGTGGAACTGCTGCTGCCCGGCTGGCCACGGCGCATCCACAGCGACCTGCTGTGGCGCCGCGACGCGCCGCCAGGCCCAGCCGCACTCTGGTGGGCCGACGCGTTGGGGTGAACCGAAAAAGGGGACGGAGGGGATTAAGTCGTTTGTGGCACAAACGACTTAATCCCCTCCGTCCCCTTTTTCAGTTGCCGGCCAGCGGCCGGCGCTACCGATCAGCGGTGCGCTAGCGCGTAATCCAGCGCCGAGCACACTGCGGCCACCTGTGCGTCGTTGCACTGCTGCGGGGTCGCGCGCGGGCTGTCCGGGTAGACTTCGGTGGTGGTGGTGTACTTCGCCCCGGTAATGCCCGCGCACAGGCCCAGCTTCACCAGCGGGTACTCAATTACGCCATGGGCCACCACCGGCGAACCGATGATCTCGCCCTTGTCGTCGGCCGGCGCGATGTGAGTAACCTTTTCCACTGCGGCGATCACCGCCTGCTGGAAGGCCGCCTGCGGGGCCTCACTGTCGTCCACCAGGTAGAAACCATCCGGAATCAGGCCCGGCTCGAACGGCTTGCCATCACGCGCGGCCAGCGCCGGGCGGAACTCGCTCTCGTCGCTGTCGGTGGTTTCGTGCAGGTCGATGTGCAGTACGAACTGGTCCTTGATCGGTGCGATCAGTTCGATCAGCGCGGTCGACTCGCGGGCCGGGCCATCGGCGCGGAAGTTGCGGTTCGGGTCAATCGCATCGAAGTTCCAGCGGTTGATGCGCTCGAAGCCCCACGGATTCACGCACGGTGCCACCAGCAGGTTGGCCTTGCCGGCGTAATCGGCAGCGTGCTTTTCGAGAAACTCCAGCGCGCCCATCACGCCGCTGGTCTCGTAGCCATGCACGCCACCGGTGACCAGCGCGGCCGGTAGCGCTGGGTTCCAGTCGCGGCTGCGCAGGGCGAACAGGGTGTAGGTCTCGCCGGCGTAATCGAGCTGGCCATAGGCCACCTTGTCGAAGCGCGATGCCAGGGCTTCGATGCGCGGCAGCACCTCCTCGTCGTAGCGACGCAGGCGCTGCTGGCGGCCACGCCACGCCTCCCGTTCCGCCGCTCCCCACGGCTGGCCAGGGGTTCCGACGGGGTAGAAAGCGGCTTGGGACATGGCAGATCTCAGCGAGTCAGGAAGCAATCACCCACTTTACCACCGGCCCATCAGCATGAACCGGAGACGCATTCCATTGGCGAATGGAATCAGCAATAATTCTCATTTACGCCCTTCCACGACCTGCATCGATGCCCATCCACGCCCCGCAAACGGCCCGCCTGCCACTGGCCGCCGCCCTCGCCCTGTGTCTGCTCCCGGCTGTCAGCGCCTTCGCCCAGGACGGCGCCACCACGCTGGACAGCATCCAGGTCTCCGGCAGCTGGCTGGGCACCGGCCTGCACGACAGCGTGAAGAGCTTCGCTGGCGCGCGCACCGTGGTGGACCGTCAGCGCATCGAAGCCAGCGGCGCGGCCAGCATCGGCGATGCCATGCGCCGCATCCCCGGCGTGCAGGTCACCGACAACTCCGGCACCGCCGGCAGTTCGGTCTCGCTGAACATCGGCGTGCGCGGCCTGACCGGGCGCTACTCGCCGCGCTCGACCGTGCTGCTCGATGGCGTGCCGCTGGCAGTGGCGCCGTATGGCCAGCCGCAGCTGTCGTTCGCGCCGACCAGCCTGTCCAACATCGAATCGATCGACGTGGTGCGCGGTGGCGGCGCGGTGCGCTACGGCCCGCAGAACGTGGGCGGCATCATCAACTTCAGCACCCGCGCCATTCCCACCGAGGCCGGCCTGCACGGCGAAGCCGGTGTGCGCTACACCGCCTACGACCACGGCGGCGGCGACAGCACCCAGTACAGCGCCTTCCTCGGCGGCACCGGCGACAACGGCCTGGGCGCGGCCCTGCTGTACTCCGGCCAGGACGGCCGCGGCTGGCGCCAGGGCAGCGATGACCGCTTCAACGACCTGGCGCTGAAGTTTGCCTATGCCATCGACGAACAGCAGGAACTGCGTGCCAAGTTGTCCTACTACGATGTGCGCTCGCTGACCCCGGGCGGCCTGACCCGCGCCCAGTACGAGGCCGACCCGTTCCTGAACACCCGCCCCACCGACTTCTGGAAGGGCCACCGCACCGGCATCGACCTGGGCTACACCAACACCCTGTCGGCCAACAGCGAGTTCGAGCTGCTGGCCTATTACAACGAAAGCAGCCGTGCCAGCTCGCTGATCAACGCCGCCAATACCCAGCTGACCGTGCAGCCGCGCGACTACCGCGTGCTCGGCATCGAGCCGCGCTACACCCAGCGCCTGCACTGGGGCGCCAGCGTGCACGACATCACCGCCGGCTACCGCTTCCTGCGCGAGCGTGGCAACGACCGCAGCTACACCGTCACCCGCCGCACCGGCGCGGCCAGTGCAACCACCCGCTTCGACAACGCCACCGATGCCCACTCCTTCTACATCGACGACCGCATCGCGATCGGCCAGTGGCGCATCACCCCGGGCGTGCGCATGGAGTGGATCGACATGGACCGCCGCCAGGCGGGTGGCGCGGCGACCTTCAGCAGCCGCAACGACAAGGCGCTGCCCTCGATCAACGTCGCCTACCTGCTGACTCCGCAGCTGACCGTGTTCGGCAACTACACCACCTCGTTCGGGCCGGTGCAGAACATCCAGCTGAACTCACAGACCGCCAGCAACCCGCTGAATCCGGAAATCGCCAAGACCACCGAACTCGGTGCGCGCTGGCAGGACGGTGCACTGCGCGCGGAAGTGACCGTGTTCAAGATGCGCTTCGACAACCAGATCCTGCAGGTGCCGGGCATCACCCCGCCAACCTTCCAGAACATCGGCGCCACCGACCACAAGGGCGTGGAAAGCGCGCTGGAGTACCGCTTCGCCGAAGACAGCGCACTGGCCGGTCTGGAGCTGTACGCCAACTACACCTGGACCAAGGCGATCCAGCAGTCCGGCGACAACCGTGGCCTGGACGTGCCGTTCTACTCGCGCGACACCGACAGCGTCGGCGCACGCTATGCACTGGCCGGCTGGACCTTCAATGTCTCCAGCACCCACCAGAGCGGCCAGTTCTCCGATGCGGCCAACACCTGGGCCGAGAGCGCCGATGCGCGCGTGGGCCGCGTGCCCGGCGTGCGCCTGTGGAATGCCCAGGTGGCCTGGCAGGTGCCGGGACTGGGTGACAGCGAGATCGCGCTGGGCGTCAACAACCTGGCCGACAAGCGCTGGTACACCCGCAACGTCGATGGCAACGCCGGCCGCATGGTGGCTGCGCCGCGCACCTTCTACGTGCAGGGCCGCTACCGCTTCTAAGCCGGTAACCACCCGATGCAGTGACGGCGGCGATCACGGTGGCGGCGTATCATGCCGCCACCATGTCACTGCCTGTTTCGCCATCGCGCCTGCATGCTGCCTTCCAGGGCCTGCGCCTGCGCCTGCGTGGCAGTGACTTGTGGTTCATTGCGCTTGCCCTGCTGGTCGGCCTGATCGCCGGCTACCTGACCCTGCTGCAATCCGGCATCGCACGCTGGCTGCAGGGCACCCTGTACGGGCTGGACGAAGGCATGCGCCTGAGCTCCCTGCCCTCGCTGACCTGGACTGCGCTGCTGGTACTGCCGCTCGGTGGCCTGCTGGTCGGGCTGGTCAGCCTGGCCGCGACCCGGCTCAAGCGGCCCCTGCTGGATGCGGTGGAAGCCAACGCCCTGCATGGCGGCCGCATGTCGATGCGCGACAACCTGATCGTGCTGACCCAGACCCTGGTTTCCAATGGCTGCGGCGCTTCGGTCGGCCTGGAGGCCTCCTATACCCAGATGGGCGCCGGCAGCGGCTCGCAGCTGGGCCGGGTGATGCGCCTGCGTCGCAACGATGTGCGCATCCTGGTCGGCGCCGGTGCCGCCGGTGCCATCGCCGCCGCCTTCGGTGCACCCTTGGCCGGTGCGTTCTACGCCTTCGAGATCGTCATCGGCGCCTATACCCCGGCCGCACTCGCCCCGGTCGCGGTCGCCGCGCTGGCCGGCGCGTTCGTGGCCGACCAGGCCGGCATCGAGGCCTACCTGCTGCCGGCGGCCTCGACGATTGATGTCCGCGCCGCCGACTACGCCATCTACGGTCTGCTCGGCTGCTGCTGCGCGATGGTCGGCATCGCGGTGATGCGGCTGATTGCCTCGATCGAAGGCACGGTCAAGCGCAGTCCGTTGCCGCTGTGGGGACGGCCGGTGGTGGGCGGCCTGCTGCTGATTCCGCTGGCCCTGGCCAGCCCACAGGTGCTGTCGTCCGGCCATGGCGCGCTGCACCTGGACCTGACCACGCATCTGCCACTGATCTGGATCGGCGGCCTGCTGACCCTGAAGTGCCTGGCCTCCGGCATCTCGCTGGGCTTCGGCTTCCGTGGCGGCCTGTTCTTCGCCTCGCTGTTCATGGGCACCCTGGTCGGCGCGTTGTTCGCCGGCCTGCTGGCGATGGCCACCGGCGTGCCGGTGATTGATGCAACTTCGGCCGCACTGGCCGGCATGGCCGCACTGGCCGCCGCCGTGGTCGGCGCACCGATGACCATGGCCATGCTGGTGCTGGAAGGCACGCACGACTTCCTGCTGACCAGCGTGGTGATGAGCGCGGTGCTGGTCTCCAGCACGCTCGTGCGGCAGTGGTTCGGCTACTCGTTCTCGACCTGGCGCATGCACCTGCGCGGCGAGACCATCAAGAGCGCCCGCGACGTCGGCTGGGTGCAGAACCTCAACGCCGGCCGGTTGATGCGCAAGGGCGTGGCCACCGCCCCGGCCGACCTCGATGCCGCCGCCTTCCGCCAGCGCTTCCCGCTGGGCTCGGGCAGCCGCGTGATCCTGATCGACAGCGAAGGCCATTACGCCGGGATCGTGCAGATTCCGCGCGTGTACGGCGACGGCGTGAAGCCCGAAACCATGATCGGCGAACTGGCGGAAAACCGCGACGTGTCACTGTTGCCGAGCGCGGACGTGGTCACCGTGATGCAGCGCTTCGACCACACCCAGGCCGACGAACTGGCCGTGGTCGCTGCCGACGGCCAGGTGCTGGGCGTGGTCTCCGAAGCCTTCGTACGCAAGCGCTACGCCGAGGAACTGGACAAGCGCCAGCGCGAACTGATGGGCGAGCGCGTCGAGGACACCGACTGACCCCGCAAAAAGGGGACGGAGGGGATTAAGTCGTTTCTGGCCGCCTCGAAATCCACGCATGGCGTGGATCTACTGTCACCTCGACCGGGTAGACTCCGGCCATGCGCTTCATTGAAACCTTCCAGGCCGGCCCCTTCGCCGACACCGTGGTCAGCCTGCTGGCCGCTTTCGTGCTGGGCACGCTGATCGGCGCCGAGCGCCAGTACCGGCAACGCACCGCCGGCCTGCGCACCAACGTGCTGGTGGCGGTCGGCGCCGCTGCCTTCGTCGACCTGGGCATGCGCATCGCCGGCAGCGCCGAGGCGGTGCGGGTGATCTCCTACGTGGTCTCCGGCGTCGGCTTCCTCGGCGCCGGCGTGATCATGAAGGAAGGCATGAACGTGCGCGGGCTGAACACCGCCGCCACGTTGTGGTGCTCGGCGGCGGTCGGTAGCTGCACCGGCGCGGACATGTTGGCCGAAGGCGTGCTGCTGACGGTCTTGATCATCGCCGGCAACACCCTGCTGCGGCCGCTGGTGAATGCGATCAACCGCATCCCGATCAACGAGACGGCCACCGAGGCCACCTACGAGGTGCGCCTGAGTGTGGATGCCGAAGCGGTGCCACGTGTACGCGAACGCCTGGTCGATGCGCTGGAAGCGGCGCAGTATCCGGTCGGTGATGTGCAGGTGGTCGAGCATGCCGACGCGCCCACCGATGTGATCGCGGTGCTGGTCAGTACCGCCGTCAGTGCCGATGAGCTGGACGTTGTGCTGGCGCGGATGGAGCACGTGCCGGGCGTGCTGCATGCCACCTGGGAAGTCAGTACCCGCGATTGATTCATCCACGCATGGCGTGGATCTACCGAGGTTGTGGTGCAGTAGATCCACGCCATGCGTGTATGCGCTTCTCTCACCCACCCGCCAGGCGCTGCTGGGCCCTCAACAACTTGCGGAACGAACCGCACTGGCGCGCGTCCTGTGCTTCCGGGCAGGCCGCCGCGCGCTGTAGATGACGGCGCACCCGCTGCAGCTGGGAGATCTGCTGCAGCACATCGGCCTGTGCCAGCAGGGCTTCGCGATCCAGCGTAATGCATCCGTGCTGAGGCGGCAGCGACAACCCGATCTGCTGCAGCGACAACCCGGCCGACTGGCCAAGGCCGATCAACGCCAGGCGCTCCAGCACCTGATCGTCGTACTGCCGGCGCAGGCCGCGACGGCCCAGCGACTGCAACAACCCGAGCTGCTCGTAGTAACGCAGGGTCGAGGCCGGCACGCCGCTGCGCTTCACCACCTCGCCGATATCCAGTTCACGCATGGGCTTGACCTCAAGTCGCCTTCAAGCATCAACCTATGGGCAACTTCCCGGCAGGACAAGGCCATGGCCAGTACATCCCCCGTTGATCAGAATGCGCTCTGGAATGGCCCTGGCGGCCAGATCTGGGTCGCCCAGCAGGCCATCCTCGATGGTCTGTTCCAGCCGATGGCCGACCTGCTGGTGGCCGAGCTTCCGCAAACCGTCACGCAACTGCTCGATATCGGCTGTGGCACCGGGGCCAGCCTGCTGGCCGCGGCCGCTGCGCGCCCGGCGGCACACTGCACCGGCCTGGACATCTCCGCGCCGATGCTGGCGCTGGCCCGCCAGCGCGCCGGAGCGGCAGGACTGGACGCGGACTTCATCGTGGCCGATGCGCAGCAGCATCCGCTGCCCTCCGCGCACTTCGACTGGATCCAGTCGCGGCTGGGCGTGATGTTCTTCGAAGATACCGAGGCCGCCTTCGCCAACCTGCACCACGCCGCAACGCCAGGCGCGGGCCTGCGTTTCATCGCCTGGCGCAGTGCCGACGAGAACCCGTTCATGACCACGGCCGAACGCGCCATTGGTGATGAACTCGAGCTACCACCCCGTGCGCCTGGCGCACCGGGCCAGTTCGCCTTTGCCGATGGCAAGCGCGTGCAGCGCCTGTTGCAGGCCGCCGGCTGGAAGGACGTCGAAGTGGTTGCGGTCGACCTGCCCTGTTCGATCGCCCGCGACGAGCTGCCAACCTATGTCGGCCAACTTGGCCCGCTGGGACTGGCGCTGCGCAATCTGCCCGAAGACCGCGCCACCTCGCTCCGGAACAAGGCTGTGGCGGCATTCACCCCGTTCATCGAGGGCAACCGGGTACGCGTGGATGCGGCGTGCTGGCTGGTCCGCGCCCGCGCCTGATACAAAAAAGGGGACGGAGGGGATTAAGTCGTTTCCGGCACAGCCGGGGCAAGAACGACTTAATCCCCTCCGTCCCCTTTTTCTACTACAGCGCCTCGCCGGCGTCGGCCAGGCGCGATTCAATCAGCGCATACCACTGCTGCAGCACGTCGATCAGCATGTCCAGCTCGGCGTCGGTGCGCTGTGCACGGCCACTGCGCAGGCAGGCCTGGGCCTCCTGCAGCTGGGCCAGGAACCCGGCCACGGTATCGGCCTGCAGGATCAGCCCCGGCAGGCGCCGCCCGGGAATGCGTACCACGGCATGATTGCCGAGCTGGCCGTACACACTCAGTGTGGTTTCCGTCTTCATGGAGAGAGGCAGCAATTGGGCGTTCATCGCGTGCACCATGGAAAACCTGAGCCGCCGGCAGGCGCGGTCAACGGGGGAGACGTAACCACGTCCTGCCGACGGTCAGGGGGGACTCGGGATGCCGGAGCGATGCCCCGGCGCAGGAAACTCAGCGTGGCTGCGCCACCCCGGCGATCTGCACCCGCCGGTTCGGCGCCAGGCAGGCGATCAGCTCGCGACGGTTGCGCTGCTCGCACTGCACGATCGGCTCGGCCGCGCCGCGTCCTTCGGCACTGATGCTGGCTGCAGGCACGCCGCCCTGCACAAGCGCGCTGCGCACGGCCTCGGCACGTCGCTGCGACAGTGCCTGGTTGTAGCTGGCACTGCCGATACGGTCGGTATACCCGGTCACCCGGATTGACTGCACCTGACTGGCCTCGCGCACCTGCGCCAGTACGCCCTGCACGGCCTGCTGGCCTTCGGCACTGAGCACCGCGCTGTCGAAACCGAACAGCGCATCGGCGGACAGGCGCAACGGCTGCTCCGGCAACGGCGCCGGTGCAGGCGGGGCCGGCGGCCGCGGCGGGTCCAGCACCGCCGCACATGATTCAGGCTTCCAGTAGCCGCCCTGGGCAATGCCCTTGCTGTCGAAGCGGACCTGGAACTGGCAGGTGAAGTATTCGGCCCCCTGTGCGGTGCGGAAGTTGAACAGGTAGTTCCACTCGCGCACGCCCCACATGCCTTCATTGAAATGCGGCGTGCCCAGCAGCGTGTACAGCTGGCGCTTGCTCATGCCCGGCGCGAAACGGCGCAGGTCGGCGACGTCGGGATAGATGCCTTCCTTCAACGAGGCCTTCGAGGCCTCCGGGAACTGCACGGCGGTGGTTTCGGCAGGACCCTCGGCGGCCGGCGCATGGCTGCGGCAGGCGGCCAGCAGGCCCATTCCCAGGACCAGGCCCAGCACTGCGGCCATCTGGCCGGTGCGGGCGATGCGATGCTGTTTCATGTCATTCCCCCTTTGGACGTTTCCGCGATGCCGGGCCGCGCGTGCGGCCCGGCGGCGGGGATCACCACTGGATGCCTGCACCGACGGCCACACCGGCCTCGCCACGGCTGTTGGTGGAGCCGCTGAACTTGTAGATCCAGCGCCCTCCTTCGGAGACACCGGAGATACCAACCGCCACGCCCGACTCGCCGTTGTAGCTGCCGGCGGCGACCGAGGCCATGCTGCGGCCCGCTTCGCTGGGCTGCGGCAGTGCTGCGGTGGCCATTGCCGAGGCGATACCGGCCGAGGCGCGGTTGTCGGTCTTGCGCAGGTCGCGCTCGAAGCCACCCATGCGCTCGTCGGTGTAGGCCTTCGACCAGTCCAGGGTCTGCGCCATGCCCGACTTCAGCTGGTCGACGTTGACTGCGTCGGTACCGGCGGTGCCGGCGGCGACGTTACGCACCGTGGTCGGGCCGCTGTTGGTGCTGCCCAGCGTGACACTGTTGTAGTTGGTCGCGCCGTTCACCGTGGTGTCGTAACGGATCGTGCCCTGCTGCGAGGCCTGCAGCTGGCGTACGTTGACCGCGTCGGTAGCCTGCGAACCGTCGGCCACGTTGACCACCTGGCGTTCGGCACCGGCGGCACCCACTGAGACCGTGTTGGCCCGGTTCGCCACCGAACCCGCACCCAGCGCCACCGAGTTGTCGGCCTGCGCCTGCGAGCCATTGCCCAGCGCGGTCGAGTTGGCACCGGCGGCGGTGGAGCCAGCGCCACCTGCGGCCGAATTGGCACCGCTGGCGGACGGATCGGCCAGGTTGTTGGTGTTGTTGGCGCGGAAGCTGCCGGCCACGTTGGTGATGTTCTGGATCTTCTGGTCGGTGTACTTCTTCGATTCGTCGATGGCGTAGTTCACGCCGTTCTTCAGCTGGCCGACGTTGGTTGCGTCGTACGTATCGGAACCGTCGGCGACATGGGTGATCTTGCGCTCGCTGCCGGTGCTGCCGACCGAAACCTCACCGGCCGAGTTGCTGGCGCCGGTCTGGCCATAGGCGCCGGTGTAGCCGCTCTGCGCACCGACGCTGGCCACCGACCCGGCACCCAGGGCGACGCTGTTGCCGGCACTGGCGCTGGCGCCGTTGCCGACCGCCACGCTGTTGGCACCGGCCGCACTGGCCTGCGGGCCGACCGCCACCGCTTCCGCACCGGCAGCCGTTGCAGGCGCTGCGGTCGAGTTCACTGCCAGGTAGGCACTGCCACCGCTGTTGTTGGTGATGCGTTGGTTGAGGACCTTCAGCGAGCCGTCCACCGCAGTGAAGGCGGCGGTGACATTGTTGTAGTCGCCGCTGGTGAAGGTGCCGTCGGTGGCGATGCTGGAGATGCTGAACTTCGGCGCGGTCCACACGTTGGTGGTGCCGTTGTACGCGGTGGTGCCACCGAAGTAGTTGGCGATGGTGCTGTTCGTGCTGAACAGCTGGTCGCCGGTGATGGCATCACTGCTGCCGGCCAGGATGCTGCCGGCGGCGACGTTGGTGATCTTCACCGCGCCGGTGCCGGTACCCGTCAGCGTCACGCTGTTGAGCACGTTGCCACTGCCATCGACGTCGTACTTCACGGCCAGCTTGTCGATCTCATCGGTTTGGTCGGCAACGTTGGCCAGCGAGTTGCTGACCGCATCGAAGGCGGTACCGACGTCGTTGTAGCTGCCCTTGGTCACGGTGCCGTTGGCGGCGACGTTGTTGATCGAGTAGGTCGGTGCGGTCAGCACGCCGCTGGCGTTGACCGCCGCGCCACCACCGAGGTGGGTGGCCACGGCCTGGTTGGCCGCAAACAGCTGGGCACCGTTGATGGCCTCGCTGCTGGTGGCACTGACCTGACCCGGGCCGAGATTACGCAGCGTGGTGGCCGTGCCGGTCTGGCCGAGCGTGGCACTGGCGTAGTTGACGCTGCCATCGCCATTGAGGTCATAGCGCAGTGCCCCCTGTTCCGACGCCTGCAGCTGGCCGACATTGACCGCATCGGTGGCGGCGGTACCCGCAGCCAGGTTGGTGACCTGACGCTCGGCACCGGCGGCACCGATGGACACGCTGTTGGCACGGTCAGCCAGGCTGCCGGCACCCACCGCGATGCTGTTGGCGGCGGTGGCGCGGGCGTTGGTACCGACCGCGATCGAGTCGGCGCCGCTGGCCAGTGCCTCGGTACCGGTCGAGTTCACCCGCAGATACTTGGTGCCACCGTTGCGGATGTCGGTGATCTGCGTGTTGAGATTGACCAGCGAACCATCGACCGCGGCGAAGGCATCGGTGGCGTTCTCATACAGACCCTTGGCGATCGCACCGCCGGTGGAGATGGTGCTGATCTCGAACAGTGGTGCGGTGAATGCACCGCTGGCCGGATCGAAGGCTGCGCGACCGCCGAAGAAGCTGGCGATGGCCGCATTGGTCGCCGCCAACTGGCCGCCATTGACCGCTTCCAGGCTGCCGGCGGTGACCGCACCGCCGGCCAGGTTGCCGATGGTGGTAGTGCCGGTGCCCGCACCGAGCGTGACGCGGCGATAGTTCGGATTGCCGGCACCGTCCAGATCGTAGGTCACCGCAGCAGCCGCCACATCATCGATCAGGCTGATGGCACCCTTCAGCTGGGCCACGTTGACCGCATCGGTATTGACACTACCGGCGGCCACGTTGGTGATCTGGCGCTCGCCGCCACCGGCGGTACCCACCGACACTTCACCGGCCGAGACCTGCGGCGCAGTGAGGCCATAGGCGCTGTAGCTGGCCTGGGCACCGCGCAGCGCGGCCGAACGGTAGCCCAGTGCGACCGAATTGGCCTGGTTAGAGGTCGCCTCGGCACCGAGCAGGGTCTGCCCGTTGGCCGTACCCACCGCGCTGTCGCCGACGATCACCGAATGGCCCATGCGTGCGGCGTAGTCCGCGGTCGGCACGCCGGTCGGGTTGCTCGGGTCATTGGTGCCTGCACCCGGGAAGGCCACGTTGGCATCGACCTTCGGCAGTTCGTGGCGGGCATTGGCGCCGATCACCACTTCCTTAGAACCGTTGGCAAAGGCGCCGTCACCCATCAGCACCTGGTAGTCCTGCGCCGCATTGACTGCCCAGCAGGAGATGTCGGCGAGGACAATATCCAGGCACTTGGCCGCCCATGCCGGCGAATCCTTCGGCAGCAGCAGCCCGAGCAGGCCGCCCGGATTGCCGTTGTTGATGTTGTAGATGTAGCTGTCGGAGGTGACACCGCCGATCAGGGTCAGGTGCGAGCTGCCGCCGGTGACGGCGCCGCCCAGGCCATTGAGGGTGCTGCCGACCGGCGACAGGTTGACCACCGGCAGGCCCAGCACATTGACCGTCGAGTAGGTCTGCATCACGTTGGCGTTGCTGAGCTTGAGGTTGCCGTTGCTCAGGTAGCCGTTGCCGCCGAACAGGCTGGTGGTGGTCGGGCCGATCAGCTGCCCGACATTGCCGACCAGGCCACCGGTGCCGATGATCAGGCCCGCGTTCGGATCGGCCGGAGCCGGCGCCTTCGGGCTGGTCGGCGGAATCGCCGAGGGCTTGGTCAGGCCGAGGCCGCTCAGCGTGCCACCGACCAGGCCACCCACGGCACTGCCGAGATTGCCGATGGTGCCGTTGAGGTTGCCATTGAGCAGGTTGCCGACGGCGCCGCCGACATTGCCAAGCGTATCGCCCAGCAGGCCCCCCAGGCCGCCGGTACTGCCACCTGTAGCGCCATTGAGTACACCGCCGACGGTGCTGCCCACCGCACCCACTGTATTGTTGAGCGTGCCGCCCACGGTGCCGCCGACTGCACCCACCGTGCCAACTGCACCGTTGAGTGCCCCGCCGACGGCGCTGCCGACCGAGCCGACCGTGCCGTTGAGTGCACCACCCACAGTGCCGCCGACTGCACCCACCGTGCCAACCGCTCCGTTGAGTGCGCCGCCGACGGTGCTGCCGACCGAACCGACCGTGCCGTTGAGTGCACCACCCACAGTGCCGCCGACTGCACCAACCGTGCCAACGGCGCCATTGAGCGTGCTGTCCACTGCTCCGCCCACCGCACCAACCGTGTTGCCTACGGTGCCATCAAGCACGCCACCCACGGCGCCACCTGCCGCGCCGACAACGCCGCCCACCAGGCCACCCACGCCCAGTGCGCTGTTCTGCGCTGCCACAGTCCCTTGGCCGGCCAGCTTCAGATTGCGGTCGGCCACGACTTCCTGGCCATCGGGCGCCTGCACGCGCACTTTGCCGGCAACACCGGTATCGAAAGCTGCGGTGATCGCACGATCATGGGTCTCGCCCGGCAGCTCCTCCTTTGCCGGCAACGTGACCGCCGCCGTCGCCTTGACCTGCCCCTGACCATCGATCTGGTGGCCCGCCAGCTTCAGCTGCGAATCCACCTTGCCGTCAACGGACGCCTTGAGGCCGGACAGCGAGCCAGCGGATGCGCCAGCAACAGCGGCGGCCGCCTTGGCACCGGTATCGATCGAGGCCACCTGGGCACCGGCGATGCCAACCCTGGCCTTCGCCTGCGCATCCGCAGCCACACCGAGCGGCGCATGCGCGGACGGCGCAACGTTGGCCGCCAGCGAGGCATCCATCTTCGCCACATTGGACGCTGCGTGCCCCAGCCCGACATTGGCGCGAACATCGGCGGCCAGTGCAGGAACCGCGACCTGCTTCGGCGCGGCGTTCGCCGCCAGCTTCACCTGTACGGTAGCCGGCAGCACGTCGCGCACGATCGGCAGCGAGGTCGTACTCAGCTGCAGGCCCACACGCGCGTCTGCGCTGATCGCCGGACTGCTCTGCGCCTGGCGCGATGCCGCGGCCAGCGCGACTTCTGCGTCGACCTTGACCGGCATCGGCTGCGCGTACTTCGCGGCCAGTGCCTGCAGATCACGCAGCGACTGATTGGATTCGGATGCTCCTGCATGCCCGCTGGCCAGCGCACACAGCAGGGCCAGGGCCAGTGCGGTCGGCATCAGCAGGACACTGCGCGGATCGCGGGCAGCGCTGCCGCCGCTATCGCCGGTGGCCAGTTCCGAGGCCACAACCAGAGCATTGAGCTGGCGGTTCCATACACGCCGGTAGATGCGGTTCATGAGCATTTCCCCCGTAGGCGAACAACTGGAATGTCAGTGGACTTGCCGTTAGGCAGGTGACTGACATTTCAGCGTTTGCAACGGCGGCTGCGCACTTCATTCCGGCACGGCAATCGCGCATTCCGGCAAATCCACGGTCGGAATCGGCAGCCGGTTATGCAGAAGCGGCAACCATATCGGCAAGCGGATATGCAATTCCGGCAGGAACCGCCGGGAAACCCTTATGGGGCCTGGATCAGGCGGGCTGGCCGATCTGCGCGGGTGCGCGCATCAGCGTGTCACGCGGCAGTTCACCGAAGACCTTGCGGTAGTTGTCGGCGAAACGCGACAGGTCCCACAGGCCACAACTGAGGGCGATGGCCTTGACCGAACGGCGGCTGGAATCGGCCATCGACAGGCTGCGGCAGGCTGCGCACAGGCGCAGCATCGACAGGTAACGATTGGGCGACGTACCGAACAGGTCCTCGAACGCGTAGCGCAGCCCACGCTCACTGACACCGGCAGCGTCGCAGATCTCATTCATGTAGATATTGCGGCGCAGGTTGAGGCGCATGAAGTTTTCCGCCCGCTGTGCGATCAGATAATGCGTGCGCCGCGCACGGCTGCAACCCGGGCGTTCGGCGGAACCCGCACCCAGCAGTGCCTGCACGTGTTCGTGCAGCAGCCGCTCGGTTTCTTCCGGCTGCAGGCCCGTGCCCTGGCCCAGCTGCAGGTGCAGCTGCTGGTAATGCTGTGCCAGCGGGGCGGCCTCGCTGGCGAGATTGAACAGTGAAAGCGCCTGTCCGGCCGGCGGCGTGCTGCGCAGGCTCAGTTCGGTCAGCTTGCGTTGCACCCGTGCCACCGGCACCAGCATCAGGGTCATGTGCGTGCCCGGGCTCAGGGTGAACTCGCTGATGCCCTCGGGCATCACGGTCAGCGCCATCCCAGGGGCAAGCGGTACGCCATGGCACCAGCTCAGGGTTTCATCGGTCGCATGCAGATACCCCAGCATCGCCCAGTCCGGCGGCAGCATGAAACGTCCACGGCAATGGAATCCACAGCTGATGCTGCAGAACAACGCCTCCTCGTGCACGCGTGACGCGAAGGCCGCCCGCGGCCCATTGCCATCGAGCAGAAGCAGTTCGACATCACATACACGAAGCACGCCGCTCAGCGTCGCCAGGTCGATCGACCGCAGGCCGCTGTCGTCGCTGTCTCCTACCCCACCATCGACCATGACAGTGTCGTCCCCCCGATTATCCGCCGTGCGGTACGGCCCCCACTGCCTGACAGGGCGCGCACCTCTCATGGAATCTCTTCCATCACCGGGATGCGCGCCGCCAAGGTGCGCACCCCAAAAGAAACGCGAGTACTTGAATGCGAGTATGCCCGATAATTCAACGGGGTAAACATCTGCACCGCGTTGAATAAGATGGATACAGAGGTGAAAATCAGAATGTCGCGTTTGGCACAGTTTTCGCATGCGACCTGAAGCCTGCCTCACATTATCTGCACGTCGATGAATCGTTGTGCGGGCGAACGGATTTCCGTCACATAACCCGGCTTTGAAATTAAGGACCAATGGGATTCTGCCGAATTTGCATATAGGTTCCGGTTGCAGCCGGCCGCCATTCAGGCAAAGTCGATAACACGGTGATCCGGTCTTTGATAATGACCGCACCCAGGGGGACAGCATGACCATGCACGTATCGCTCGACACGTCGACCACCGGCCCCGCGCCGCGCGGTCGCGGTTGCGCGAACGGCGTCCCGCCTGGAAACGATCACCCTGCTTGAGCACAGCGGGTCCATCCCGCCGTGCCTCCTCCGCCAGGACGTGCGGAGGTCCACGGACGATCCCGGCGGAGCCGGGCCACCGCCCAACAGGTGTCCTGTAGCAGACAGGTAGAGGGAGACAAACGTCATGAACGCATCGATCCGCAAGTTCCTGAAGGAAGAAGATGGCGTCACTGCACTCGAGTACGGCCTGCTGGCGGCTGTGATTGCGGGTGTCCTGATCGCACTGGGCAGCACGCAGATCAAGGATTTCTTCGAAACGCTCTTTGAGAATCTCACCAAGCTTGCCGACAAGGCATCGGGCAACACGCCGGCCTGAGCCGCGTCCCAGGCTGATCAGGGACAGCAACTGCTGAGCGTCCACTGACGGACAATGGAGGGTGCGATGACACTGCTGGGATTGCTGGCCATCGGTGTGTGCCTGCGGATCGCGATCAGCGATCTGTACGCCCGTCGGGTGCCCAACGCCTGGCTGCTGTCCGCATGCGCGATCACCGTTGTCGTGCTCATCGCCGGACAGTTCAACGCGCCGCGCCTGCCGTGGGCTTCCCACGTTGCCGGCGCGGCGCTCGGCCTGGTCGCATTGCTGCCTTTCCATGCAGTGCGCTGGATGGGCGCCGGTGATGTCAAATTCTTTTCGGTACTGGGATTGATGCTGGGCTGGCAGGCACTGCTGCCGATCTGGATCGCGGCCAGCCTGGCAGCGGGCGCACATGCCGCACTGGTGCTGGTATCGCGACGGTTGGGCCCAGTACTGCCCATCGGCCTTCAAGCCCATATGCATCGGGCAAGTTCGCAATGGCATTCGCACCCGGCGCTGCGCGGGATGCAGAGCGCCCGCCAGGGACGCCAAGGCATTCCCTACGCCGCCTACCTGGCGGTATCCGCCATCGCCTGGGTCCTCATCAGCACGTACGGAGGCGTGGCATGAACATCCACAACCGACGCCGGCAACGTGGCGCGGCCAGCATCGAGTTCGCGCTGATGTTGATGCTGGGCCTGCTGCCGCTGCTGCTGTTCACGTTCTCCGGCGTAATGATCATGGCGGCCCAGCAGACGTTGGCAACCGCCTCGGCCGAGGGTGCACGTGCATCGCTGCGCTATGGCAGCGCCAACGAACGCCGTACTGCCGCCTGCGTTGCAGCGCGTAGTTCGATGCAGTGGCTGCTGAACTTCTCGGGTCAGCCGGTCGACTGCAGCAATGGCGGAAACAACGCCATTCTGGTTTCCGCGCAGGCCCCCTGCGCCGGACTGGCCAGCGCCCAGTGCATGACCGTAACGGTCAGCTACGACTACGCAAGCCATCCCTTCCTGCCCGGCACCGCCACGCTTTACAAGTGGGTGATGCGGGCTCCCATCCGCAGCGTCGCGGTCGCTCAGCTCGACCTCGGCAGCGGCAACTGACGTTCGGTACAGGAGACGGTTCCATGCTCAAGTTGACCCGCATTGCTGCCGTCGCCCTGATCGGGCTGGCTGTGCTGCTGGCGGTGATCGCCTTGATGATCGGGCGCAAGCAGGCCGCACCGGCAACGGTTGCCCCGATGACGCAGAGCGAAGCCCAGGCGATCACCGTGGTGGAAGCGGTGGCGCGACTGCCGGCCGGCGAACCGATCTCTGCCAACGGACTGCGTCTCGCACAGCGCAGCGCCCCGGTTGCCGGTGCCGCCACCAGCATTTCCGCCGTGGTCGGAAAGGTGCCGGTGCAGGACATCGCCGAAGGCACGGCGATCAGCAGCAACGCACTCGCGCAGGGATTCTCGCTGCAGCTGCGCCCCGGGGAACGCGCACTGGCGGTCCCGGTCGACGAGCTGGTGGGGGCCGGCAACCGCATCCTGCCCGGTGATTTCGTCGACGTGTTCCTCAACCTGCGCACTGCCCAATCCAACCCCAGCGGCCCGGCCGACGCAGCACAGACGCGCCTGCTGCTGTCGCGCCTGCGCGTGCTCAGCTATGGCCAGCAGGACATCGCCCCGGCCAACCATGACGCTGTTGCCAGCAACGAGGCCGATGGCCGCAACGATCCACGCGCCGCCGACATCACCGGAAGCAGCAGCACCCAGAGCACGGGCAGCGGGACCGCCCAGCCGGCACGCAGCGCGGTACTGGCGGTGCCGGTGGCCGATGCCAACCGACTGCTGCTGGGTGCGCAGCAGGGCAAGCTGTTCCTCGCCCTGCGCAACCCTGCCGATTCCGGCCAGCCCGATCTGGCGCTGTTCCCGCAGGCACGCGGGGTGATTGATCCCCTGCGTGGCCTGGATGCGGAACAGCAGCTTGCGCTGCAGCGGCCAGAGAATCACGCCTTCGCCGGCATCGACGGCGATGCATTGGCCGGCCGCAGCAACGCAACCGCGCGCAGCACCCAGGATGCCCCGGCACGCGTGCCCGCACCACGGCGCAGCGCCCCACGCGCATCGGGCATCGAAATCATCCGAGGTGACAGCTCCGCCCCCCGTGGTTCCCTTTGACCTGCATCGAGCGCATCCATGACCGAACGTCGCCGCAGTCCACGCCCTTCCCCCCGCCAGCGCTGGCTGGCCCTGCTGCTGGTGCTGCTGGCACCGGCGACAAGCGTGGCCGCCGACGACCTGGTGCTGCAGGCGCGTGAGCAGCGCCCCTGGACCCTGCCGGGTGATCTGGAGCGGGTCGCCATTGCCGATCCGGGCGTGGCCGATATCGTGATGCTGCGCGGCCAGCGCCAGGCCCTGCTGGTCGGCAAGGCGCCGGGCACCACCACGCTCCTGCTCTGGCACCGCAAGCAGACCGAACCACAGCGCCTGCAGGTGCGGGTACAAAGTGCGGTGCAGGGTGCGGCCGACGCCGGCGCGAACGGGCTGGTATTCACCCAGCAGGACAATCAGGGCCTGCTGCAGGGAAGCACCGAGAGCGTGCTGTCGCACATGCAGGAGCAGAAGGCTGCCGCCATGGCCCTGGGCAAGGATGGCCTGCTTGCCGACGCATCCACGGTGAGCAGCGGCGGCGTGGTCCAGGTCGAGGTCAAGGTGGTCGAGTTCAACAAGACCGCACTGAAGCAGATCGGCATCAGCTTCCAGAACCGCAATGGCAACTTCGCCTACGGCTTCGCCCGCCCGGGCGGCCAGCTGCCGGGCAATACCGGCATCCTGCCCGGCATGAAGGAAGGCAACTCCGGCAACGAAGCCGAATCGCCCATTTCTTCGGCCTTCCGCCTGGTGTTCGGCTCGACCAAGGGCCTGTGGAATGCCGACGTCGACCTGCTGCAGAGCAATGGCATGGCGCGTGTGCTGGCCGAACCGACACTGGTCGCGCTGTCCGGGCAGAGCGCCAGTTTCCTGGCCGGCGGCGAGCTGCCGATCCTGGAACCGCAGGGGCTGGGCACCACAACCATCACCTACAAGCCCTTCGGCATCGGCCTGACCGTGACACCGACGGTACTGGCACCGAACCGCATCGCCCTGAAAGTCGCACCGGAAGCCAGCGACCTGGACTACAGCAACGCCATCGCGCTCAACGGCGTGCAGATTCCCTCCATCACCACCCGCCGCGCCGACACCACGGTCGAACTGGGCGATGGCGAGAGCTTCGTGATCGGTGGCCTGGTCAGTTCCAACGTGGTTTCCAGCGTCGGCAAGATCCCGCTGCTGGGTGACCTGCCGATCATCGGCTCGTTCTTCCGCAACTTCGACTACAAGCGCCAGGACAAGGAACTGGTGATCATCGTCACGCCACGCCTGGTGAAGCCGTTGGCACGCAACACCGAGCTGCCGCTGCCCGGCGACCGCGAGGCCAAGCCGCACATGCCCGAATGGGGCGCCTGGCTGTTGGGTCCTATCAGCCAGGACCCGGTGCCCGGCTTCTCACGCTGATTCCATGATGCCTGCGATACCACGCCCATGCCCTACGCCACTGCCCAGCCGCTGCATCCGCAAGGACCGCCGATGAACCTGGTCCTGTACGGAATGGATCGCGAACTGCTGCCCCGGCTGGCGGCGAAACTGCCGCCAACCACCACCCTGCACTGGCAGGACAGCAGCACGCCGACCTCCGCCCAGGACCTGCAACGCGGGCCGCAGAGCCTTGTGCTGCTCGACTTCCGCCCGGAACATGCGGCCGCCTCCAGCGTGCTGGCGCAGCAACTGCAGCAGACCGAGCCGGATCTGGCATTGGTTGCAGTCGGTGCCACCAGTGCCGGCCAGGTGGAAGGCGTTGTCATCGCATTGCGGGCGGGCCTGCGTGATGTGCTGGACCTGGACAGCGACAACGTCGGCATCGAGGCCGCGCTGCGTCGCGCCCTGTCACCACGACCGGCTGCCGCCGCGCAGCAGGCGCACAAGGCCCGCCTGATCGTCCTGCTGGGCGTGCGCGCCGGGGTCGGCACCAGTACGCTGGCCGCGCATCTTTCGGTGCTGGCACAGCAGACCCGTGCACTGGCACAGGGCGAGGCACTGCAGCAGGATGGCCTGCTGATGGAGCTGGCCCAGCCTTCGGGCGACCTCGCCCTGTACCTCAACCTGGACAGCCGCTTCCACTACGAAGACGCGCTGCGCAACGCCAGTCGCATCGACGCCACCCTCGCCCGTACGGCCATGGCCCGTCACGATTCCGGACTGGTGCTGCTGGACCGCGCCAGCGGCAGCGATGCGGTACCGCCGTCCGATCCGGGTGCGCTGCTGCAGCGCCTGCGCACCGTGTTCGCCAGCGTGCTGTGTGATGCCGGTGGCTGCCCGCTGCGTCAGCTGCCGCCGCTGCTGCTGGACCAGGCCGACGAGATCTGGCTGGTCACCGATGCCTCCATTGCCACGCTGGTGTCGCTCGACCAGGCACTGAAGCATCTTGCCGGCCAGCGCGAACGCGAGAAGCGCCTGCAGCTGGTGATCAACCGCCACGATGACAGCAGCGGCATGAGCCCGGAGCAGATCGCGCGCCGCTTCGAGGTTCCCCTGCTGGCCACGCTTCCCGAACGACCGCGCGTGCGCCTGGCTGCCAGCCAGGGCCACCTGCTGCTGCAGGATGCGCCGCGCGACCCCTACCTGCGTGCCCTCGCCCCGCTGGTTTCGCGCCTGGATCCGGCTGCCTGCCCGGTCCAGGCGCAGGGCCTGCGGGAAAGACTCTCCCTTGCCCTGGGTGGATCGCAATGGAAGACAAGGTAACCCCGTTCCCGCATGCCGTTGCCCGGCCGGTGCTGCCCGAAAGCTCGCCGGGCCATCAGCCATTCGCGCAGACCGAGCAGTACCAGAAGGTGCTGTCGGCCGCGCATGAGCACCTGCTCAACAGCATCGAGGACGAGCGCATCGACATCGATTCCTGGGCCCCCGACACCATCGCCCGCTGGGTGCAGGTGCAGACGGTGAGCTTCATCCAGGAATGGCGCATCCCGATCAACGAAGAGGAGATGCAGGTGGTTGCCGACGGCCTGGTCAAGGAGCTGACCGGCTTCGGCCCGCTGGACGACCTGCTGCACGACCCGTCCATCGAAGACATCCTGATCAACGGTTTCAAGGATGTGCACGTGTCCCAGGGCGGCCAGCTCAAGCGGGCCACCCAGCGCTTCACCGACGATACGCATCTGCTGCGCATCCTGCGCCGCATCCTCGCCCCGCTTGGGCGCCGCCTGGATGACTCCAATCCGATGGTCGATGCGCGCCTGCCCAACGGCGGCCGTCTCAACGCGATCATCTCGCCGCTGGCGGTGGATGGACCGATGGTGTCCATCCGCAAGTTCCGCAAGGACCCGTTCACCCCCGATGAACTGCTGGCCAAGGGCACCTTCGATGCGCCGATGCAGGCCTTGCTGAAGGCGATGGTACTGGGTCGCTGCAACATCCTGGTGTCCGGCGGCACCAGCTCGGGCAAGACCTCGCTGCTGAACGCCCTGGCCAGCTACGTCCCCGCGAACGAGCGCGTGATCACCGTCGAAGACACCGCCGAGCTCTCGCTCAACCACCCGCATGTAGTTCGCCTGGAAAGCCGTATCGGCGGCGCCGAAGGGCACGGTGCGGTCAGCATCCGCGATCTGGTCCGCAACAGCCTGCGCATGCGCCCCGACCGCATCGTCGTCGGCGAAGTGCGCGGTGCCGAGGTGCTGGAAATGCTGCAGGCGATGAACACCGGCCACGACGGCTCGATGGCCACCATCCACGCCAATTCGCCCCGCGACTGCCTGTACCGGATCGAGATGCTGGCCGGTTTTGCCGGCTTCCAGGGCAGCGAGGACAGCCTGCGCCGGCAGATCGCCAGTGCCATCGACTTCATCGTGCAGATCTCGCGCCTGGGCAGCGGCCGCCGCGTGCTGGTCTCGATCACCGAGATCACCGGTGTCAGCGACAACCTGATCACCACCCAGGAAATGTTCCGCCACGAGCTGCAGATCGACGGCAACGGCAAAGAGATCGATCGCTGGGTCGGGCTGGGCTTCCATCCGCACTCGCACAAGCTGGAGCCGTTCCGCCAGCAGCTGCGCGAATCGCTCTACGGAGACTTCTGAGCATGGGAACCGGCGCGCTGCTGGGCATGCTGAGCATCATCGCGGTGCTGCTGGCGCTGGCAGCCTGGCTGTGGGGCACGGCCAGCAGCCGTGAGCAACGCCAGGTTTCAATGCGGCACGCCGAGCAGCAGCTTTCGCGCGGAAGCGCCACGGGCGGAGCACCCGCCGGGCCGTCCGTCACCGCTGCCAACGACCCGGCGCGGCCCGCCAGCGCCGGGCGCCGCGTGCTGCCGCTGGATGGCCTGCTGCAGCGCGCAGGGCTGCAGACCGGCTGGAAAATTCCCATCATGCTGCTGGTACCGGGGCTGGTACTGTCGGTGGTGGCGATGCTGCGGCTGGGCACCGCATGGATGTTTCCGCTGACCCTGCTGCTGTACCTGCTTGGCTGCTGGCTGTGGGTGATGCGGCGGACCACGAAGCTGCGTGCGCAACTGCTGCATCAGCTGCCGGACTTCCTCGACAACCTGGTGCGGCTGACCGCACTGGGCAACAGCCTGCAGGCCGCGTTCCAGGTTGCGTCGATGCAGACGAGCGCGCCGTTGCGCGGGCTGCTGGATACCACGGTGCGCTTTGCACGCAGCGGCATGGAGCTGGACCGTGCACTCGCACAGGCCTCGCATCCCTATCGCATGGATGTGCTGAAGGTGTTGTCGGTGGTGATCGGTGTCAGCGTGCGCATCGGCGGGCGCTCCGACCAGATCCTGCAGCGCATGGGCGATTTCATGCGCGATCTGGAACAGGCCCAGCAGGAGCTTGCAGCGACCACCTCGGAGACGCGGATGTCAGCGTGGGTGCTGGGCCTGTTGCCACCGGCCTGCGCGGTATTGATGGCGATCACCAGCCCGGACTTCTTCCAGCCGGTGCTGCACGATCCGCTCGGCCACAAGATCCTGCTGCTTGCACTGGGCATGGAACTTGTCGGTGGCTTCCTGCTGTATCGCCTGGCCAAGTCGCTATGAACCCCCTTCGCCCCGCCGGAGACAACCGATGAGCGCCAGCGCCTGGTTCGCCCTCTCCCTGCTCGTGCTGGCCGCCGGTATCGCCCTGCTCGGTATCGGCGGCTGGGTACGCAGCCATCGTGAGCAACGTACAACGGCCACCTTGAAGACCGCCCTGCAGCCGCGCGAGGCGTCCCGTGACACCGAGCCTGCGCGGCACGATTCGCTGGGCTGGCTGGAACGCTTCGGCCGTGCCCTCAGCGGCGGCCGGCTGGAAACGGCGTTGCTGGCCAATGAAGACCGGCTGCTGTTGGATCTGGCCGGGTGGAACACCCGCCGCGGTACGGCCATCTACCTCGGCCTGCGCCTGCTGCTGGCCGTGCTGGTGCTGGTACTGGTGCTGACATTCAGCAGCGTCACCGGGCTGGCCAGGATCATGGTGATCATCGGCGCCCTCGCCGCCGGCCTGCTGCTGCCCAAGTTCGTTCTCTCCTCCTGGGTGAAACGGCGCCGACGAGCGGTCGACAACGAGCTGCCGCTGCTGATCGACCTGCTGCGTCTGCTGCAAGGCGTGGGCTTCAGCATGGACCAGAGCCTGCAGACGCTAGGCGACAAGCTGCGCGATGCATTGCCGGTCCTCGGCGGCGAGCTGCAGGAGGCCAACATCGCCTATACCCACGGCCGCACGCGCGCACAATCCCTGCGCCGGCTGAGCGAGGTCTATGCCGACGATGACCTGACCAGCCTGATGCAGCTGATCCTGCAGGTGCACGCCCATGGCGGCGCGGTGCAGGAGCCCCTGCGGCAGTTCAGCATCCGCCTGCGCGAACAGCGTCGCAACACGCTGAAGGAAAAGGTCGGCAAGCTCTCGGTGAAGATGACCGTGGTGATGATGCTGACCCTGCTGCCAGCGTTGATGCTGGTCCTTGCCGGTCCGGCGCTGGTCGCGCTGGCCACCACCATGTCCAAGATGGGGTCCCCCTGATGCCTGCCCTGCGCACTTCCTGCCTCATTGTTGCCCTGGCTGCCGTTGCCGGCGCCAGCGGCTGTGCATCGACCACGCCGAAGTACCTGCGCGCGCCCAGCCTGGCCGCGCCCGAACCGGCACCGCAGGACAGCCGCAATGCCTACCTGGAGCTGATCGAGCGCATGCAGCAGCAAGGCGCATGGTATGCCTCGCTCGCCCACGTCGACGCCTTCCGCCAGCGCTACGGCGATCCGCCGGCGTTGCGCCTGCTGCAGGCCGACGCGCTGCGCGAGACCGGCCAGGCCGATGCCGCGGTCACCCTGTACCGCGATCTTTCCAGTGGCCCCCAGGCCGCTGCGGCCGCCCATGGTCTGGGCCTGATTGCCGCGCGCCGCGACGACGACACCGGCAGTGAGCAGGCGTTGGCGCGGGCGACCGAACTGCAGCCATTGAATACAAGTTATCTCGGCGACCTGGGCTATGCGCGGCTGCGCGCCGGGCAGTTCGAGCGCGCGCGCGAACCCCTGGCCAAGGCGCTGGAGCTGTCGCCGGGCAATGCCAAGGCCACCGCCAACCTCGCCCTCTGGGCGGTGCTGCGGGGCGACACCGCCACCGCCGAACGCCTCGCCCAGCAAGCGAACCTCAACGACGAGACCCGGCTCAGCATCCAGCAACAGGCGGCGCAGATCCGTGCCCGCCTGCAGCAGCGCCAGGCCGCAGCGGCAGCCGCCGCAGTCGTGCCGGCCACTGCCCGTGCTCTCGCCAGCGATGCCGCCGGCAACCCGCCCGGCGCCACGCGACTGGCGGCGGAACCGCGCCGCGACAGCCGCGATGAACGCGATCCGCAGCGCCTGCCGCCCTCGATGCTGGAACGCTTCAGCGCCTCCGACCACCCGAACGGGAACACACCATGACCGCGACGCCCCTGACCCGACGCCTGCTGCCCGTTCTGATCTGCCTGCTGCCAGCCGCCGCCGTGCAGGCGCAGCAACAGCCGCTGACCGGGCAGATGCTTGGCGGCAGCACGCCGGCTGCGTCGGCTTCGCAGCCGCTGCAGTCCGAGTCACTGCCCACCGTGGACCTGGCGGCCCCGCCAGCACCGGTGCCGCAGGCGGCGCCTGCAGCAGTGGCCATCACCGACGGCAGCACTGCAGCCCCGCGGCCCGGCCGCAGCCAGATCGGCGATACCACGCGCAACCTGTTCCGCCTGCAGGCATCGGGGCAACAGGCCGGACAGCACCTGCCGATCCTCGGCGACCAGGCGACGCTGAGCTACGCCCGCTACATGAAGAGTTTCGAACACGAGATCCCGGACTTCTTTGAAGCCGATGTCGCCAAGTCCAAGGGATCATCCTCATCCGGACGCTGAGGTAGGCCATGAAACGCCCACGCCAGTTCAGTTTCAGCCGCCCACGGGGCGGCATGTCGATCACCATGATGCTGGTCATGCTGGCACTGCTGGCGATGCTGGGCCTGATCGAGATCGGTTACCTGTTCTGGGCCAAGCGCGATGCACAGAAAGTCGCTGATCTGGCCGCACTGGCCGGAGCGCAGCGACTGGAACTGTGCACCTCGGACAACAGCGACAACAGTGCTGCGCGGCAGAGCGCACTCACCCAGAACACCTTCGCAGGAAGCCTGGAAATCCGCTGCGGAAACTGGAACGTGACCCGCGCCACCGAAGGGCACTTCAGCCCGGTCGTCGATGCAGCGAATCAACGCAATGCTGTCCGTGTCATCACCCGCCGCGCGGTGCTTCCCTTCTTCGGGCAGAACAGCAGCCTGCCGACCGTGACCGCACAGGCGGTGGCGCGCCGTGCAGAACCCACGGCGGTTTTCAGTGTCGGCTCGCAACTGCTGCGCATCAATGGCAACACGCCACTGGGAAATGTCCTGAAACTGGTGGGCGCCGACCTCGACAAGACCACCCTGCTCGGCTACGACGGCCTTGCACAGGCGCATATCACCCCGAATGGACTGCTGCAGGCACTGGGCATTCCGATCGACGTCAACATGGGCGTGGCGGAGTTCAACAATCTGCTGGCCGGCCGCAAGGTCAAGCTGGGCAAGATCCTTCAGGCGACCGTTGACCTGCTCACCCAGCAGGGCGTTGCCCACGTGGACCTGAGTGCACTGGAGAATGCCCTGGTCGTGAAGGGCATCGACCTCAAGCAGCTGGAGGTGAAACTCGGTACCGATGACAGCGGTGGCGGCCTGTTCGCACGCGTGGTCGCGCCGGATGGAACGATTTCCAGCGCGCTGCAGGCCGATGTCAATGTGCTGGACCTGATCGGCACCAGCATCAGCATCGCCAATGGCGGCCGTGCGGTCTCGGTCGATGAACTCAACCTGCTGGGCCTGGTCAATGCCAAAGCCGCTGTGGTGGAACCGCCGTCCATCGCCATCGGTGGCGTTGGCTCGCGCGCTTACAACGCGCAGATCCGTGTCTTCCTCGACATCGACACCAACAACATTCCCGTTGCAGGCGGCGTGCTTTCACTGCTGGGCATCCGCCTGAAGCTGCCGGTCCATGCGGACGTGACCAACGCAATGGCGACCCTCACCAGCCTGCAATGTGGCAGCACGCCTCCCACGGCGACGATCAAGGTCGAGTCTTCCGTGCTGCGCGCCTGCGTCGGCAAGGTGGCCGACAGCGAGCGGTTCTCCAAGCAGAATGTCTGTGGCGACACCCTGCAGAAGGAACAGATGCTCACACTGCTCGGCGCCCCGTTGATCAATGACAGCATCAAGGTCAATACGCTGACCGACACGCAAAGCCTCACCCTCCCCGCCGGCGCGACCGGTTCAACCCAGGTCAACTCCCTGGAGGTGGGCACCGCCGTGTCCGAGCTGGTCAGCGAACTGCTGCGCGTACTGTCCGGCATGCTCGATCCGCGCGACGATGGCATGAGCCAGGGCTCGACCGCAGCGCAGTTGGCCGATCGCTACCTGAAAGCAGCCAACGTTGGTCGCAATCGCTACGACGTCGATGCGTCCATCAAGCTGCTTGAACTTGGCGACCAGACGCGGGGGTTGAAGCCTTTGGGCGCGTGGGATGTACCCAAGGGTGTTCCAAAACCCTGCCTGGTGGGCCTGCTCACATGCTGGGAGGATGGCTCGGTCTGGAAAGGCTATCGCACGGCTGTGACTGGCGAAGGGCTGGGAGTGCTGCCGGCACTGCTGGGTAGCCTGCTCGGCGGACTGACCGTCAACCGGTGTGCAAGCCTGCTGATTTCCTTGAGCGACCAGGCCTACAACAACTGCATGACGCAGAACCTCGCGTCTTACCTGCAGACCGCCCACGACGGCTTCCTGGACCAGTTCGCCGGCGACGGCGTCACCGCCCCCGGCAATGGCCCGGTCAGTTGTTCGGGCCTGCTGTGCTTCCTGCTGAAGCCCGCCCTGGACGTCCTGAAGCCGCTGCTCAACAGCGTCGGCTCCCTGCTGCGCTCGCTGCTGGCGCAGGTGCTGGGCCTGGAACTGGGCCGTACGGATGTGCATGTCCAGTCCATCCAGTGCACGCCCGCACAGCTGGTCTACTGACCCGTGACGGGCGCCCTTGGCGGCGCCCGCGCACATGCTAGACTCCCGGCGGGGAACCACCTTCATCTCAACCCACACTCATCCGTGGATGGTCTAGACATGCGAGAAACTTCAGGGGGCGCGGTCTTCGCCCGGCACGCGCGCGGCGCGGCACTGCTGGCCGTGGCCATGATGCTGGTGGCACCGGCGGCGATGGCTGCCCGTGGCGACCGCGAAGCAGCCGCAGAGCCGGCCGCACGTACCGCACCGGTGGTGCGCAACACCGTTGACGAGCTCAAGCAGCTGATGGATGCCCGCCAGCTGACCGAGCTGCGCACCACCTACAACGGCAACTACGGCGCCAGCCTGCTGTTCAATGCCAACACCCTGACCTACTACGTCGCCCTGTTCCAGGAGAAGAACTTCTGGCGGGTGATCAAGACCGATGCCGTCGACAACGCCGAGCGTGTCTACCGCACCTTCGCGCAGCAGTCAGAGCAGCTGGCCCAGGTCTACATCGACACCACCCGACTGGAAGCCGGCAAGCGCTATACCGAGCGCCTGGTGGCCTACAACGAGGAGCGCCTGCGCACCCTGCAGCAGGAAATGGAACAGCAGCAGGCACAGTCGGCCCAGGTCAGCGCTGCCCTGCAGCAGGCCCAGCAGCAGGCGGTCAGCCTGAGCAGCGACGTGCAGAGCACCAACAGCCAGCTGGATTCCCTGCAGCGCCGCATCCAGATCCTGCAGGCCGAACAGGGCAACCCGGAGCTGAGCCTGCCCAAGCCGGACAGCGTGCCCTCGCCGGCACCGGCGGCCGCCAGCGACGGTCGCTGAGGTCCAGCGCCTGGCGTGCCGTCCAACGGCGCCTACGGGCGCCGTTGTCGTTTCCGGCACCATTCCATTTCAACGGCACGCGTCATGCACGGCATCGTCCAGTTGCCGGCGCTGCACGAAATCCATGCGCTTGCCATTGGCCAGCACCTTCCCACGATGCTGCCGCGCGCGCTCACAGGCGGCGGGATCCGCGCTGATCGGTATCACTGCAGCCCGCGCACGCCGCTGCTGCACCACACGCGGACGCATTGAAGCTGGGCTCGCTGCCTTGGCCGCGCTCGTACCTGTCGAGGGCGGCTCCGCCGGCACCTCCCAGCGCCATTCCGCGCGCCCCTGGCACGGCGTCTGCTGGTAGACCGGATGCGGCCCGTCCACACATTTGTAGACGTTGGTCTGAGCATGCGCCCCCGTGGCCAGCAGCAGGTACAACAGCGGGCTCCAACACGCGTTCGACATTGCAGGCTCCTCGTCAGGGCTGCCGCCATCCTCGATGCCGGCACGGCTTCGTGCCAGAGCGATACACGTCACATCCGGCGTAATCCAGCACAGCCGTGCAAGTCGTCGGTCTGGCGCTGCGCTGTACTGCCGAAGGCACCGGCATCCACGCCAGCGCCTTCCCTCCCTTCCGTCAAGGAAACCACAATGAGCAACTTCGTCACCGTCGCCGACGGCGCGCGCATCTTCTACAAGGATTGGGGTACCGGCCAGCCGATCGTGTTCGCGCACGGCTGGCCGCTGTCGTCCGATGCCTGGGACCCGCAGATGCTGTTCATGGGCCAGAACGGCTTCCGCGTGATCGCTCACGACCGTCGCAGCCACGGCCGCTCCAGCCAGACCTGGGACGGCAACAACATGGACACCTACGCCGACGACCTGGCCGCCGTGCTCGAGGCGCTGGACCTGAAGGACGCGATCCTGGTCGGCCACTCCACCGGTGGCGGCGAAGTGGCCCATTACATCGGGCGCCACGGCAGCAAGCGCGTGGCCAAGGTGGTGCTGGTCGGCGCCGTGCCGCCGCTGATGCTGAAGACCGATGCCAATCCGGCCGGTACCCCGCTGGAGGTCTTCGACGGCATCCGCAAGGGCACCGGCGGTGACCGCTCGCAGTTCTTCAAGGACCTGACCACGCCGTTCTTCGGCGCCAACCGCGACGGCAACAGCGTTACCCAGGGCATGCGTGATTCGTTCTGGCTGCAGGGCATGCTCGGTGGCGTCAAGGGCCAGTACGACTGCGTGCACGAATTCTCGGAAGTGGATTACACCGAAGACCTGAAGAAGATCGATGTGCCAGCGCTGGTGGTGCATGGCGATGACGACCAGATCGTGCCATTCGATGCCTCGGCCAAGCTGTCCTCGCAGATCATCAAGGACGCCGAGTTGAAGGTGTACGCAGGTGCGCCGCACGGCCTGACCGTCACCCACGCCGACCGGTTCAACGCCGACCTGCTGGCGTTCGCACGCAAGTGATGTCCCGCGGCGGCGCCGTAATGGCGCCGCCGTCCCTTCGGTAGTGCCGGCCGCTGGCCGGCAATCCGATCATCCATCGCGATCCAGCGCAGCCGGCCAGCGGCCGGCTCTACCACGAGAACGTCAGATATCGCTGTGGTGGTGCGGGACCCCGGTCTTCGGCAGCGGGTCATGCCCACCCACGAAGTGGCGTACCACCGGTGCACGCTCACCGCGATGCAGCCCGCGCAGCACTTCCTGGATCGCCTTGTCATCGGCGGTGATGCGTTCGTGCTGGCGCAGATGCTCCAGCCACGACGGGGTCACGAAATACTCAAGGTGGATGCCCGGGCTGGCCACATCCTCCACCACGCCCCAGACCACCGCGCCATCGCGGCGGCGGATCGTGCCCAGCGCGCGCATCTGCGCCTGGAACGCGGCGCGGTCAGCCTCGTCGATGCGGTACTCCAGGGTGACCAGTACCGGGCCGCGATCGTTGGATACCGGCACCGACAGTTCCGGTGCCGGCCAGTGTCCCGCCGGGCGCAGGTTCAGGTCTTCAGTACCGGCAATGCGCACGCGCCACACCAGCAATCCGCCGATCACCGCACCCGCGGCAGCCACCAGCAAGGCCAGCTCCGGCGAGGTGCGCTGCGCCAGTGCACCCCAGCTCAGGCCACCAGCCGCCATGCCAGCGGAAAACACCATGATGTACAGCGCCAGTGCACGCGCCCGTACCCACGCTGGCACTGCGGTCTGTGCGGCAATCTGCAGCGACGACAGCACGGTGATCCAGGCAAAGCCATTGATCAGCATCACCAAGGGCAGCACGTACCAGCTGCGGGTCAGCGCCAGCCCGACCAGGCTGAGCGCCAGCAACAGCGTGGCCAGCAGCACCAGCAGGTCGCGATCCATCTGCGCGCGCAGCTTCGGCAGCAACAACGCACCACCCACGGCACCGATCCCGATGCAGCCGAGCAGCATGCCGTACTGCCCCGCCCCACCCTGCATCTGGCCGCGTACCACCACCGGCAGCAGTGCATTCATTGCTGCAGCAAAGAAGAAGAAGCCGACCGACTTGATCAACACCGCCTGCAGGCGCCCGGCGCGGCTGGCATAGCGCAGGCCCGCCTTCAGGCCGGCACCGAAGCCTTCCGGCGGCAGGCTGGACTGTTTCGGGTCGCGCTTCCAGCCCCACACCACGAACAGCATCGCGGCAAAGGTGATGGCGTTGAAACCGAAGGCCCAGACCGCACCGAGCTGGGCGACGATCACACCACCGATGGCCGGGCCGATCGAGCGCGCGATGTTGATGCCGATCGAGTTCAGCGCCACCGCCGAGGCCAGCATCGGCTGCGGCACCAGTTCGGATACGATCGCGGCCTGTGCCGGCATCGCCATCGCCGCACCGCAGCCCATGCAGAAGGTCAGCAGCACCAGCAGCTGCGGCGTCAGCATGTCCATCGCGGTCAGGGCCGCCATCACCGCGGCGACCAGCAGCATCCAGCCCTGGGTGGCCAGCAGGTACCTGCGGCGATCGACGATGTCGGCCAGGGTGCCGGCGGCCAGCGCCAGCAGCACGATCGGCACCGTGGTGGCTGATTGCACCAGCGCCACCATCAGTGGTGAGCCGGTGCGCTCGGCCATTACCCAGGCGGCGGCCACATCGTTGACCCAGGTGCCGATGTTGCTGGCCAGGATCGCCAGCCAGATCGAGCGGAACATCCGGATCTTCAGCGGGGACCAGGCGCCTGCGGCCTGTGCGGAAGGTTGCGACGCGGTTGCGTTCACCATTGCCATGCTCCAACGATCGAGGCGAACAGCGTGTCCTGGCCTCCGGCCTGCTTCAGTGCAGGACCGGCATCGCCCCAGGCCAGCTGAAGCTGCCATTGCCAGTGTTCGCTGGCCTGCCAGCGTGTTTCGGATTTGTATTGATTGCCAATGCGGCGCGCGCCACCGGCGCTGCCTGGCAACGCCACCAGCGGTGCCGGCGTGGTGTAGACCGCATCGGCACGACGATGCTTCCAGGCCATCTGTACGCCCAGTTCCGTCGTCACCGCGTCGTGCAGGCGCAGGGTCAGGGTCGGCTGGAGGTCCATCAGGTTGGCCGGGGCCAGCAGGCTGGCCTCGCTGAAATAGGCCGACTTCGGGAACAAAGCGTTGAAGGTTCCCAGGCGGCCGTCATGCAGGTTGCCATCGCCACTGGCGATGTCTGCCTTCAACCCCAGCCGCGGCTGCAGCGGCAGGTTCGTCCAGCGCCACCCCGTATCGGTCGCCAGCGTCCAGGCGCGGATATCGAGGGTGCCGGCGGTCGTCCGAAGCTCACCGCCCTGCGCCACCAGCTCATTGTTCCAGTCCAGCGCCCCGGCCTGGCCGAACCAGCGCGCGCCCACGGTCTGCCGACGTTCGGTACCCACACCGCCAGCGAAGCGCGCCCCCTCACGGCGGTAGTCCAGAAGATACAGATCCCACTGGCCCGCCCGCTGCCCGCGCGCCGTCGTGGCATACGCGCCAAAGAGATGGGCGCCGTGTTCGCCGCGATCATCGAAGGCACCCGGTCGGTTTTCCACTGGCCGCAATGCCATCAGATCAAGCGTACCCTGGCGGCCTTTCCAACCCACACGCGCACCGTCGAACGCCAGGCGAATGTTCGGCCCGTCGCGCACCGACAGCAGCCGTGAACTGCCATAGCCGGCTTCCTGCCGGCCGAGTTGCAGATGGAAGCCATCGCGCTGCCAGCGCCAGTACGCCTGCTGCACATCCAGCGCGCTGCGGTCGGTGCGACCCGGGCCGCCGGCCTTGCCACTCTCACCATGCACACCCAGCTGCAGCTTCGCCTGCCAGGTGTCTTCCACATAGGTGGCCGATGCCAAGGCACGCAGCAGGCCATAGCCATCCTCGCTGCCGCCAATGCCGAACCGGGTCGGGTCGTAGTACAGCCCACGCACACGCAGCGACGCATCCCATTGCAGTTGGCCGTCACCGGCGTCGCTGCAGCGGCCCCCCTCGCAGGCAAGCGCCAGCGATGGCACGGCCAGCAGTGCCAGGCTCAGAATGCGAAGCACGAGCATCCCATCGCACCCCAGAACGCGGTCAGGTCATCGGTGGGCGCCGCGTGCCGTGCAGCATGACCATGAGCACCGTGAGTGCTGCAGGCTACGCCGTGATGGTGACGATGGGCGGCGGCCAACCCGGTGGCGGTACCGCCGACGTGGTAGCCACCGAACCGGTTGACCGGCGACCAGTTGGGCATCGCCGGCGGCAGCTGCGGCGCAAGCCCTGCATAGTCGGCGTCGGCATGCACGATGCGGCCACCGACCACGGTCAACACGCTGGTGATGTCGGCGATCTGCGCATCATCCACGCGGAAGAAATCGGCCGAGAGCAGGATGAAATCGGCCAACTGGCCGACCTTCAACGTACCCTTCACTGCTTCGTCGCCGGAGAACCAGGCACTGCCCTGGGTCCACAGGCGCAGTGCCTGCTCACGTTCGAGCAGGTTCTCATCGCCATACAGGGCCAGCCCGCCGACGGTGCGCCCGGTCACCAGCCAGGACAACGCCACCCATGGGTTGTAGCTGGCCACACGGGTGGCATCGGTTCCAGCACCGACCGGCACGCCTTCGGCCAGCATGCGCTTGACCGGCGGCGTATGCCGCGCGGCCTGCACGCCGTAGCGCTCGACGAAGGCTTCGCCCTGATAGGCCATGCGATGCTGCACGGCGATGCCGCCACCCAGCGCACGGATGCGCTCGATGTTGCGCGGGGTGATGGTTTCGGCGTGATCGATGAACCAGTGCAGGCCATCGAACGGCACCTCGCGGTTGACCTGTTCGTACACATCGAGGATGCGGGTGATGCTCTCGTCGTACGTCGCATGGATGCGGAACGGCCAACGCTTCTCGACCAGCAGCTTCACCACATCGTGCAGTTCCGGTTCCAGCTCCGGCGGCAGTTCCGGGCGCGGCTCGTTGAACAACTCGAAGTCGGCCGCCGAGAACACCAGCATCTCGCCGGCACCGTTGTGGCGCAGCAGGTCATCACCCTGCCGCGGCTGCAGCATCTCGCTCCAGCCGCGGAAGTCATCCACTTCCTTGCCCTTGTTCTGGGTGAACAGGTTGTAGGCGATGCGCACGGTCAGCTGGTCATCGCGGTGCAGCTGCTCGATGACCTGGTAGTCCTCGGGGTAGTTCTGGAAACCACCGCCAGCGTCGATCACCGAGGTGATGCCGAGACGGTTCAACTCACGCATGAAATGACGGGTGGAATTGGCCTGGTACTCGATCGGCAGCTTCGGACCCTTGGCCAGGGTCGCGTACAGGATCAGCGCGTTGGGCTTGGCCAGCAGCAGCCCGGTCGGGTTGCCGAGCGAATCACGCACGATCTGCCCGCCCGGCGGATCCGGGGTGTCCTTGGTATAGCCGCAGGCGCGCAACGCGGCACGGTTGAGCAGCGCCCGGTCGTACAGGTGCAGCAGGAACACCGGCGTGTCCGGCGCGATGTCGTTGAGCTCCTGCAGCGTGGGCAGGCGCTTCTCGTTGAACTGGGTGGCGGTGAAACCACCGACCACGCGCACCCACTGCGGTGCAGGCGTGCGATCGACCTGCGCCTTCAGCATGTCCAAGGCATCGCCCAGCGAACGCAGGCCGTCCCAGCGCAGTTCCAGGTTGTAGTTCAGGCCACCACGTATCAGGTGGGTATGGCTGTCGTTGAGGCCGGGCAGCAGGCGCCGGCCTTGGGCGTCGATCAGGGTCGCTTCATTGCCCCAGCCACGCATGATCTCCTCGTCGCTGCCGACGGCGACGATGCGCCCTTCCTGCACGGCCAGTGCCTGTGCATGCGGCTGCTGTGGGTCAAGGGTGGTGATGCGGGCATTGCGGATGACCAGCGTGCTCATGCGACGCTCCTTGGAAGTGGAATCGAGTGCGGCACCGGCACGGCCGGCCAGGCCCAGCGCCACCGCGGCGCTGCCGGCCAGCACCACGTTGCGGCGGCCGTGATCGAGTGGATCGTGACTCATGCGAGATCTCCCGGAAGGCGTTGGCCGTCCAGTGCCCAGGCGCCGGGCCCGGTCAGCGCGAGGGCCAGCAGTACCGTGGTCCACATCAACGGGTACTCACTGCCACCGCGCATCCAGAACCAGCCCTTGGGCAGGGCCAACAGAACGGTGAAGCCGATGAAGGCCGCCGCTGCAATCGCGGCGACGCGGGTCTGCCAGCCCAGCAGCACGGCCAGCCCTGACAGCACCTGCAGCAGGGCCAGCAGCAGCGGCAGCGGTGCCACCGCTGGCAGGCCGAAGCCGCGCAGTTCGGTGGCGAAGCCGGCCAGCCCAGGACCGCCGAACCAACCGAACAGCTTGCCCAGCGCGTGGGGCAGCAGAAAGCCTCCTGCCGCCACGCGCAGCATCAACAGGGCCAGGTCGAGGCCATGGCCAGCCAGCATGCTCAGTGCCCGCCTTCCTGTGCGCCGAACATGCGCTTGGCGTACTGGATGCCGATGCCGTAGCCGCCGGCGTGGTCGCGGGCGATGCCGGTGGTCAGCTCGTAGGTCTCGCCACGCGCCCAGTCACGCTGCAGCTCCAGCAGGTACTGCACGCTGGTCATCGGCACCGCACCGGCCTGCACCATGCGGGTGATCGCACGCTCGTGGGCTTCTTCGCTGACATCGCCGCAGGCATCGGTGATCACATACACCTCGAAGCCCTGTGCCAGCGCCGACAGCGCCGGTCCCACGATGCAGACGCTGGTCCACAGGCCGGCAACAACCAGGCGACGCTTGCCGATGCGGTTGATCTCGTCGATCACCGGCTGGTCTTCCCAGGTGTTCATCGAGGTGCGGTCGAACACCGTCTGGCCCGGGAAGATCTCCGGCAGTTCCGGGAACATCGGGCCGGAGAACGACGCTTCGGCGACGGTGGTCAGCAGCACCGGCACGTTGAAGCCCTTGGCGCCCTTGCTGATCAACGACACGTTGTTGCGCAGCGCGGAGATGTCGATGGTGTGGGTGGCAAATGCCATCTGCGACTGGAAGTCGATCAGCACCAGGGCATGGTCGGTGGGCGACAACAGGGCCGGGGCGGGCGTGGCGGTGGCAAGGCTCATGGTTGGACTCCGTTGGAAACACGATCAGGGGGAAGCGACAGGGCCGCATCGCCGGCCAGGTACTGGCCGGGGCTGCAGCCGGTCTCGGCGCGGAAGCTGCGGACGAAATGACTCTGGTCGAAGAAGCCCAGCTGCTGCGCCAGGCAGGACATCGGCAGCTGCGCGACCGGCAACAACTGGCGCGCACGTTCGATGCGGCGACGGCGCACGTAGCGCAGCGGGCTGGCGCCGGTACCGGTCCGGAACAGGCGCACCAGATGGAAGCGGCTGACGCAGGCGGCTGCGGCCAGCTCGGTCACCCGCAGCGGCTGCGACAGGTGCTCATCGACATAGCGCAGGGCGCGCTGCAATGCGGCGGCCTGCTGCGGTGCCAGCGCCACGGCGGGCGGATCGGGCGAAAAGACGGTGGCCATGCGGGACGCCGCGAGGGGGTGCCCCATGGTGCGTGGCCGCCGCACGATGCCCTACCCCCGTCGGTCGAGGCCAGCACCTACCCGAATGGGGGAGGCCGACGCCCGAGCAGGCGACGACCGAACAAGCGCGCATCCAGTGAATAGGCGCCAGGGCCCAACATCAACAGCGCCAAGGGCAGCACCACATGTGACCACGGCGCCTGCTGCGCGAACAGGCCCACGGCCGCCATCAGCACGGCCAGTGGCGTCAACACACCCAGCGTGAGCATCGGCACTGCCAGCAGGCACAGCGCCGACCACCCGCCCGCATGCGTGCCGGGCGTGCACAGTGCCGCGGACAGGCACAGCCGCAGCCACAGCAGGCCGATGCCCGGCCCGCGGTCGGGGAACATCACGAACAGGCGCTGCATGGCCGGGCTCCACAGGGCATGCCGGCGTGATAACCGACCGCGGCGGCGACCGCCTACCCCGTTCGGGTCACCCCGGACTGCCCCGCACCTGCCAGAATGCGCGCCATGCGTGGCCGCCCCTTCCCGTTCCTGCGTCGCCTGCCGACGCTGCTGACGTGCCTGCTGCTGTGGACCGCCCTGCCCGCTTTTGCCGTGCAGCGCCCGCCGGTGAGCGGCGGGCTGCCCGGTTACGAGCACACCGCGTGGCGGGTCGGCCAGGGTGCACCCGGCGATATCTGGGACATCACCCAGGACCGCGACGGCCTGCTGTGGCTGGCCACCGGCTCGGGCCTGTACCGCTTTGATGGCCGTCGCTTCGAACGGCAGGCAGCGCCCGTCGGCAGCCAGTTCCCGTCCACCAACATGGTCACGCTGGCGCATGCAGCCGACGGTGCCCTGTGGATCGGCTACTTCCAGGCCGGCATCAGCCGGTTCGCACAGGGGAGGCTGCACAACTACGGCCGCGAGCAGGGGGTGCCGGTCGGCGTGGTCCCACGCTTCAGCCAGGATCGCCAGGGCCAGCTGTGGGCGGCGGTCAATGGCGGGCTGCGCCGCTTTGATGGACAGCGCTGGCAGCCACTGCCGGCCGCAGCCGGCCTGCCCGAGCGCCGTGTGCAGTGGGTGCTGCACGACAGCCGGGGCAGGTTCTGGGTGCTGGCCGACCTGAAGATCTGGATGCGTGCGGCCGGCCAGACCACGTTCGAGGACACCGGCATCGCGGTCTCGCAGATGGCAACGCTGGCCGAAAGCCCGCAGGGTGAAGTGTGGTTGGCCGACCGGGTGCGCGGCACCTCACCCCTGGCCAACGCGCAGGGCCTGTTGGCGGCCAGCGAACGTGAAGCGCGGCGTCTTCCGGAACTGGTTGCTGCACGCCTGCAGTTCACTGCCGATGGCGCGCTGTGGGCCACGATGAGCCCGCACGGCGGCGTCGCCCGCATCACCTTCGACGGCAGCCGCGCCGTGCGCATGGAGCGATTCGATTCGCCGCACGGGCTGACCGCCACCTCCGCGGTGCCGATCATCGTCGATCGCGAAGGCAATCTCTGGGTCGGCACCAACCTCGGCCTCAACCGCTTCCGCGCACGCAGCGTGCACACCCTGGCAGTGGGCCCGAGTGATCCCTACCGCTCGCTGGTGCGGGCCAGCGATGGCCGCGTGTATGGCTATGGCGAAGACCTCAAACCCTACGATCTGCGGCGCACTCTGCTGGATGGCAGTGCCCCGCAGCTGCAGGCCGCCGCGCGCCAGGCACCCACGCCGATCTGGCAGTTCGACTGGGTCAATCTTGCGCGCACGGTCGCCGGCCACACCTCGTTGATCCCGCTGCCGGCCCCGTTCACCGGGCAACCGCTGCACGCCCTGCTGTTCCCCGACGACGCGCAGGCATGGGTGTGCACGGGTGAACGCGGCGTCCTGCACTACCTGCATGGCCAATGGCAGCGCGAGGTCCGCCTGCCCGAGCAGGCCTGCTCATCGCTGGCGCTGGATGCCCATGGCCAGCTGCTGCTCGGCTATGCCGACGGCCGCCTGCGCCGGATGAGCGCGGGCCACATCGAGAGCTTCGATGCCAGCCAGGGCCTGTCGGTCGGGCCGATCACCGCAATGCTGCATCACCAGGACCTGCTGCTGGTCGCCGGCGAAGCCGGTCTGGCTGCGCGCGTTGGCAACGGTCGTTTCGTTCCGGTGCGTACCGACATGGCCGGCGTACTGGAAGGCATCACCGGCATGGTGGCCGATCCGAACGGACACCTCTGGTTCAATGGCAGCCGTGGCCTGGTCCGGCTGGGGAGCGATCAGCTGCGACGGACGCTGCGCACCGGGCTGCCGGTGACGCCACGCCTGTTCGATGCGGTGGATGGCATGCCGGGCATCGCCCTGCAGAGCGGACCGATCGCCACCGCCACGCTGGCCGATGACGGACTGCTGTGGCTGGCCACCAACCAGGGCCTGGCCTGGCTGGACACCACCCGCTCGCACGTCAACACCATGGCGCCCAGCGTGCGCATCGGCGAAGTGCTGTATGGCAGTGAGCACGAGCCACTGCGCGATGGCCTGCGCCTTCCGGCCGGCACCAGCCAATTGCAGATCGATTACGTGGCGCTGTCGCTGGCACGTCCGGAGCGCAACCGCTACCGCTATCGCCTGTCCGGCGTCGACGACGGCTGGCAGGATGCCGGCAGCAGCACGCGGGCGTACTACACCAACCTCGCCCCGGGCAATTACCGGTTCGAGGTGGAAGCCGCCAACGAAGACGGCATCTGGAGCACTGCACCGGCCAGTCGCAGCTTCCGCATCGCCCCCACTTTCATGCAGACGGTGTGGTTCAAGCTGCTGTGTGCGGCCGCGATCCTCGCACTGCTGGTGATGGCGGTGCGCATCCGCAGCGGGCAGCTGGCCGCGCTGTTCCGCGCGCGCCTGCAGGAACGCAATGGCGAACGCGAACGCATCGCACGCGACCTGCACGACACCCTGCTGCAGGGCAGCCAGGGCCTGATCCTGCGCCTGCACGCGATCAGCCAGTCGCCGCAGACCCCGGAGCCGGTACGCGGCCAGCTGGAATCGGCGATGCAACTGGCCGAGCGCAACCTGGCCGAGGGCCGCGAGCGGGTCAATGCCCTGCGTGAGGGACCGTTCGCTGGCCGCGACCTCGCTTCGGCACTGGCCGATGTGCACGCCGAGTACGCCGGGCATGGCACCAACCCACTGCGCCTGACCGTGGAAGGTGCAACGCCACCGCTGCAGGCCGACGCGGCCGAAGAAGTGTTCCTGATCGGGCGTGAGGCGATCCGCAATGCGTTGCGTCACGCCAACGCCAGCGCCATCGAAGTGGAGCTGTCCTACGGCACGCGGTGCTTCCTGCTGCACGTGCGCGACGATGGCGTCGGCATCGCCGACGACAATGCCGGCCATGGTCATTGGGGCCTGCAGGGCATGCGTGAGCGCGCGCAGCGCCTCGGTGCGGAACTACAGCTGTGGACCCGCGCCGGACTGGGAACCGAAGTCGCGCTGGCGGTTCCCGCCCGGCGTCTGTATCACCGCCGCCCATCGCGTTGGCGCTGGCCTTGGGGTAAACCAAACCATGACTGAGTCCCCTGCCCCGATCGGCGTGCTGGTAGTCGATGACCATCCACTGCTGCGTGACGGCCTGGCCGCCCTGCTGGGCGCACAACCCGATCTGCGCCTGCTCGGCGAGGCCGCCGATGGCGAGGAAGCCATCGCCTGCTACCAGCGGCTGCAGCCCGACGTGGTGCTGATGGACCTGCAGATGCCACGCCTGGATGGTGTGGAAGCGATCGTGCGGATCCGCGCGATGGACCCGCGCGCGCGCATCATCGTGCTGACCACCTACCGCGGTGACGTACGTGCGGTAAGGGCACTGCAGGCCGGCGCCAGCGCCTATCTGCTGAAGGACATGCTGCGCCATGAGCTGGTCGATACGATCCGCATGGTCGCTGGCGGCCGCCGCGCACCTATTCCCCCGGCGGTGGCGGCCAGCATCGCCGCGCATGTGGTGGAAGACCGGTTGTCGCCGCGCGAAACCGAGGTACTGAGGCATGTGGCCGGGGGCCTGTCGAACAAGCGCATCGGCGAGCGCATGCAGATTTCCGAGCAGACGGTGAAGGCGCACATGAAGAGCCTGATGGACAAGCTGGGCGTGGGTGATCGCACGCATGCGGTGACCCAGGCGCTGCGGCGCGGGATCATCAGCCTGGACGACAGCGGTCACGATTAGGGAGTTGTTCGGCAGGGCTTGCAGCCCTGCACCTGCGGTAGTGCCGGCCGCTGGCCGGCAACCTCTACAGCAACAGCAAAAGCGGGGTTTCCATGGGATGGCGGGGTGGGGCCGGTTGCGGGGGGCGCTGCAAGTCCCCCTCCGGGGCCCGGCCCAGCCGCTGGCGGCTGTGCGTTCGGGCGCTTGCGAAGCAATGCTTCGCAAGCAAAGCGCCCTCACC
>NZ_JAXAXM020000012.1:0-162444 GCF_047500745.2 Stenotrophomonas sp. FR024
CTTGGCAGCCGCATCCATGCGGCTGCCAAGCCTACAAGGACGTACTTGCGGCGTCCCCGCACTCCGACACCGCCCCACCACCCCACAGGAAACCCGCCGTTGCTGTTGCTGTTGCTGTTGCTGTTGCTCCAGCTTCCAGCAGGTGCAGGGCTGCAAGCCCTGCCGAACACCATCCTTACCTCAAACGCAGCAGCAGGCTGCCACCCGCGCACACCACCGCCAGCCAGGCCACGCCGTTCCAACCCCACTGCGCCAGCGCCAGGCTGCCCAGCGCACCACCGGCGGCCATGCCGATGAACATGCCCGTGAACAGCAACGCATTGAGCCGGCTGCGTGCCGGCGGCACCAGTCCGTAGACCAACGTCTGGTGCGCCACCAGCGCCGACTGGAAGCCGAAGTCGAACAGCAGCGCGCTCACCACCAGCAGCGGTAGCAGCGCAGCGGCCGGCAGCCACGACTCGGTCAACAGCAGGCCAAAGCCCAGCAGCGCCACCGCGATCGCCAGCCGCGCCACGGCGTGGCAACCCAAGCGATCGGCGAATCGACCCGCAAACGGCGCGGCCAATGCGCCGGCCGCACCGGCAATGCCGAATGCACCCGCTGCGGCACTACCCAGCCCCAACCGTGCATGCAGCATCAGCGCGAGGGTTGACCAGAACGCGCTGAAGCCCACCGCCAGCAGCGACTGGCTGGCCACCGCACGGCGCAGCTGTGGCTGCTCCCGCCACAACGCCAGCAACGAACCCAACAACGCCGGATAGCGCAGTGTGCTGGTCGGTGCGAAGCGCGGCAGCGCACGCGCCATCACCGCGCCCATCGACGCCACTGATACCGCGGCCAGCACGAACTGCGTGCGCCAACCCCACGCTTCGGCCACTACGCCACTGACCACCCGTGACAACAGGATGCCGAGCAGCAGGCCGGTCATCACCCGGCCGACGATCTGGCCGCGCTGCACATCCGGCGCCAGCACCGCTGCAGCCGGCACGATGTCCTGCGCCAGCGTGGCCATCAGCCCGACCAGCAGGCTGGCCATCAGCAGGCCCGGCAGGTGCCCGGCCATCGCTGCGGCGCCCAGTGCCAGCGCCAGCAATGCGGACTTCAGCAGAATGAGGTTGCGGCGGTCGAAGCGGTCGCCCAGCGGTGCCAGCAGCAGGATACCCAGCGCATAGCCGAGCTGGGTCAGGGTCGGCACCAGGCCGGCGGCGCGCTCACCTGCGCCGAGGCCCTGGGCGATCAGGCCCAGCATCGGCTGGCTGTAGTACAGCGAGGCGACCGAGAAGCCGGCGCCGGCCGCCATCGCCAGCACCAACGGGGTGGAAGGCGCGGTCGTTGGTGCCGCAGCGACGGACAGCGAGGGGGTAGACATGGGAGAGTCCGGTGGGGGAAGTGGGCGTATCCTGCCGGTATTCGCGAGGCGTCTGTAGTAGGCTTCCGCACATACACTTCATACGTAAAGCGCATGAATGACCTCGCCACCGGCGCCGATCGTCTGGATCTGCTTCGCACCTTCCTGCGCATCGTCGATGCCGGCAGCCTGTCTGCTGCGGCCGTGCAGCTGGGCACCACCCAGCCGACGGTCAGCCGCCGCCTTCAGGCCCTGGAGCGGCAGTTAGGCCTGCGCCTTCTGCAGCGCTCCACCCACGGCCTGCAGCTGACCGAGGATGGCCTGCGCTGCCAGCGCCATGCGCAACGCGTGGTCGACGAATGGGAGTCGCTACAGGCCGAACTGCACGGCGAACCGGAAACGCTGCGTGGACGCCTGCGGGTGATGGTGCCGCACGCGTTCGGCCAGGCGCAGCTGCTGCCGACCATGCTCGCGTTCCTTGCCCAGCACCCGCAGCTGAGCCTTGAGTGGATCCTTGAAGATCGTCGCCCGGATTTCATCGCAGAAGGCATCGACTGCGCGGTGCGGGTGGGTCCGGTCGACGAACCGCGCATGGTCGCACTGCCGCTCGCCGAAGTGCCGCGCATCGTCGTGGCAGCGCCCTCGTTGGTGGACGCCACAGCAGTCAGTACGCCGGAACAGGCGCAGACACTGCCGTGGATCTCGCTGGTCACCTACTACCGCGAACGCCTGCTGCTGCATGACGCACAGGGCCGCGCGCATACGCTGTCGATCAGCCCGCGCCTGCTCAGCGACAACCTGTTCGTGGTGCAGCAGGCCGCATGTGCGGGGCTGGGCGCAGCGGTGGTCTCGGCCTGGCTGGTGGCCGACGATCTCGCACAAGGGCGGCTGGTGCAGCTGCTGCCGGACTGGCAGGCGCCGGCACTGCCGGTACACGTGGTGTTTCCCGCCGCGCGCCAGCAGCCGCCGCGGCTGCGCGCCTTCATCGATGCGATGAAGGCCGCGCTGCCGCAATTGCATGGAATGCGGCCGGCGCCGCGTTAGGTCATCGGCCGCATCATCCACGCATGGCGTGGATCTACTGATGGTACGGGTAGATCCACGCCATGCGTGGATTCTGCCCCGCCCCGCAATCAGTTGGCCTTGGCCGCCTCGGCATTCCACGCTGCGACCCTGGCCTTGGTGTCGGCCAGCATCTTGTCCAGCGCGGCGCGGTCATACACGTTGCCGCGCAGGATCACGCTGTCGATCTTTTCGGTGGCAGCAATGTCCTGCAGCGGGTTGGCGGTCAGCAGCACCAGATCGGCGGCCTTGCCCTGCGCGACACCCCCGTAACGGTCCATCTGGCCGAACCAGGCCGGGCCGGAACGGGTTGCGGCCGACAGCGCCTGCGGTGCGCTCAAGCCTTCCTTCACGAACAACTGCAGTTCCTGATGCAGGGCGATGCCCGGGAAGTTGAACGAGTTGAGGAAGCCCGCATCGGTGCCCGCAATGATCGTCACACCGGCTTCCTGCAGCATCGGCAGCACCGCCGCGACCTGGTGGTACTGCGCGTGACGCGCTTCGATCTGTGCCGGCGTGGCCTTCGCCGCGCGGTCCACGCGCCACTGGTAGGTCTCGCGCAGGCCAGGGCCGATGTAGGCCAGGTACGGATCGTTGGCGTGGTCATCCTGGTCAAGGAAATCGAGGATGCGGCCACCGTTGAGGGTCGGGGTCACGAACACGCCGCGCTTGGCGAAATCGCGGTAGGCGTGCATCGCCGTGTCACGATCGAAGCTGGCGTCGAGGCGGCGGTTGGCTTCGGCGCGGTCGATGCGACCGGCACCGAAGTCGGCGGCGATCTGCGCTTCGTCCTTGCTGCCGGCCTTGAATGCGTAGTCCAGATGCTCGATCGAGGCCAGGCCCGCATCGACCGCCTGCTCCACGGTCAGTGCCATCGGAATATGCCCCGAGGCCTTGAAGCCGGCCTTGCGCGCAGCACTGGCCGAGTACAGGAACAGCTCCGGCTTCAGCGTGCTGTCGGTGATCTTCACGAAATCAACCTTGTCGTGCTGCAGGCGGGCGATCGCCTTGTCGGCGTCGGCCTCGCTGCCCACTTCGATCGTACCCTTCCAGACCGGCTTGATGCCTTCGATCTTCGCGCCCGAACTGAGCAGGCGCGGACCAAACAGCGTGCCCTTGGCGATCTCGCCGCGCCACTGCAGCACCTGCTCGGGCAGGTCACCGGAACAGTCGCGCACGGTGGTGATGCCGTGCGCGATATATAGCGGCAGCAGCGCCTTGTTCTCTTCGATCAGCGCCGGGCCACCACCGAAGTGCACGTGCATGTCCCACAGCCCCGGAATCAGGTACTTGCCCTTGGCATCGATCTGGCGGGCCACGCTCCATTGGCTGCGCAGCTGCGCGTCCGGGCCGACGGCCACGATATCCTCGCCACGGATCACCACGCTCTGTCCGGCCAGGGTGCTGGCGTGCTCGACATCGACCACGGTGGCATTGCGGATCAGCAGGTCGGCGCGCTCGGCAGCAGACGCCGACAGCGGGGCCACTGCAAGGAGGATGGCAAGGGACAACGGACGGGAACGGAACATGGACAGCATCCTGATGGGCACGACCAGCGTGCGGGGTGGAAGGGAACAGTCTTCAGCGCACCGCGCCGTGCTGGCGCAGCAGGGTTTCAATTCCGGTATAGCCGCGCTGGCGCGCGTGCGCCAGCGGCGTCACACCGTCGCCGTCGGCCAGCTCGGGGTCGGCGCCGGCCTCCAGCAGCAGCTGCACGATCTGCACGTGGCGCGCGCCGCCGTCACCGAGCAGGATCGCTTCCAGCAGCGCGGTCCAGTGCAGGCGGTTGACATGGTCTACAGCGACGCCGGCACGCAGCAGCGTGCGCACGGTGGCGACGTGGCCGCGCTCGGCGGCGGGAATCAAGGCGGTGCCGCCGTAGCGGTTGGTGCTGCGCAGGTCGGCGCCATGCGCCAGGGTCATCGCCAGGATCTCGTCCAGTCCACGCGCGCCGGCGTACAGGTAGGCGCTGTCCTGCATGGCGTCCTTGGCATTGACGTCGGCGCCGGCTTCGATCAGTTCACGCGCGGCGTCTACATTGTTGCCATGCGTGGCCAGCAGCAGCGCGGTACGGCCCTGGCCATCACGCGCCTCCAGCGTGGCGCCATCCTCGATCGCCTGTCGCACCGCATCGGCATCGCCGCGGCTGGCAGCATCGCGCAGGCGGCCATCGACGTCGGCTTTGGACGTTGCGGTGCAGGCCGGGGAGACCATGGCCAGCAGGAACAACAGCAGCACGCGCGCGAACGGCGCAGGCCAGCCAGGGGAACGATGGACGCGCATGACGGTGTCTCCTCATGACCGTCGCCACGGAACGCCGTGCGACGGTAGCAACAGCCGGGCATTGCCGGCCCCTGCCCTGCATGGTAGAAGTCGGCATTGGTATCCAGAAGTGAAATGTTCAAATGCAAGACAGTGCCAAATCGAATAGAACCCTGTTCGAACTGGACCTGCTGCGGGCGCTGGTGATGGTGGCCGACTGCGGCAGCTTCACCACTGCGGCCACGCGCCTGCATTCGACCCAGTCCACGGTCAGTCAGAAGGTGCGCCGGCTGGAGGAACTGGCCGGGCATCGCCTGCTCGAACGCGGCCACCGCGACGTACACCCCACCGATGCCGGCCACACCCTGCTCGGCTACGCGCGGCGCATGCTCGACCTGAACGAGGAAATGGCACAGGCGCTGGCCGGCGCCACCGTGGAAACCGCGGTGCGCATCGGTGTGCCCGAGGACTTCGTCAACGCGCAGACCACACGCATGCTGGCCGCTTTCAGCCGTCGCCACCCGCAGGTGAAGCTGGAGATCAGCAGCGGCCTCAGCCGTGACCTCGCGCAGGGCTTCGACCACGGCGAGCTGGACCTGGTGCTGGTCAAGCAACGCCGCAACAGCCGCCAGGCGGTGCATTGCCGGCGCGAGCCGATGCACTGGATCGACAGCCTGCGCAGCAGCTGCCTGCAGCTGGACCCGCTGCCGCTGGTCACCTTCCCGCCACGCGGGCTGTACCGCGACGAGATGATCCACGCCGTGGAAGCGCTGGGCCTGCGCTGGCGCATCGCCTTCACCAGTTCGTCGCTGAGTGGCATCCAGGGTGCGGTGGCCGATGGCATCGGCATCAGCCTGCTGCCGCGCCGCGCGGTCACCCGCGAACACCGCATCATCGATGGCGAGCGCGAGCTGCCGGTGATCGACAATTACGAGATCGGCCTGCTGCATCGCTCCGATGCCGATGATGCCGTGCGAGCGCTGGCCAGCGAACTGTGGCGGCAGGTGCAGCGCGAACCGGATTGACCACGGTAGATCCACGCCATGCGTGGATGGAAACGAGCATCCGGCATCGAAAAGGGCACTGGTGCGCCAGCAAATACATGCTTGTCGCAAACGGCCCACTGATGGCGTACCCAAAGTCTGGGCGATAGGGTGGTGAACGCCCTTCTCCGGATTACCCCGCCTATGACCAGCACGTACCAGGTTACTTTGACCCCTGCTCCGAAGGACGAAGCCGACATGCGGTTCGATCCGCTGCCACCTGCACTCATCGCGCACATGCAGCAGCAGCGTGCACAGGTTGCTGCCCTCGTCGCATCTGCGTTCCCCACCGTTCCTGTTCAATGGCCGCTGCTGCCGAGCACGCTGCAACGCGTAGTCGATGCAGAACTGATCGATCGCGATGATTGTGACGGTTGGGAAGCACTAGGGGTCGCATTCGGTGACTGTCTAGCACAGCGTGTACCGGAACTTGCCTGGGCCCAGGTAACCGATGCCTGGGGCGTCGATGCGGTTCTCCGCTATGGCGACGCCAATATCATGGTCAGCGCCGGCACCCTGTTGATCAAACGCGTCGAAGAAGGCAAGACCATCGAGATCAACCATCTGCTTGAAGCTCTGGAGGAGTTCGTCATCCAGCAAGCGCGCAAGTCCGGCTGAGCCCATGAGAGAACGATTGAATCGCGCAGAATGACGTATTCGCACATTGATGCTGCGCATGCGGAAGCAATCACAGTTCGCGCACTGATCATCGATATCTGATCAGACCTGCCGCACCAAGGCACTACATCGCAGGCTACAGTCGCCCTAGTTTCCGTGCCCCACGGCGCCTCGCCATGTCCGATGAAATCCCCACCCGCTTCGATCCCCTGCCCGCTGCACTGCAGACGCATCTGCAGCACCAGCGCTTGCTGATCGCTGCGCGCGTGGCCGCCGGCTTTCCGACGTTGCCGGTGCAGTGGCCGCTGGCGGCCACCACGCTGCAGCGCGTGGTCGATGCCGAGCTGATCGACCGCGACGACTGCGATGGCTGGGAAGCACTGGGCGTGGCGTTCGGTGACACCCTGGCCCAGCGCGTGCCGGGCCTGGCCTGGATGCAGGTGACCGATGCCTGGGGCATCGACGCGGTGCTGCGCTATGCCGACAGCAGCCTGCAGATCGGCGCCAGCACGCTGCTGCTCAAGCGCGTCGAGCAGGGCGAGATCATCGACATCGCCCATCTGCTGGCGTGGCTTGAGGAATTTGTCGCCACCCGCGCCGACGATTACGCCTGATTGGTAGATCCACGCCATGCGTGGATGATTGAGACCACGCGATGGTGCCATCCACGCCATGACGTGGATCTACAGCCAACGGCCATCAACTACCACGCGGCGCTCCACCGGCACCCCGGCCACAGCGGCCGGGCCGTGGTCGGCACGCACCGCCACGAAAGTGGCCGGATGCCCTTCCACAAGACCGTACTGCGGCAGCCCGATCACCTGCGCGGCATGGGTGGTCACCATGTCCAGCGCCAGCATCAGGTCGGCATCGGTATGGAAGCCGGAGCGGTAGCCCAGCAGCATCGCCCGCTGCAACAGATCGCCGTTGCCATACGGCCACCAGCAGTCACGGATGTTGTCGTTGCCCGCGAACACGCGCACACCGGCATCATGCAGCGCGCGCAGCGGCGGGAATGGATGATCGCCCGGCGCGTTGCTCATGATCGCCACACCCGCCGTCGCCAGCGCCTCGCCCACCTGCAGCGCGCGTGCCAGCGGCACCTCGCCCAGCGAATAAGCATGACTGACCGCCACCCTTCCCTGCAGGCCGGCGGCCCGCGTCCGCGCTGCGATGCGCAGCAGCTGGGCCAGGCCGGTTTCGCCGGGCTCGTGCAGATGGATGTCCAGCTGCACGCCGTAACGCTCGGCCAGGCCGAACAGCAGCGCCAGCTGGCCTTCGGCATCACCATCGAGCGTGGTCGGGTCGATGCCGCCGAGCACCTCCACGCCCGCGGCAAGCGCCTGCTCCAGTACGGCGGCGGTGCCGGGACAGGACATCACCCCGGCCTGCGGAAACGCCACCAGCTGGATGCGCATGATGCCGGCGCAGCGCAGCGCGGCCTCGCGCACCGCTTCCAGGTGGCCCAGGCCGGTGCTGCCATCGATATCAACATGACAGCGCATCGCCACTGTGCCGAAGCCGCTGCACTGGCGAATCAGCGCCTCGGCGCGATCGACCATCGGCGCCGCAGCCGCCACTGCCGCCTTTTCCACCGCCAGCCGCTCACGCAGGCTGTTCACTGGCTGATGCGGGTGCCAACGGTCACCGACGAAGCTCTTGTCGAGGTGAATGTGGCCGTCGACCAGCCCGGGCAGCACCGAGAAGCCCTTCAGATCGACGCATTCCGCCCCATCGTCGGGCGTGGCATGGCCGTTGAGCCCGCTGATGCGGCCATCACGGATGTGGAAATGCAGTTGCGCGCCGTCGCGGTCGACACCGCCGTGGATGAACTGGAGGGTCATCGGGAACTCCCGAAATGCCAAGAATGGCGCCATCGTGCGCCTCGCCGCAGCCATCGGCCAACGAAATATCTGGATGGCACGCATTCACCAGAACGATGATTCCCCCTGCGACAACCGGTCGCAGCCACGCCGTGCACACCCCTGAACGGGTAACATGGGCGCCTGTTTCCGCTGTGATGCCACATGGGCCCGTCCGACCGCCACGATCGTCTCCGCCGCTGGCAGGCCGCGTCCCTGCTTGCCGCCGCTCCGATCGCCAGCCTGTCCGCCACTGATGCTGCGGCCGCTGCGCCGCTGCAGTCGCCGCCGGGCCAGCAGCGGATCGCCCCGGCTGCGCTGGTCGAGCGCCTGCACCAGCGCGTGCTGTCCGGGCAGAGCGCCACCGCCACGCTGGAACACTGGTGCGCCGAGCACGGCCTGGCCGAACAGGCGCGGGTGCGCGCCGTGCGCATACACGGCCAGGACAAGCCTGCCCCCGCCGACGTGCTGCAGGCGCTGGGCGTGAAGCCGGGTACCGACCTGCGCTATCGCCGCGTGCAGCTGGTCTGCGGCAGCCGCGTGCTGTCCGAGGCCGACAACTGGTACCTGCCTGGTCACCTCAGCCCGGCCATGAACCAGGTGCTGGACAGCACCGACGAACCGTTCGGTCGCGTGGTCGGCCCGCTCGGCTTCCAGCGCCAGACCCTGGCTGACCAGACGTTCTGGCCGCCGCGGGGCGAAGGCGATCACGGCGTGATCCTGGAAGTGCGTGCCCTGCTGCGCGACCGCCAGCAGCAGCCTTTCAGCTACGTCATCGAGTCGTACCTGCAGCAGGCGCTTCCGTAACGCGCCGCGGCGCCGGGCATCCGCCGGCTACGGGCCAGTGATGGCGTTGGCTGCAGGATCCACCGAGAACACGAAGCGCCCACCACGCTGGTCCCTGCCCCATGTCATCGGCGCCGTGGTCAGACTGTAGACCGGGGCCGCCTTGTCCGTGCCGATCGCCTCGGACCAGGCACTGAAATCCTCATCGGTACGGCTTCGGATCTCGCCAACACACAGGCTGTAGCCACAGGCGAAAGACACCAGCGTGCCGTCGCTGCCGATGAGCCGGGTCGCGGCCGTCCTGTAGAGCCGGGTCAGGTCCTGCACTTCCGGGTGGCCAGCCGCATCGCGCTCGAACTGGCTGATCGCCTGCGCGAAAGCCTTGTCGGAACCCAGCAGCGCCTCGCTCTTCTGCACGGACACCGCACCCTCGCTCAGCAGCATGCGCTCGCCCTCGAGGAAGTGCCCCTCCGGTTGCGCGAGCCCAGCGGCAGCCGTCGTGGCACTCGATGCCGTTGCCGCGCGCGATGGCCCAGCGTGCTCCGCTGGCTGCGCGTGAGACTGCGCAGGCGCGGCATTGGCCACCTCCGCGGCATCCTCCACGCTGGCCGCCTGCCTGCCACTGCAACCTGCAATGGCCACCACTGCAATCACACTCCACACCCTGACATCCATGCGCATCCTCCTCCGGGTAGCGCCACAGCATGCCACGCGCGCAGCGGCAACACGGGTGCACTGCACAAAGAAAAGCCCAGCAATGCTGGGCCTTTCGTTCGCCTGCGGGATCAGCGGAACCGGTAGTCCAGCTGCACCCAGTACTGGCGGCCATACGGGTCGTAGTTGCCGACCGGGTAGAACGGCCAGCCGCCACCGTTCTTGTCCGCCGGCGGGCGGCTGTCACGCAGGTTGTTGACGATCACACCCACCGACAGGTTCTCGCCGAACTGGCGGAACACGCTGGCGTTGTACGTCATGTACGGCGCGATGCGGCCACTGCCATCGGTCTTCGGCAGCGAGCCGAAGCGGTTGCCGTACAGCGTGGTGGTCCAGTCACCCTGGTTCCAGGTGATGCTGCCGTTGGCCTTGCTGCGCCACTGGTAGTCATCCAGCGAATTGCGGATGTCACGCTCCGGATCATCGGAGAACTGTCGGTATTTGTGCTCCAGCACCACGGTGTAGGCCAGGCGCGTGGTGAAGCGGCCATAGCTGCCGGCATCGAAACGCCAGTTGCCCTTCAGGTCCAGGCCGCGAACCGATTCGGAGGCCGCGTTGATCGGATTGATCAGCACACGGGTCACCTGGTCCGGCTGCACCGTGGCATTGGACGGATTGCGGATCACCCGCGACAGCGCGTCCTGGCACAGCGGCGAACCGATATCGCGCGCTTCGCCGCCCAGCGTCCGGCCCAGGCGGCAATCGGCCTCATCACGCAGGATGCGGCTGGTATCGAGGCTGGTCACTTCGTTGTCGATGCGGATGTCGTAGTAGTCAGCGCTGAAATCCAGGCCGGACAGCGGCGACCAGACCACGCCGAAACCATACGACTTGGCCGATTCCGGCTGCAGCTGCGCATTGGCGCGGTTGCTGTAATCAATCGACAGGCCGTTGTAGTCGCAGTTGTCGTACGACTGGCCCGCAGTGCGGCAGCGCCAGTAATCGGTCATGCCCGGGTTGTAGCCGCGGGTTTCGGTGGCAAACACGTAGTTCATGTCCGGCGCACGGAAGCTGGTCGCCGCCGTACCACGGATCAGCAGGCTCTCGATCGGACGGAACTCGACGCCGAAACTCCAGGTGGCCTTGCCGATGTGCTCGCCACCGGCACGGTACTGGTCATAACGACCGGCCAGGGTGGTGGTCAGCGACTGCAGCAGCGGCAATTGCAGCTCCACACCTGCAGCGTAGCGGTCACGCTCGCCACCGGCGCCGACGCCTGCACTGGTGTTCCAGAACTCGCCGCTGCCCAGGCGCGGGTCCGGTCGGTTGCGATAGCCCTGGCTGCCGGCCTCGACCACCGCTGCCAACGCCGCATCGCCCCCAGGCAGCGCGAACAGGCGGCCGTTGACGCTGGCGCTGAAGGTCTGCAGCCATGCCGCGTTACGGCTTTCCTGGTAGTCGGACAGCGCCTCGTATTCGTTCGGGGTCAACGGCTGGAACAGGCGCGCCGGATCCGGCGCATAGACCTCAACGCCGTTGCGCACACCCAGCTTCGGGCCGAGCAGGTATTCGTTGATGCCGGCCAGCAGCACCGGGCGGCGGGTGCGGTTCTCGTATCGCGAGCGGCTGTAGACCGCCTCATAGTCCCAGCCGCTGTCGCCGATCTGGCCACGTGCACCGACGTTGAACGACCACGAGTTTTCCAGGAAGCGGTTGGCATTGCGCGGCAGCCCGCCGATTTCCTCCGGCGCGAAGCGGCGGTACCAGCTTTCCAGGTTGCCGGTGGTCTGGTTGTAGAAGTAGTTGCGGGCCGAGGTCCAGGTCGGCGCACGCGTGTTGTTGTAGATCCGCGCGCTGCCCACGGCGACATCGGCAAACAGGTCAGTGGTCTCGTTGACGTGGAAGGTCAGCAGGCCATAGCCATTGAGGTTGCGCTTCTGGGTCTGCACGGTCCAGTAGCTGGCGGCGGCCTCGTTGCTGCCGCAGTACCAGCCCTGGCGAGGGTTGAAGGCGCGGAACACGCTGCCGCCATAGATGTCAGACGCTCCGTCGCAGCCACTGACGCCCGGATCGATGTTGCGGCCGGTGGCGGCATTGCGGCGATAGGCGATCGCGGTCGCCTGCGGCGCCTTGCCGGCCGGATCATCATCCAGCGAATCCATGAAATCGCGCTGGCGTGCGTGGATCGCCTTGCGCACATCGAACTCGAAGCCGAACAGCGCATCCCAACGCTCGCCGGAACTACCACCGACCACCTGCGCGCGCTGGTTGTCGCCGCCGCCCTGCTGGGTGCCACCGGCGCGCACGTTCACATCCACGCCCTCAAAGCGGTCCTTGAGGATGATGTTGACCACGCCGGCGATCGCATCGGAGCCGTATACCGCCGACGCACCTGCCGCCAGGACCTCGATGCGCTCGATCAGCGCACTGGGAATGTTGGCCAGGTTGACCACGTTCACCGACCCTTCGTAGGCCAGCGGGTAGTCGGCCTGGCGGCGGCCGTTGACCAGCACCAGCGTGCGGTTCGGGCCCAGCCCGCGCAGGTTGATGGTGTTGGCGGCCGGGGTGAAGGTGTTGCCGAAGTCCTCGCCCTGTACGTTGCCGGTGTTCTCGGTCAGCGCGCTCAGTGCGTCGAAGGCATTGCGGTAGCCCTGCGCATCGATCTGCTCGCGGCTGATCACCGTCACCGGCGACGGGCCCTCGACACTGGCGCGTGGAATGCGCGAGCCGGTGACCTTCACTTCCTGCAATGTGGTGGGTGCGCTTTCCTGCGCGAAGGCCGGCATCGAGACCAGCATCAGGGACGACAGTGCGAGCACCAGCGGACGCGGGCGCAGCGCCTTGTGGGAGGCGGACATGGGCTTCCTGGGGAGTTGGGCGGGTGGTGGTACGGGGGCAGCGGCCTGTACGGCGCATAACGATCCCGTAACGAAAGTGTCCTGAATGGGGGGTTTCAACGGAAATGACCAGGCCTGATGGCCTTATGCCTGAACCGAATCAGACCCGCAGTGCCATCCACCACACTTTTGCAATGTTTTGAATGGTGCAGGGCTGCAGGCACGGCCATCGTGCCGGGGATGATGACCCCGTACCCCACCTCCCTCCTTCCCCCATTGCGCCCGGTGCTGCGCCGTCACCTGCTGCAGCTGCAGGCCGCACCGGTCACCCTGCGCCCTTTCCAGCGTGCCGACCTGCCGCGCTGGCGCCTGTTCGATGACCGCCGCCGGCGCGGCCGCCGCGATCCGTCCGTCATCGATGAGGAAGCGCGCTTCCTCGCCCACATGCATCGCTCACGCCTGGAACAGGACAACGACCAGCTGCTGCTGGGGGTGTTCGATGACGAGCACGGCAACGTACTGGACCAGCTGCACGTACGGCTGCAATCACTACACGCGCGCAGCGCCGAACTGCTGTCGCTGCAGCATTGGCACCCGCATTCCGATGCCGCGCTGCGTGCACTGTGCCCGTTCCTGTTCGAGGACGTCGGCCTGCATCGCCTGTTCGTGATGCTGCCACCGGACTGCAGTGATCCGTTCGCCACCGCGCTGCGGGCCTTCGGCTTCGAGCAGGAAGGCCTGCTGCGCGACCATCATCTGGATCTGGATGGCTGGCAGGATCGCCAGCTGCTGGCGCTGACCGCACCCATGTGGCGGAGCAAGCACAGGATGCTGGACTAGCGCACCCGCTCCAGCGCGTTGCCGGCACCGGTCAGCACCGAGCAGGCGTGGTCCTGCAGCTCTTCGGCGCTGGCCTCGTTGCCGGTGCCCGCGTCCACACGGGTGGCCAGCAGGATGAAGCCCGGGCCGCCCTGCACGGCGTCCCGGCCCGCCACAACCAGGCTCCACTGGCCGACGTCGTCCACGCCTGCGAGGTCGTAGGCCAGCAGATTGAGCGGATTGGCGGTCAGTTCTGCGCCCGGCAGCAGGCGTGCCTGGTACTGATGGCCGCGCAGCAGCACCGGCAGCGGTGTCCACTGGCTGCCCAGAGCGGCAGCATGCGTGTCCAGCGCCTGCAGCACGTCGGCACGCAGGCAATCCACGTGAATATGCAGCTGGTGCTGCGAGCGGCCATGCGGTGAATTCAGCGCCAGGCTGGCGACGTTGCGCGGCAGCGGTTGGCCCAGCGCCCGTTCGGTGTGGGTGCGGGCCAGCCAGGCCGCGCCGAAGTAGTTGGGTGCACCACGCTGGTACAGGCTGCGGCTCTCGATGCCGCTGACCTTGTCCAGCGGCATCAGCAGGAACTGGTAGTCGCCGTGCGCGTCCTTGACCAGCACATCGCGGCGGTCTGCTGCCGTCTCCACCCGCAGGCAATCGCCACGCGGGCCTTCGGCGCCCTGGCAGTCACGTTCAATCAATCGCCACAATGCATCGGAATGGGCCGGCGGCGGAGGCGCGCTGGCACAGGCAGACAACAGCAGCAGGGACGACAGCAGGAAGGGGCGCAAGGACACGGCACGACTCACGGAGCAGGCACGGCAGACAGCGCCGCGCTGCATTCTAGCCAGTGCAACGCTGCAATCAGTAGGTGCCGAACGGCACTTCAACCACGATCGGGGCGGCACCCTCGCCGGCCTGCAGGCTGTAGCGGTCCAGCGCGCCATCGTCATCGGCGTGCGGCTGGCGCTGGAAATGCAGCGGGTAGCGGCTGTCCCCCAGGCGCACGGCACTGCCGTCGGCCTCCAGCGCGGCACCTTCCGGAATCAGCAGACCGCCCAGGTCGCTGTAGGCGCCAGGTACATCGGCGAAGCTGTAGTCGGCCAGCTCGTCCACCCGCTGCATCGCATAGACGTGCGGCACATAGGGTCGTGCAGGGCTACGGCCATTGCTCAGGTCCGTCACCCAGGCCTGCGGCAGGTGGTACTCCCCGCGCAGCGCAGCGACGCCCAGCGAGGGGCTGGCCACCTGCAGGCAGCACACCGCCCGCTTGCCCTCGCGGTCGAGGATGGCGAAACGGTCGCCGCGGGTGGCCGCCTGCGGCAGCATGGCGAAGGCCAGGTTACGCTGCGCCGGCGCGTAGCCGGATTCGGTCTGCAGGTTGCGCCAGGCGCCGAATACCGGGGATTGGACCTGCTCGGGTTCCGGATCGGCAGCGGAGGCGGCAAACGCCACGCCCAGCAACGACAACATCAGGGCCGTCATTGTCTTGTCCTTGCCGCGGAAACTGCCTGCCGTCATACCGTATCCAACACCTGCGCCGGAAAGGCCCGGCCTGCCCGCTGGCGTACTGCCAGCTATTCCTCCCACTATGCAATGACCACGCTGTGCCGGCAATGACCGGGGCGCTGACGCCTTTCGCACGCTCGGTGCTATCGTTCCCGCCATCGTCCCCTGCGCAGGAGCGCTCACATGTCTGCATTCCGTCTGTCCCTGTTGCTGCCGGCCTCCGCCCTGCTGCTGTCGGCCTGCGTCAGCACCCCTGGCCCGGAAGTCAAAGGCAGTGGCCGCTGCGACGCCAGCCAGCTGGGCTGGGCGATCGGCCAGCCGGCCAACGAGCCCAACATCCGCCGCCTGTCCCGCGAGAGCGGTGCCGGCCTGGTCAACCCGATCGGCCCCAGCACCATCACCACCAAGGACATCCGCCCGGACCGCCTGCGCGTGTTCGTGGACAAGGACAACATCATCACGTCCACCCGCTGCGAGTAAGCGCGGCAGCAGGCTTTTGTAGAGTCGAGCCATGCTCGACTGGTTTTCGGATGGGTCGCGCAGAAAACCAGTCGAGCATGGCTCGACTCTACATTTCAGGGTTCGGTATACCCCGCGCAATCCGGCAGCGCCTGGTCGGGGTGGAATACCCCATCGCTGAAGCGGAACAGCCGCGTGTAGGTGCACGCCGGGTCCTGCTCGGTGCGCAGATCCTGCTTCTTCAACGGCCCCTTGGCCAGCGAATCCTCGAAGCGCGAAACACCGGCCGGGAACCGGGTCGCCACGGTCTGGTAGCGCAGCACCGGCATGCCCTCGGCGACCGTATCCAGCGCCAGCTTCGCCGAGAAGCCGTATTCGTCATGGCAGGCACCTGCGCGCTGCTTGATGTCCTGTTCGCTGAAACAGGCGCGGATCATCGCATTGCCCAGCCATGGCACGGTCAACACGTCGTCGTCCACCTGGATGTCGTCCTGCAGGTGGCGCACGCGTGCCAGTTGCAGCGTGGACGCGTCGGCACCTCCACCGGAGTACATGGCGCTGAACGTGACGATGCCACCCACCAGCACATTCTGGCGGGCGCGCTGCTGCGGGTCGGTCACCGGTTCATCGCTGCCCACGCCAGGTGCCAGCCGCACGATCCACGGCCACAGCGACAGCTCGCTTTCCTGCGGCACGTCGATGCTGACGTGGTAGGTGTGTGGCGTGCCCTGGCCCGGTTCCTTCTCAAGTACTTCCAGCACGGTCGGCCGATCACTATCTTTGGCAACCGGCTGCACGCGCACGCACCAGTTGCCGTCCCGCGTGCAGTCATAGAGCCCCGCCGGCCCCGTCTCATGGGCGATCAGCACCTGCCCCAATGGCTCCATCACGTTGCCCGCAGCGTCACGCTGCTGCGGCAGGATCGAGCCCTGCGCCAGCGCCAGCATCGGGGTGGCCAGCAGTGCAACGCACACGGTCGTGCGGGCAAGGACGGGGGGCATGGATGAGATTCCTGCTCGTGGAATCAAGATGGTAGCGCAGGAATAACGGAACGATCGCGACCAGCCCGGTCAACCGGAACCCAAGCGGCGCACTACCTGTCAGAACGGCGCTCCCAACTACGCCCCTCCAGCAGTACGGAGAATGGCCGGGGGAGCGAAGCCGTCATAAGTTGACGACTCGAGATTCTCACCATCCCAGCTTGCCTGAGTGATCCACTCCACAGCCTTCTCAGCGAAGTCAGCGAAAGTGGGAGCAAGAAGGTACTTGGTGTCTTCATCCGCACCAAAGGCAATCATCTGTCCTTCAGCACCGTCAATGTCGGGGTCGAAATCCAATCCCATGTGATTGCCGCCACCATCGTGAGTCAGCGGTATCCAACGCGCATTGGTATACATCGGCTTCACCCCCCCCCGCAGGACTGGACTTCATGAACTCCGCGCAGTCCTCGTTCATGCCGTCGGCCTCGATCTCACGCCAACCCTGCCACTGCCGTCTGACCTCCATGGACGAGAGCATCTGAGTGCCGAACAGAAGCCCGGCCCCATCCTGCCCGTCGTGAATCATCAGCAGCTGCCTGAGCAGATCTGGCAAAGCGACTCCAAGCTGAGCTTCCAGTTCAACCAACTCGCTTTCGGAAGCTCCCGGCCGCAACTGCACTTCATCCAGACAATTCTTCTCGTGAAGCGACGCTTTGATGGACGCCCATATCTGATCCGCACTCTGCATTGGTTCTGTATCCGTTTCAGCCAAGACCTCAGCCTAGTGCGAACCCGATCAGTGATGAATGCAAGAGATCCGAATTTTCAGAGAGTGCGCCGCTAATGCCCACTACAGTCGCAGCCACCCCACCCTTTCGCCTTCGACGTCTGGCCGATACCCGGGTTGAAGGTATTGCTCGGGTCCAACTGCCTGTAGAACCCGGCCAGCGCAGGCTTGGCCGGGTACAGGTGGCCGACGTTGTGCTCGGCTGGATACTCGGCGCCACGCTGGTCCAGCAACGCCCACATCGCATGCTCGATCGCCATCGGGTCTTCGCCTTTGCGCGCGATGTAGTCCTGGTGGAACACGTGGCACAGGAAGTGCCCGTAATACAGCTTGTGCAGCAGGCGGCCATCGATATCGACCGGCAACTGCTCGAACCAGTCGGCATCATCGCGGCGCAGGGCGATGTCCAGCGCGACGATGTCCTGCACCTGGTCGCGGTGTACCTCGCGGTAGCGCACCGCGGCGCCGGCCACAGCGAAGCGATGCAGGAACGCCTTGCGCCCCTCATCGGCCGTGCAGTGGAAGTAGCCGCCCTCATGGTCGGCGAAGAAGCCGCGCAGCCAGGCCTCGGTTTCCGCGGCGTCCTGCGCGGAGACCTTCAGCAACAGGTGATGCTCATAGCGCTGGCGGAACTCGCCCATGCGCTTGGGCAGGTGCGAGGGCAGCAGGCCGGTCAGCACCTGCATCACCCGGTCGGTCACCCCGCGCAGGCCCAACCGCTCGAACCAGCCATCGACGCGGCTCTTCAGTGCGAAGGCGGCCGGCACGCGGGCGGTGCCGAGGCGGTCGATCAGCAGAAAACTGTCCTTGCCGTAGCGCTCGCCGATGTCATAGGCATCGCGGTGGATGTATTCGCCGGCAATCGGCAAGCGTTCGAAGCCGGTCAGCAGCTGGCGCCGGATCGCGGTGAGGCTGTCGGTGCGGTTGCTGCCGATGTAGAAGACTTCGGCGGCCTCCTTCTCGAAGGTATCCAGGCGCACCGCGAATACTGCCAGCTTGCCGGCAGACCCCGCTGCCTCGAAGTGGCGGCTGGGGTCGGCATTGAAGCGTGCCGGCGTATCGGCATCGACCCGGCGCACTTCCTCGGCGTAGCGTGGATCGGAGGCGGCGCGGCCATCGCCGTCCCCAACGTCGGCAGCAGCATAGTCGCCGGCCTGCAGGCGCTGCAGGATCTGCTCGGGCGTATCACCCAGCGCGATGCCCAGATGGTTGACCAGCTGCAGCTGGCCCTGCGCATCGACCTGCGCGTACAGTGCCAGTTCGGTGTAGGCCGGGCCACGGCGCACCAGCGCGCCGCCGGAGTTGTTGCAGATGCCACCGAGTACCGACGCACCGATGCAGGACGAGCCGATGACCGAATGCGGTTCGCGGCCGAGCGGTGCCAGCGTCTGCTCCAGGCGGTCCAGCGTCGCGCCAGGCAGGCACAGCACCTGGCGGCCTTCGTTCAACAGCTGGATGCCGGTCAGGCGCAGCGTGCTGACCAGCACGATCGGACGCCCATAGTCGCTGCCATCCGGGGTCGAGCCACCGGTCAGGCCGGTGTTGGCCGCCTGCAGGATGATCGCCGCTCCGCCCTGCACCGCCGCCTGCAGCACACGCCACAGCTCCAGCAGCGTCCCCGGGCGCACCACCGCCAGCACCGGGCCGTCGCCGAAACGGTAGCCACGGCGAAAACGGCGGGTGGCCTTGTCGCCGGTCAATACATGGCGGTTGCCGACCGCATCGCGCAACTGCGCCAGCACGGCATCGTGGCCACTCATGGCAGGCTGACCAGCGAATCGCGACCGATGTCGGCGATGCGGCGCGCACCGGTCAGTGTCATCGCCACGCGCATTTCCTTCGCGATCAGGTCCAGCAGGTTGGCCACGCCCGCCTCACCCTGCGCTGCAAGTGCATAGACGAAGGCACGGCCCAGCAGCACGGTATCTGCACCCAACGCCAGCATGCGCACCACGTCCAGGCCAGTGCGGATGCCGGAATCGGCGAGGATCTTCAGATCGCCCTGTACCGCATCGGCAATCGCCGGCAGTGCGCGTGCGGTGGACAGCACGCCGTCCAACTGGCGGCCACCGTGATTGGAGACCACGATGCCATCGGCGCCGAACTTGACCGCATCACGTGCGTCATCCGGGTCGAGGATGCCCTTGATCACCATTGGGCCCTTCCAGAACTCGCGGATCCACTCCAGGTCCTTCCACGAAATGGAAGGATCGAAGTTGCTGCCGAGCCAGCCGATGTAATCCTCCAGCCCGGTCGGGTTGCCGCGGTAGGTGGAGATGTTGCCCAGATCATGCGGGCGGCCGAACAGGCCGACGTCCCACGCCCAGTGCGGGTGGGTGATGGCCTGGCCGATGCGGCGCAGCGAGGCGTTCGGACCGCTCATGCCGGAGTGGGCATCGCGGTAGCGCGCACCCGGCACCGGCATGTCCACGGTGAACACCAGGGTGGTCACGCCCGCAGCCTGCGCGCGCTCCAGCGCATTGCGCATGAAGCCACGATCGCGCAGCACGTACAGCTGGAACCACATCGGCCGCTGGATGGCCGGTGCCACTTCCTCGATCGGGCACACCGATACGGTGGACAGGGTGAACGGGATGCCTCGGCTGTCGGCCGCGCGCGCCGCCTGTACCTCACCGCGCCGGGCATACATGCCGGTCAGGCCGACCGGGGCGAGCGCCACCGGCATTGCCAGCGTTTCGCCGAACAGCTCGGTTTCCAGGCTCAGGTCGGACATGTTGCGCAGGATGCGCTGGCGCAGCGCGATGTCGGACAGGTCGGAAACGTTGCGCTTCAGCGTGTGCTCGGCATACGCGCCGCCATCGATGTAGTGGAACAGGAACGGCGGCAGCCGGCGTTGCGCTGCGGCACGGTAATCGGTGGAGGCGGAGATGATCATGGGGTCAACCGTGTGGGGAAGGTAGACGCGAGGCCCGCGCACGCCGGGCTTCGTTGTCATCGAGGGTGCGCAGCGTGGTGTGCACGAACTCGAGGTGGGCATGCGCGGCGGCGCGCGCGCGTTCGGGGTCGCCGGCAAGCACCGCGTCCATCATCTCGCGGTGCTGGTCAGACAACGGCGAGAAGGTCCTCGCCGAGGTGTAGAGCTTTTCGCGGCTCTGCGAGATGTTGGTCTGCAGCAGTTCGAACAGCCCGCGCATCACCTGCAGCAGCACGAGGTTGTGCGAGGCCTCCGCGATGGACAGGTGGAAGGCCGCGTCGGCCTCCGCTTCACCGGTGGGGTCGTTCTTGCCGTGCGCGTCCATCATGGTCTGGAAGGCCTGCGCGATGCGCGTGCGGTCCTCGTCGGTGGCTCGCAGCGCCGCATGCCAGGCGGTGGCACCTTCCAGCGCGTGGCGGATCTCCAGCACGTCGAAGCGGTATTCCGGGTCGCCCTGGAACAGCGGCAGGTACGGCGCCAGCGGTTCATCCAGCGCCTGCCGCGCGCGCGCCGCCGGTTCGGCCACGTAGGTGCCGCCACCGACCCGTGCGGTCAGCAGGCCCTGGCTGGCCAGCTGCGCGATGGCCTCGCGCAACGCCGTTCGCGAGACCCCCAGCTGCACCGCCAGGGTGCGTTCGGCCGGCAGCCGGTCGCCCGGCTGCAGCCGCTGTTCCTGCACCAGGCCGCGCAGCTGTGCGGCCACCTTGTCCGAAATACGTTGCGTGCTCATGGCGTCATTGTGGCCCGAAGCGCGCAGCGGGTGGTCGGCTGACCGTGCATGGCTCAGGGAATCATCCAGGTCAGCCAGTAAGCCTGGGCCAGGGTGATCAGGCCGACCATCGTGGTGAAGATCAGGCTGTGCTTGACCGTGAAACGGAACAGGTCCGATTCCTTGCCGGCCAGGCCGACCGCCGCGCAGGCAATGGCGATCGACTGCGGCGAGATCATCTTGCCGGTAACGCCACCAGTGGTATTGGCCGCCACCAGCAGCACGTCGGACACGCCGATCTGCTGCGCGGTGGTCGCCTGCAGTGCCGAGAACAAGGCATTGGACGAAGTATCCGAGCCGGTCAGGAACACGCCCAACCAGCCCAGGAACGGCGAGAAGAACGGGAACGCATCACCGGTGTGCGCCAGTGCCAGCGCCAGCGTCGCCGAAAGGCCCGAGTAATTGGCGATGAAGGCGAAGGCCAGCACCATGCCGATCGAGTAGATCGGCATGCGCAGCTCACGCACGGTCTCACCGAAGGTCTGCAGCGCCGAACGGGCCGGCATGCGCAGCGCGATGATGGCGATCACAGCGGCGAGGATGATCGAGGTGCCGGTGGCCGAGAACCAGTCGAACTTGTAGATCGCCTCGTAGCTGAGCGGTGCATCCACGATCGGCGGCATCTTCTGCACCCTCTGGTCCAGGCCCGGCACCGGGAGCTTCAGCACCCAGCTTTCCAGCGGGCCGTCCGCCGCGAACAGCGACTTGAACGGTTTGATGCTCCACAGCGTGACCATCGCGGTGAGGATCAGGAACGGCGACCATGCCTTGGCGATCTGGCCGACGCTGTAGCGCGGCGCCTCCAGCGCCTGTGCGGCCGCCTCGGCGCTGGTTTCGGTATCGAAACGGAAGATCCGCACCGGCTTCCAGCGGCGCAGGAACAGCGTCAGGCAGACCAGCGAGGCCAGCGACGCGGTGATGTCCGGCAGCTCCGGGCCGATGAAGTTGGAGGTCAGGTACTGCGCGATGGCGAACGAGCCACCGGCCACCAGCACTGCCGGCCAGGTTTCCTTGATGCCGCGCCAGCCATCCATGATCGCCATGATCCAGAACAGCACGATGATCGTAAGGAACGGCAGCTGGCGCCCAGCCATCTGGCCGATCTCGAATGCATCCAGGCCGGTGACCTGCCCGGCCACGATGATCGGAATGCCCATCGCACCAAAGGCGACCGGCGCGGTGTTGACGATCAGGCACAGGCCGGCGGCATACAGCGGTTTGAAGCCCAACCCGACCAGCAGTGCCGCGGTGATCGCCACCGGTGCACCAAAACCGGCTGCACCCTCCAGGAAGGCACCGAAGGCGAAGCCGACCATCAGCATCTGCAGGCGCTGGTCCTCGGTGACCGACAGGATCGAGGCGCGAATGATGTCGAACTGCCCGGTCTTGACCGAGACTTTGTAGAGGAATACCGCGCCGATGATGATCCAGGCGATCGGCCACAGGCCGTAGACGAAGCCGAAACCGGCCGCGCCCAGCGCCTGGCTCAGCGGCATGCGGTAGAACAGCAGGGCGACGCCGAGCGCGATGGCCACGGTGATCGTGCCGGCCAGCCAGCCCTTCATGCGCAGCACGGCCAGGGCGACGAAGAAGAACGCGATCGGCAGCAGCGCGATCAGGCTGGACAACCACAGGTTGCCGGCGGGGTCGTACAGGTGTTGCCAGGGCTGCATGGGGGCTCTCGACTGGGGCGGGATGTGCTCCACCGCAGGCGGTGGGTCGCCATGGTCGTCGATTATTGGTATTACCAATAATGATTCGATCAGACCACTTGCAGCGGATTTAACCGCCGCTCCGACGAAGCGCCTATTAGACCATAGGGCTAGATGCCATATTGGTCCGACCATTAAGGTCCCGTGATAGTGCCGACCGCTGGCCGGCAATTCGAGATTCCCTACGAAATCCGCTTCTCCAACCGCCGCATCACCGCCAGCACCAGCACGCACAGCACGCTCACCCCGATGGCAATCACGTACTTGCCGATGCCCACGGCGATGCCGATGGCCGCCGCCATGATCAGCGAGCTTGCCGTGGTCAGGCCGCTGACCTGATCCTCGCGTGACCCACGCAGAATGGTGCCGGCGGCAACGAAGCCGACGCAGGCGACCACGGCTTCGATCAGGCGCACCGGGTCGACCTGCAGCAGGTCGCGGTAACGCTCCTGCTGGAAATGCTCTGCCACTGAATCGCCGAGTCCAACAATCAGCGCAGCAGCGCCGGCAATCAGCATGTGGGTGCGCAGGCCCGCAGCGTGCTTGCCCATCTCGCGCTCGACACCGAGCACGCCGCCGAACAGCATTGCTGCGGCCACGCGCAGCAGGATCGAGACATCCTGGGTGAGTTCCATGGGCAGGCTCCGGGCGTTTCCCGGAGCGTTGCTCGGCAGCCGTGGGATGGCGGTGAAGACGATGGCACGCCCTCTTCACCGCATGCTTCACCGCATGCGCTCATCCACGCATGGCCTGGATCTACTGGCCATCGCCATGCGTAACCTTCACGCACTCGATCATTGCGCCAGATAACCACCATCGATCGCATAGTATGTGCCGGTCGCGAACGAGGCGTCGTCGCTGGCCAGCCAGGCAACCAGCGCCGCCACTTCCTCGGCGGTGCCCAGCCGCTTCAACGCGTGGCGGCCTTCCAGCGTGGCGCGCACCTTGGGGTCCATCTTCTCCAGCAGTGGTGTGCTGATGAAGCCCGGGCCGACCGCGTTGACACGGATGCCGTCGGCCGCATGCTCCCAGGCGGCGGTCTGGGTCAGCCCGACCACGCCGTGCTTGGCCGCCACGTACGCGGTGGAACCGGCATAGCCCACCTGGCCCAGGATCGAGGCCATGTTGATGATGCTGCCACCGGTTCCGGCCGTGCGCATCGCCTGGATCTGCGCACGCTGGCACAGGAACACACTGGTGAGGTTGACGTCGATTACCCGCTGCCAGCCATCGATCGGATAGTCACCGCTGCTTGCGGCCGGCCCGCCGATACCGGCGTTGTTGACTGCCACATGCAGGCCGTCGAGTTCCTTGATCGTGCGCTGCACCGCCGCCTCCACGGCCGCGTCGTCTGTAACGTCCAGCGCAATGCCGATGGCCTGTGCACCGGCACTGCGCAGCTGCGTCACGGTGGCATCGACTGCATCCTGCTTCAGGTCCCAGACCGAAATACGGGCACCGGATGCGGCCAGCGTCTGCGCCACGGCCAGGCCGATACCGGACACGCCGCCGGTCACGATCGCGGTCTTGCCGGTGAGCTGGTAGTCAATCATCTGCGTTCTCCATCAGTGGGGGTATCGATGTGACCTGCAATGGCCAACCGCCCCACCCTACGCGCCCGCTCGTGATGGCCCGGCCGACATCGCGTCTACGGGTGATCGTTCCAGCCATGAAACCTCAACTCAAGTTGATGTATGGAATTGCGTACGGATATGCATGCAAAACGCTGGCGTATGTTCGGCGGCATTTTCACTTTGGCCGTAATCGTCAATCGTTTTGACCATATTGAAATCAAAAGCGCGCGAATCAAGGCGACAATGGGAAACGTTTCCAGTTTCTTCGACACATTCCATTCAACCTGGTGTTCCCCCACCATCCAGCGTGCCCACGCCCCTGCTTCCCAGCATGTCTGCACGGGTAACGACGGGATCTGCATCTGCATTGCAGAGCGCGTGGGCGAGGTAATGCCAGCGTCCACCTCCAAAGCACGTGCCGAGCGATGTCCCGATATTTCACTTTTGCTGATTACCGCCGCTTCGGCCACCGCCATGGCTTCGATTACCGCGCCGACCCGGAACACCTGCGTGACGACCAGTGGGCCGGCCATGGCGAGGTCAACGAGCAGTTCCTGCGCGGCGGCATGAGCCTGATTGCCTCCGACGTCCATAATCGCTTCCCTTATGTCGCCACCGCCCAGCAGAGTCCCGGCCTGGCCATCCGCGTGATGCTGCAGGGCCAGGTCGATGTGCGCATTCCGCGACGTGGTGGTTTCACCCTGCGTGCTGGTACGGCGATGACCGCGCACCACCGCGAACAGGTTGAGATGACCGGTACGCATCCTGGCGAAACGCGCATGCGCGGCGTCAGCGTGATGGTGCCCGGCCAGATCGATCCGGACCTGTTCCAGCTGCCACAGTTGGAGACCGCGCTCAACACCCACCTGGAATGCCGCCACTGGGCCATTCCGCATACCCTGCTGCCGGTGCTGGGCCAGCTGTTCGAAAGCCCATGGGAGGACGGCATCGACGCGTTGTGGCGCGAAGGCGTCGCACTGCAGCTGCTGGCCGTTGGGCTGAAGGCCGAGGATCTGCAGACCGACCATGTACGAACGCTGCGGGCTGGCCAGCGCGAGCGCCTGGAGCGCGTGCGTGCCTACCTGCATGACGATCCCAGCCACGCCCATAGTCTGATCGAACTGGCCCAGCTGGCCTGCATGAGCCCAAGCTCGCTTCGCCGTCATTTCGCCCAGCAGTACGGCTGCTCGGTGTTCGACTACCTGCACGAACAACGCATGCGCCACGCCGAGCAGGGCCTGCGCGAAGACGGCTGGACTGTCGAGCAGGCTGCGGCCGCCAGTGGCTACCGTCACCCCAGCAACTTCGCGGCTGCGTTCCGCAAGCGTTTCGGCCTGGTACCCAGCCGCTGGCGCACCGGCCCATCGAAAGTGGGCTGAAGGCCTCGGTAGGTGTCGACCTTGGTCGACACGCTCTCACACCATCACGGATGCCGGCCAGCGGCCGGCACCATCGCGCACCGCCGGGTATCGCGCACCCGGCGCACCTCATCAACCTCAATACACCGGCAGATCGATGTAACTGGCCTGCGCCGCGCTGTGCCAGACCCGCTGCGTGGCCTTCTGGTAATCGCCGGGCTTGGCCAGGTAGACGTTCGGCACGTAGGTCTGCGGGTTGCGGTCATACAGCGGGAACAGACTGGACTGCACCTGCACCATCACCCGGTGCCCCTTCTGGAAAGTGTGGTTGGCGTTGGGCAGGTCGAAGCGGTACGGCAGCACCTCGTTGGCGGTCAGCGGCTTCGGATCGCTGAAGCTCTCGCGATAGCGACCACGGAAGATCGCCAGCGACACCGGCAGCTCGTAACCGCCCATCTCCGGCGTCGACGCTTCCTGGTCCGGATACACGTCGATCAGCTTCACCACCCAGTCGCTGTCGGTGCCACTGGTCGACGCCTGCAGGTGCACCACCGGTGCGCCGCCGATGCGCAGCGGCGCGGTCAGCGGCTCGGTGATGAAGGTCAGCACGTCCGGGCGGCCATCAACGAAACGCTGATCCTTGACCAGCCAGGTGGTCCACATGTCGCGGTCACCGAAACGGACCGGGCGCGGCACGAACGGCACCGGCTTGGCCGGGTCGGACACGTATTCCTCGAAGTCGCCCTCGCCCGCCGCCGGTGCCTGGAACGCCAGCTTGCCGCCAGCACGCAGGTACAGCGGCTTGCTGCTGGCAGCACAACCCTTGTCGCAGCTGCGTGGCCAGCCCTTCAGGCGATCCCAGTGGTTCTCGCCGGTGTTGTAGATCAGCACCGGCGGCGTATCCGCCTTCGGCGCACCGTCCACCAGGTACTGGTCAAAGAACGGCTTGAGCACATCACGGCGGAACTGCAGCGCGGTATCACCATCGAACTTCAGCGCGCCCAGCTCGCTGCCACTGTAGTTCACCTGGCTGTGCCGCCACGGCCCCATCACCAGATAGTTGCGATTGTTGCCGCTGTCGCGCCCTTCCATTGCCTGGTAGGCGTGGTTGGCACCCCACATGTCCTCCTGATCCCACAGACCCTGCAGCCACATGGTCGGCACCTTCAATGGCGTCTTCGCCATCACCGCGTCCAGCGCCTGGCCCTGCCAGAAGCCGTCATAGGCCGGGTGCTCCACCAGTTTCTTCCACCAGGTCAGCTGATCCACGCCGGTGAAACGCGCGTAGTCGCCAGCCGAACCGATACGCAGGAAGGTGCTGTAGTCATCGTAGCCGAGGCTGGGCAGCGGCGTGCCCTTGCCGCGCTTCTCGGTCTGCATCGCGAAGTAGTTGAAATTGACCTGGCGGAACGCGCCGTAGTTGAGCCAGTCGTCGCCCATCCAGCCATCCACCATCGGGCTCTGCGGCGCGGCCACCTTCAGCGCCGGGTGCGGGTCGGTCAGCGCCATCACCACGGTGAAGCCCTCGTACGACGAGCCGAGCATACCGACCTTGCCGTTGCTCTCCGGCACGTTCTTCACCAGCCAGTCGATGGTGTCCCAGGCGTCGGTGGAGTGGTCCACCTTGGTGTTGTTCAACGGTCCGCGCAGCGGCCGGGTCATCACGTAATCGCCCTCGGAGCCGTACTTGCCGCGGATGTCCTGGAATACGCGGATGTAACCGCCATCGACAAATACCTCGTCGCCCTGCGGCAGCAGGTCGCGCATGCGCGGCGAATCACTGCGGCTGGCGCGACCGGCAGCATCGTAAGGCGTGCGGGTGAGCAGGATCGGGGCATTGCGCGCACCCTTGGGCACCACGATCACCGTATACAGCTTGGTGCCATCGCGCATCGGCACCATCACCACGCGCTTGTCGTAGTCACGACCGACATCAGGGGCAACGAAAGGCTTGCCGCTGATATCCGGGGTCATCGGCGGGGTTTCGGCGGCCAGCACGGTGCTGGACAGGCAAAGGGCAATGGCTACAGCGACGGCACGCACACGCATGGACAACCCCTCCCGGCAGGAAAGCCTCAAGCCTACTCCTGCCTCGTGCCGTGAAGTGTGTGCGTGCTTTGCATTCTGCGGTGGATGCAGGCAGGACTGATGGCACATGTGCGACCAGCTGCTGCGCTCGTCGGCAACCGGTAGTGCCGGCCGCTGGCCGGCAACTTCATCCACCTCGGGCACGGTACGCGGTTGCCGGCCAGCGGCCGGCACTACCGATCAGGCTGCCGTTACCTCATGCAGCGCCAGCCAGCGCCAACGCCCCTCTTCCTGCCGCAGCACCGCCAGCGATTCCCGCCATACGGGCTCGCCGCCATCGATCGCATGCCCTTCGCGATAGCGCAGCACCGCCAGCGGTGAAGGTGCTTCCACCGCCTGCAGTGCGTCGATGGAAATCTGCAGCCCTGGACGCGCGCCATGACCACCCGCGAACAGTGCCTGCACGGCCTTCCGGTCCAGCCTGCGACCCGCGATGCCGACCATGCTGAAGTCCGCGCAGAAATGCGCCATCAGGTCCTCCAGCGCGTCGGTGCCGGCGTCGGCGCGGAACCAGGCCTGCAGCTTGTCGTGCAGGCGGTGGACTTCGTGTTCTGCGGTGGTATCCATCAGGTGTTCTCCGGTTGTGAAAGGGTGAGCAACTGCGGCCGGCGCAGCAGCGCCATCGGCAACAGTGTCAGTACGGCGGCCAGACCCAGCGCCACGCCGGTGGCGCGGGCCGGCAGCCACTGCATGGCCAAGGCCAGCAGCAGCGCGATGGCCGCGGTGCCCAGGCAGAAGCTGAGCTGGCGATTGAGGTTCCAGAGCGCACTGGCATCGCCCAATGCTTTGCCCTCGACCCCATGGAAGGCCAGCGTCTGCGCCGTGCTGCTGCACAGGCTGCCGCCGGCGCCCATCAAGGCAAACAGCAATGCGGCAATGACAAAGACCGGGTGTGGCAGCAGCGCCATCAACAACAGGCCGCAGGCCTGCAGGAGCATGCCCGCACGCAGCACCGAGGCTGGTCCGAAGCGAGCCAGCAGGCGCTTGCTGGCCGTGATCGCAATGGCCGAGGCCAGCGCCCACGGCAGCATCAGCGCGCCGATGCGCGCGGCACTATAGCCGGCCTGGTGCAACTGCAGGGTACTGACCAGCTGGCTGCCGATGAACACACCGGGTACGGCCAGGTAGATCAGCATCGCCAGGCGCAGCCCGCGATGGGACAGCAGCGACCAGCGCAGCAGGGGCTGCGCCTGCTGCCGTGCATGCCGCAGGTGGGCCGCCGCCAGCAGCAGTGCAATCAACAGCAGTACGGCACCGGCGGTCCGATGGCCGGGTTCGCCCAGCCAGGTCAAAGCCAGCAGCAGCGCGCCCAGCGCCAGCATCGCGGTGGACAGCGCATAGGCCTGCAGGCGTGGCGCACTACGCGCGCCGTCGGCCGGCATCCACGCCAGCACCAGTCCAATCGCCACCACGGCCAGCGGCAGGCTGGCCCAGAGCACGCCGCGCCAGGACAACCACTGCACCAGCAGCCCGCCGAGCGCAGGCGCCAGTGCCGGCACCAGCAGCGCCACCAGCAGGATGCGGCGGGTCAGCGCGCCACGCTGGTCCGGCGTGCACTGTCGGTACGCTGCCGCCTGTGCCACCGGAATCAGCAGGCCACCGGCCAGGCCCTGCAGCAGGCGCCAGCCCAACAGCCAGGCGATACCCGGTGCTGCGCCGGCCAGCGCAGCGGCAGCCGCGAACAACAGCAACGCCACCAGCAGCAGGCGACGCTCACCACAGCGCGCGGCCAGCCAGGGCGCCAGCGGAATCACCACGCTCAGGCCCAGCATGTAGGCGGTGCCCACCCAGGCCAGGGTGCTGATATCGGCGTGCATCTCCGCTGCCAATGCCGGATAGGCCACCGTGGCGATGAACATGTTGACCAGATCCAGGGCGAACACCAGCAGGAAGATCGCCTCATGGCGCAGGCGGGGGGACGGCATCGGCGGCGCTCCAGCAGGGAAGCGGCCAGCATGCCGTGCGGGCCTTGTTGGAAAAACACGACAGCAACTGCAACACTGTCAAATCTACTTTGACAATGAATTGCCATGGTCAGCCTCGATCGCTTCGATATCTTCCGCGCCGTGGTCGAGGCCGGCAGCCTGACCGCAGCAGCCGATCGGCTCGGCCTCAGCCGCGCGGTGGTCAGCTTCAACCTGAAGCGGCTGGAGCAGGAGCTCGGCGTGACCCTGCTGTCGCGCAGTACCCGCCACCTGGCCCTGACCGAGGCCGGCGAACAGTTCCTGCAGCACTGCGTGCAGGCGTTGGACGCCGCACAGGCAGCGATCGATGCCGCCCGCCGCGACCAGCACCAGCTTCAGGGCGTGCTGCGCCTGACCACCACGCCGGAGTACGCCCAGCTACGCTTGATTCCTGCGTTGGAGGCGTTCCGTGCGCGGCACCCGGCGCTGCAGCTGCACCTGTCGACCTCACCGGCACCGGCCGACCTGATTCCCGAGCGCTTCGACCTGGCGATCCGCCTCGGCCGCCTGCCGGATTCAGGGCTGCATGCCAGCGAGCTGGAACGCCATCCACTGTGCGCGGTGGCGGCTCCGTCCCTGCTGGCACGCCTGCCCTCTGCCGATGCGGCCAATGACCCGGCCCAGCTGGGCACCCTGCCCCGCCTCGGCTACCCGCGCCTGGCCGACGTGCCGGTGGTCGCGCCCGACGGCAGCGACGCCTTGTTTGCCACCAACCCGGGCAATGCAGTGGTGCGCGTGGATGGTGCCAGCAGCCTGCGCGGCTTCGCCGTGGCCGGCGCCGGGGTCACCGTGCTGCCACGTTGGCTGATCGAGGACGACCTGGCCCAGGACCGCCTGCGCCCGGTGCTGCGCCAGCACCGTTTCCCGCAGCAGAGCGTATACGCGGTCTACCCGCACAGCACGCAGCCCTCACCGAAGGTGCGGCAGCTGATCGATTTCCTGCGCGGGTGGTTTGTCACCTGAAAAAAGGGGACGGAGGGGATTAAGTCGTTTATGCATAAACGACTTAATCCCCTCCGTCCCCTTTTTTGCATGGCCCCTTGCGGGGCCATGCCTTCAGGCATCAGCGCAGCACCTGCTCCACCAGCTGCACATCCACCGTCTGCAGCGGTTCGGCGGCGTTGCGCGACAGCTGCACCTGGTAGGTGCCGCCATCGATCTTCCACTGGCGGGCCTGCGCATCGTAGTGAGCCAGGGTCTTCGGCTCGGCTTCGATGCGGATGCGGCGCTGTTCGCCCGGCTGCAGGGTCACCTTGTCGTAGCCGATCAGGCGGATCGGCGTGGTGCTGCCAGCCGGCAGCTTCAGGTACAGCTGGGCGACGTCGGCGCCGGCGCGCTTGCCGGTGTTGCGGATGTCGACACTGGCGACCAGGCGCGAGCCTTCCACGCTCACCTTCAGGTTTTCATAGGCGAACGAGGTGTAGGACAGGCCATGGCCGAAGGCGAAGGTCGGGGTCAGGCCCTTGGCCGCCATCCACTTGTAGCCGACGTTGGCGCCTTCGATATCGAAATCGAACACATCACCGAACGGCTTGGCCGGCTTGAAGCCGAGGCCGTCGATGTGCGGGCGCGGCAACTGCGATTCGTCCACCACCCAGGTCACGGGCAGGCGGCCGGACGGATTGACCTGGCCGGTCAGCAGTGCGGCAATGCCTTCGCCACCGCGGATACCCGGGTACCAGGCCTGCAGCATCGCCGGCACCTGCGCCAGCCACGGCGTGCGCACCGGGCCGTTGGTTTCCAGCACCAGCACGGTCTTCGGGTTGGCCTTGGCCACCGCGGAAATCAGCGCGTCCTGATTGTCCGGCAGCTGCATGTCCGGCAGGTCCACCGATTCGGCCGCCCACTGGGTGGCGAACACGATGGCCACGTCAGCCTGTGCGGCGGCCTTGGCCGCAGCGGCGGCATTGGTGCCATCCACATACTCGAAAGTTGCATCCGGACGCGCCGCACGCAGCGACTCCAGCGGCGAGGACGGGTGGAAGATCACCGGGCCCGGCCAGGTGGTCGGCAGCACGCCCGGCACCGCGTTGGTGCCCTTGGCGGTCACGCCTACCATCGACGAACCACCACCACCGATCACGCCCTTGTCGGCGTGGCCACCGATGATGACGATGCGCTTCACGCTGTCGGCCAGCGGCAGCAGGTTGCCTTCATTGCGCAGCAGCACGCTGCCTTCTTCCACCGTGCGCTGGGCGACGGCGAAGCCAGCCTCGGCATCGACCTTCTGGTGCTGCGGCGGGTTGTCGAAGTTGCCGTGCAGGAACATCGTGCGCAGGATGCGCGCCACCATGTCGTTCAGGCGTTCCTGCGGCACCACGCCACCATGCACGGCCAGGCGCAGCGGCTCATCAAAAAACACCGCTGCATCGAATACTTCACCGGCAGACTGCTGGTCCAGGCCGGCCAGCGCTGCCTTGGAACCGCTGTGCACGCCGCCCCAGTCGGACATCACGAAACCGGGGAACTTCCATTCCTGCTTCAGCACCTGATTCATCAGGTAGCCGTTCTCGCAGCCGTAGGTACCGTTGATCTTGTTGTACGAGCACATCGCCACGCCCGGGCGGCCGGCGTCCAGCGCGATCTCGAAGGCCAGCAGGTCCGACTCGTGCATGGCTTGTTCGCCGATGCGCACGTCGTGGAAGTTGCGGCGGGTCTCCATGTCGTTCAGCGCGAAATGCTTCATCGAGGAGATCACGTGCTGGCTCTGCACGCCCTGGATCAGCGCGCCGACCATCGAACCGGCCAGCAGCGGGTCTTCACCGGCATATTCGAAGTTGCGACCGTTGCGAGGGTCGCGCTGCAGGTTGACGCTGCCCGACAGCAGGATGTTGAAGCGCTGTTGCCACGCCTCGCGGCCCATCGTTGCACCACCAGCGAAGGCGACTTCGCGGTTCCAGCTGGAGGCGGTGGACGGGCCCGACGGCATTGCCGTGGCGAAGTCACCCGGGCGGATGCCACCCGGATTGGTCACGCCGACGCCGGCATCGGCCGACTGCTGCGACGGAATGCCCAGTCGCGCCACGCCCGGCACGAAACCGGCCGAGCCGACCGCACCTTCCGGCAGCGGGCCACCGTCCTTGCCCAGCCCGAAGTAGCTGTGCAGCATCTGGAACTTCTCATCCTCGGTCATCGCCTTCAGCAGCAGCGCAGCGCGCGCATCGGCATTGAGGGTGGTGTCCATCCACGGCGTTTCGCCGTGCTTGTCGGCGGCATAGGCCAGGGTCAGCAGCGTGGCACGCAGGGCGCTGCCTTCCACCTTGAACGGTGCACTGCTGGCGGCCTGGAAGCCGTCGCTGAAATAGCTGGCATCGGCTTCCAGCGCCACACGTGCCGGGTCGAAGCCTGCGGCCTTGGCCGATTCACCGGCCACTGCGCCAAGCAGCACCGCCGGTGCGCCGAGCCGCGAGCGCGTGACCAGCGCCGGCAGCTGCGCGGCACCTGCACCAGCATCGGTGTACACCGCCACGGTGTGGCGACCATCGTCCAGGCGCAGGTAGTTCAATCCCGGCTGGTCCGGGCCGGACTCAGCGGCAATCGGCAGCCGGGTCAGCACGGCCTGACCGCGCTGGGTCTGGCCATCGTCCTTGCCCGCCGCAATGAAGCGGTACTCGTAGCCCAGGCCGTCGGCCAGCACCTGCAACGGATCGACCTGGCCGATGCCGCGCTGCACCTGGCGCACGCTCACCGCGTCCACCTGCAGGGTCTTCAGCTGGGCGGCCAGGGCCGGCATGGCCTCGGCGGTCGGGGCCTGTTCCAGGGTCAGCACAGTGAACGCGGCGGGGTCGGCCCAGGCCGGGGCGACCAGTGCGACTGACAGGGCCAGGGACAGTGCAAGCGGCTTTGTAAACGTTTTCATCGACAGGCGTAATTCCGTTGCCAAGGCAATCGGTCCAGGGAAAGTGCCGCCGAAGGGTGCAGCGTTCATGCCGCGCAGGGGTTGCCAGGCAACGTCCCGCAGGCCGAAGGACGGGCCGGTCTGCGCCTGGGACCCTCCTCCCGGCGTGACAACCTGCCTGTCCGGGCCGCGCAGGGCGACCCAATCATGTGAAGATTGTGCGAGGGCGTTCACACCTGTCAACAGGACCTAAGTCACAGGCTGCCCCCAGCCACTGGTTATCAGGCCATCACCGGCGGTCATCAGCGCGCCGCGCGAGGCTGCTGATAATGAGGGTCCCTGGCCACGAACCGAGCCCATGACCGTACATCGCGACTTCGACCATCTCTGGCGCGACCGCTGTGACACCTCCAGCCAACGCGCGCCGCGCGTGCTGATCCGGGTGTTCGTGGCCCCGGGTGAGCTGGAGCGCAGCGTGGCGTTCTACGAGCAGTTGCAGGGCGTGGTGGCCGATGCGGGGTTCCCGTTTCCGGAGGCCGGCCTGCGTCTGGCGATGGTCGGTGCGTTCCTGTTGATCGAGGGCAGCGAGGCGGCGCTGGCGCCGTTCACTTCGACCACGGGAACGCTGCTGGTCGACGATGTTCGGCCCTATCACGACAAGCTGGTGGCGGCTGGCGCTGAAATCATCTTCCCGCTGCAGGTGGTACCGACCGGGGCGGCGTTCAATGCGGTGCATCCCGATGGCACCGTGGTCGAGTACGTGCATCATCGGCCGGATCCGCACGGGCGGTGAGGTGACGGCCGGGCTGCGCCCGGCACCCGCGGTAGTGCCGGCCGCTGGCCGGCAACCTCAGAAGCAACAGCCGAAGCAACAGCGGGCTTCCTGTGGGGTGGCGGGGTGGGTCCGGTTGCGGGGGACGGCGCAAGTACGTCCATGTAGCCTTGGTCGCCGCATCCATGCGGCTCACACCCCGCAAACCCACAGTGCCCCGCCTTCGACAGCTGGCTGGTGGCCAGTAGATCCACGCCATGCGTGGATGCTTTTCAAATCAACACGAGATATTCGATTCCGGTGGAGGTCCATCCACGCATGGCGTGGATCTACAATTCCTCCATGTCCTCTCCCGCCCTGCCCTGGAATGGCACGCTGCTGCTGGAGGCTCACGTGGCCGTGCTGCAGGGCCACGCCGGTGGCAGCGATACGCACGCGCACTACGCCCATCAACTGTTGCTGAGCGACGGCGCGCTCTGGCAGGTCGAGGTTGATGGGGTGCGGCAGCAGGGCCAACGGCTGTGGCTGCCGTCATTCCAGCCGCACGCAATCCTGTCGGCGCCGGAAGCGGGCTGTACGGTGTTCCTCGAACCAGCGCATGCCGATCCCGAACAGATCCAGCAGCACCTGCACGCGCTGCCGGGCAACGCGCTGCCGGGCAACGCGCTGGCGCTGCACGACTGGCTGCCACGGCTGAGCCGCCCGCAACCGCTGGACCGCCGCGTGCAAGCCGCGCTGTCCCGTATCGCCCAGCACCTGCCCGGGCCGGTGCCAGCCGCCGATATCGCCGAGGCGGCACATCTGTCGACCAGCCAGCTGCATCGACGCTTCCAGTCCGATCTGGCGGTGACCCTGCGCGGCTGGGTGCTGTGGCAACGGCTGCGCAGCGCACTGATGCATCATCTGCGCGGGCACAGCCTGACCGACAGCGCGCACGCGGCCGGATTCGCTGACCTGGCCCATCTGTCGCGCAGCCTGCGCCGCATGTTCGGCATCAGTGCCGCGCAGCTGCAGGGCCTGCAGCTGCACGCGGCCTGACACGCCCCATCATCCGCGCCTGCGCAGACCTTCCGGCAGCTCCGGCACCTCGCCATGCGGCAGTTCGCGGAACGGCGCCAGCAGCTGTCCGGGATAATCGCGCGGATAGTCCGGCTGGCTGCCGATGCCGAGGTCGCGTTGCTGCAGCCGATAGCCGGGCGCATCGAAGGCGGTCCCCAGCAGGTGATCCCAGACAGTCAGGAACAGGCCGAAGTTGACGTCGCCGGCGGTGCCGTAACGCATGTGGTGGAAGCGATGCAGCGGTGCCCAGGCCATCACCCGGCCCAGCACGCCGGGGCGCATGTCCACGTTGGAATGCTGCAGCAGCAGCTGGATGGCAATGGCGAAGGCCAGCACCGCAGCCACCGGCATCGGCAGGCCCAGCACCAGCAGCGGCAGCACGCCACCGACCGCTTCGGCCGCCTGGTGCAGCGGATGCTTCATCAGTCCGTTGAAACCATACATGCGGGTCACGCTGTGATGCACCGCATGCAGCCGCCACAGCCAGCCGATGCGATGGCTGGCGTAGTGCACCAGGGTGATGCCGAGATCGGCGCAGATGACGGCCAGCAGCACCTGCAGCGCGAATGGCCACTGCAGCGGCCAGGCCTGCCACGGAATGATGGCTGCCAGCAGTGGCACCGCCGCGATCGACAGCAGGTTCAGGCTCTCGTTGACCAGCGCATGCAGGGTGTCACGCAGGCTGTCGCCGTGATCGTGGTTGAACGCGGGGTCATACGGCCAGGCACGTTCGGCAGCGAACGAGACCGCGATGGCAACCGCCAGCAAGGCCAGCAGCCATAGCGGGTCGCCGTGGAGGTGGCCGACCCAGGCGACGGCGGCGGCAACGAAACCCAGCAGGAACAACGGGGCATACAGGCGGAGCATCCAGTGCTTCATGGGCAATCCGGAAAGTAAGGGGCCTGCATGCTGGCGCCGCGTATGGGCCGCCGGCTTGAACAAACGGCGCAACCCGGCGCGCTCCCCGGTGGATGACCATCATGGACGCACCACGTTTCCCACATCCATGCATGGCGTGGATCTACAATGGCGCCCTCATCGCGCCCGGGACCGGCATGGATTCCTTCAACCTGATGCGTGCCTTCCGCCGCATCGTCGAACGCGGCGGGCTGGCCCGCGCCGCCGAAGACCTGGGCATGTCACCGGCCGGGCTGAGCAAGCAGCTGCGCACCCTGGAAGCGCACCTGGGCGTGGTGCTGCTGCAGCGGACCACGCGTCGCATGAGCCTGACTGAGACCGGCCACGCCTATTACCGCGAATGCTGCCGGCTGCTCGACGAGCTGGATGCATTGGAACGCGGCATCGCCGAACAGCGCGGCGACGTGGCCGGGCGCCTGCGCGTCAATGCACCGCAATCATTCGCGCTGAGCACGCTGTCGCCGCTGCTGCCACGCTTCCTGCAGCAGCATCCGCAACTGTCGCTGGACCTTGTGATGGAAGACCGCCTGCTTGATGCGGTCGGCGAAGGTTTCGATGTGTCGCTGCGGTTGCGTGCCGAGCTGGACGACTCGCGGCTGGTGGCGCGCCGGCTGGCCTCGTTGCAGCAGGTGCTGTGCGCGGCTCCGTCCTACCTTCAGCAGCATCCGGCACCGCAGGCAGTGGACGATCTGCAGGCGCACAGCGTGCTGGCCTACAGCCTGTCCGACTCGCCCGGCAGCTGGCCGCTGCTCGGCCCCGACGGCCAGGTGACGATCACCCTGCCGGCGCGCGTCACCGTCAACAACAGCCTGCTGCTGCGCGACCTGCTGGTGGCCGGCATGGGCATCGGCGCCCTGCCCTCGTTCCTGGCGGCACCGGCGCTGGCCCGTGGCGAGCTGCAGCAGGTGCTGCCCGACCATCGCTATCCGCCACGTTTCGTGCATGCGGTCTATCCCACCTCGCGCCACCTGCAGCCCAAGGTGCGTGCCTTCATCGATTTCCTGCACGCCGAGCTGCCCGGCTGCGCCGGCCTGGATTCGTAACCGCCAGCGAAAACTGAGCTGCCCGCGGCGTGCTGTTTCAGACGCGCCGCGCTGCCTAATCTGCCGCCTCCCCTCTCACCGATGGCAGGCAGATGTCTTCCGTTCCTTCCCCCGCCACCGCCGCGCCGGTGGTCGATTTCTTCCACGACGTGGTCTGCGGCTGGTGCTTCGTGCTGGCCCCGCGCCTGCAGCAGGTCTCCGCCGAACTCGGCATCCAGGTGCGTCACCGCAGCTTCGTGCTGCAGGACTCGCGCGCGCAGATGGTCGAGGTGTTCGGCTCGATGGAGCGCGCCAAGGCGATCATCCTGCGCCACTGGACCGACTGCGCCGCGCATGAAGACACCGCGCGCATCGATATCGAAGGCATGCGTGCACAGGACTTCGAGTATCCGTCCGGCTGGCTCGGCGCACTGGCCTGCCAGGCCGCCGGCATGCTCGGTGGCAACGACGCCCATGGCGCGATGTTCGATGCCGTGCAGTGGGCGCACCTGCACCAGCACCGCAACATCGGCGACGCCGAAGTACTGCTGGATATCGCCGAAGCACTGGGCCACCCGCGTGGCGCCTTCGCTGACCACATGCGCAGCGACGCAGTGCGCCAGCGCGTGCAGGCCGACCGTGCCGAAGCCGCGACCCTCGGCATCCGCTCCATTCCCACCGTGATCGGCGGCAACGGCCTGCGCCTGCAGACCCTGCCGCTGCCGCAACTGCGCCAAGCCCTGGCGCACCTGGTCGCGGCCTGAGCCGCACCGTCCCCCACCCTGCAAGGAGATTCCCCATGACCTCACGTACCCTGGCCACCGCGCTGGCCCTGCTGCTGGCCGGCACCGCCGCTTCCACCACCGTATCCGCGCACGAACGCGTTCCCTCCGGCCAGCAGGTCGGCACCAGCCCCTGGGGGCCGAAGGACGAGATCGGCCGCCTCAACCTGATCACCGACGCCTCGCGCGCAGCGATCCTGTCGCGGGTCAGTGGCGGCAAGGCCTATGACCTGGCCACCGAATACTACGTCGGCATGCCCAGCTGGCAGGATGCCGGCGACCCGCACTACCAGTTCTGGATGACCCACACCCCGCGCGGCACGGTGATGGATGATCCGATGGGCGTGGGCGAGACCATGAACCTCACCCGCAGCTACACCGGCACCGCATTCTCGATGTACAGCCACACCGGCACCCACATCGATGCGCTGAACCACTTCGGCATCCACGGAAAGATCTGGAACGGCTTCGAGGCCGACAAGCACCTCGGTGACCGTGGCTGGAACGTCACCGGCATCGAGAAATTCCCGCCGCTGATCGCGCGTGGCGTGCTGATCGACGTGGCCGGCGCCAAGGGCGTGGACATGCTGCCGGACAGCTACCGCGTCACCCGCCAGGACCTGAAGGATGCGCTGGCACGCCAGCAGGTGAAGCTGCAGCAGGGCGACGTGGTGCTGATCCGCACCGGCCGCATGCGCCTGTTCGAACAGCCCAAGGCCTACATGGCCAACCCGCCGGGCATGGGCCTGGACGCGGCGCGCTTCCTGGTGGAGGACAGCGGCGCGATGATCGTCGGCGCCGACAACCTCAGCTTCGAGACCTTCCCCTCGGAGGTGTCCGACGACTACGTGCCGCTGCACACCTACCTGCTGGCCCAGCAGGGCGCGCCGATCATCGAGCTGGTGGCGCTGGACGAACTGGCCCGCGACAAGGTCTATGAGTTCGCCTTCATCGGCGGCCCGCTGAAGATCCGCGGCGGCGATGCCGCGCCGCTGCGCCCGGTGGCGCTGCCGGTGCGCCCGTAACCGGGAGTGCCCGTGCCTGTAGGTGCCGACCCTGGTCGGCACCGTTTTCCCATCCACGCATGGCGTGGATCTACTGGAGAGAACCCTGGTAGATCCACGCCATGCGTGGATGCTTTACCCCTTCAGCAACCTGAAACCCGACCTTCCGATTTCATTAGTAATTCTACTCACAAGGCGAGTAGCATGTCCGGTCTCAGCCCCTGATACCGGCCCGTCGATACTCGCGCCATGCCTGCCGTTTCCGCCCGTTCCTGCCGCTTCAAGCCAACCCGGCGCCTCCCTTGGAGGACCGGCTGATGGGTGCTGTCGTCGCCCTCGACCGGCTGCTGGACGGGCGCCAGCTGTGGCGCGGCCCGGCCCGCCAGGGCCCGGCCAGCGATCACCTGGCCAGCGGCCACCCGGCACTGGATGCGCGCCTGCCCGGCGGTGGCTGGCCGGCCAGCGGGCTGTGCGAGGTGCTGCAGGCCGCGCCCGGCGTGGGCGAGCTGGCCCTGGTCTGGCCGGCGCTGGCGAAGCTGAGCCAGCGCGACCGCCCGATCGTGCTGGTCGCCCCGCCCTATCGCCCGCATGCCCCGGCCTGGGCGGCGGCCGGGCTGGACCTGGCCCAGCTGCAGATCATCCACGCCGCACCGAAACAGGCGCTGTGGGCCGCCGAACAGTGCCTGCGCTCTGCGGCCTGCGCGGCGGTACTGTGCTGGCCACACCAGGCCGACGACCGCTCACTGCGCCGGCTGCAGGTGGCTGCCGACAGCGGCCAGTGCCTGGGCTTCGTGTTCCGCGAGGCGCAGGCAGCGCGCAACCCCTCCCCGGCCAGCCTGCGCCTGCAGCTCGACCACGGCCAGGTGCGGGTGCTGAAGTGCCGTGGCGGCCTGCCACCGGCGCAGCCGTTGCCACTGGCCATCGCCCACTGAGGCCGCGTCATGCATTGGGCCTGCCTGTTGTTGCCGCAGCTGGCACTGGACAGCGTGCTGCGCCTGCAGCCGGACCCGCAGCGGCCACTGGTGCTGCTGCAGGGGCCGGCGCAGCGTCGCGTGCTGCGAGCGGTCAGCCCGTCGGCACGCGCAGCGGGACTGCGCCCGGGCATGCTGCTGTCGGCCGCACAGGTGCTGGTGCAGGACATGCACCTGCACGACTACGACCCGAACGCCGAACAGCACACCCGGCAGCTGCTGGCCAGTTGGGCCTACGCCTACAGCTCGCAGGTCAGCCTCGATTTTCCGCACGCGCTGGTCATGGAGATCGGCGCCAGTCGCGCCCTGTTCGGTGACTGGCTGACGATCGAAAAGCGCCTGCGCGGCGAACTGCATGAGCTTGGTTTCCGCCACCGCCTGGTGGCCGCACCCACCGCGCATGCCGCGCGCGTGCTGGCCAACGTCCACGACGGCCTCGGCATCGATGCGCAGCAGCTGCCAGCGGCACTGGCGCAGCTGCCGTTGCCGCGCTGCGGCCTGCCCAGCGAAGCGGTGACCGTGCTCGGTCGTTCCGGTCTGCGCACGCTGGGTGCGGTGCTCGAACTGCCGCGCGACAGCCTGGCCCGGCGCTTCTCACCCGAGGTGCTGCAGCAACTGGATGCGCTGCGCGGCCTGCCCACCGCGCCACTGCGCTACTACCAGCCACCGGACCGTTTCGATGCACGCATCGAATTCGAATACGAGATCGAATCCAGCCAGGCCCTGCTGTTCCCGCTGCGCCGCCTGCTGCTGGACCTGGCAGCCTTCCTGTGCTCGCGCGATGGCGGCGTACAGCGCTTCGACCTGCACTTCGAGCATGACCTGCTGCCGGCCAGCGTGCTGACCATCGGCCTGCTGGCACCCGAGCGCGATCCCGCGCTGCTGTTCGAGATCGCACGCAACCGCATGGAAGCGTTCGCCCTGCCGGCCGGCAGCCGCGCACTGCGCCTGCAGGCCGAACAGCTGCCACCGTTCGTGCCCGCCGCGCGTGACCTGTTCGATACCCGGCCGGCACAGGCGATGCCCTGGAACCAGCTGCGCGAGCGCCTGCGGGCGCGGCTGGGCGATGACGCCGTGCAGTCGCTGGCCGTACAGGCCGACCACCGCCCCGAGCGCGCCAGCGGCACCCAGCCTGCGGCCAAGCCTCCGTCGTACTGGCCACTGCGTCCGGGCTGGCTGCTGGACACGCCGCAACCGCTGCGTGATCCCCGCCTGCGCATCGTCACCGGGCCGGAGCGGATCGAATCGGGCTGGTGGGACCAGGCCGATGCGCGCCGCGATTACTACGTGGTGGAAACCGCGCATGGCCAGCGCGGCTGGGCCTTCCGTGACCGCAACGATCCACATGCGCCGTGGATGCTGCACGGCTGGTTCGGCTGAGCCGCCATGCACAGCGAACTGCCCGGCTACGCCGAACTGCACTGCCTGTCGGCCTTCAGTTTCCAGCGTGGCGCCTCGATCGCCGAAGAACTGTTCGCGCGCGCAGCTGGCCAGGGCTACCGCGCGTTGGCGATCACCGACGAATGCTCGCTGGCCGGCATCGTGCGTGCCTGGCAGGCCGCCAAGACGCATGGCGTGGCGCTGATCGTCGGCGCCGAATTCCAGGTCGAGGACGGGCCGAAGCTGGCCCTGCTGTGCACCGACCAGGCCGCCTACGCCGGCTTGTGCCAGTTGATCACCACCTGCCGGCGGCGCGCGGCCAAGGGCGAATACCGCTGCCTGCGCGAGGACCTGCTCGGCCTGCCCGAGGGCCTGCTGTGCCTGTGGCTGGACCGGCAACCAGCGGCCACCGATCTGGAACTGTTGCGCGCCGGCTTCGATGATCGCCTGTGGCTGGCGGTGGAGCTGCACCATGAGCATGACGACGCGCGTCGCCTGCAGCAGCTGCAGGCCTTCGGCGAACGCCACCACCTGCCGCTGGTGGCCAGTGGTGATGTGCACATGCACGTGCGCCGCCGCCGCGCCCTGCAGGACACACTGACCGCCATCCGCCACCGCTGCAGCGTGGCCGAGGCCGGCTGGCGCCTGTTTCCCAACGGCGAGCGCCACCTGCGCCCGCGTACCGCGCTGGCCCAGCTGTATCCGCCCGAACTGCTGGCCGAGACCCTGCGCATCGCCGAGCGTTGCCACTTCACCCTGGAGCAGCTGCAGTACACCTATCCGCGCGAGCTGGTGCCCGAGGGCCACGACCCGGACAGCTGGCTGCGCGTGCTGGTCGAGCGCGGCATCCCGTGGCGCTGGAAAGGCGGCATCGAACCGGCACAACGCAAACAGATCGAGCACGAACTGGCATTGATCCGGGAAAAGAACTACGCCTCGTACTTCCTCACCGTGCAGGACATCGTGCGCTTCGCGCGCAGCCAGGACATCCTCTGCCAGGGTCGTGGCTCGGCGGCCAACTCCGCGGTGTGCTTCGTACTGGGCGTGACCGAGATCGACCCGGCACGCAGCAACCTGCTGTTCGAGCGCTTCATCTCCGCCGAGCGCGACGAACCACCGGATATCGACATCGACTTCGAACACGAGCGCCGCGAGGAAGTGCTGCAGTACGTGTTCAAGCGCTATGGCCGCGAGCGCGCGGCGTTGACCGCGGTGGCGATCAGCTACCGTGGCCGCAGCGCGATCCGCGACGTGGCCCGTGCACTCGGCCTGCCGATGGACCAGGTCAACGAACTGGGCGCGGCGATGGACCACTGGGGCGGCCATGTGCCGCTGCCGGAGACCCTGCGCGAGCGCGGCTTCGATCCGGAAACCCCGCTGATGCGGCGGCTGCTGGCGCTGACCGCCGAACTGATCGACTTCCCGCGCCACCTGTCGCAGCACCCGGGCGGCTTCGTGATTTCCGAGCATCCGCTGTCAACCCTGGTGCCGGTGGAGAACGCGGCGATGGCCGACCGCACCGTCATCCAGTGGGACAAGGACGATCTGGATGCCACTGGCCTGATGAAGGTCGACTGCCTGGCGCTGGGCATGCTCACCGCCATCCGCAAATGCCTGGCGATGCTGCAGCAGCATGGCCTGCACGAAGGACGCATGGATGCGATTCCTCCCAAGGATACGAAGACCTACGACATGATCTGCGCCGCCGACACCATCGGCGTATTCCAGATCGAGTCGCGCGCGCAGATGGCGATGCTGCCGCGCCTGCAGCCACGCGAGTTCTATGACCTGGTGATCGAGGTGGCGATCGTGCGCCCCGGCCCGATCCAGGGTGACATGGTCCATCCTTACCTTGAGCGGCGGCGGATCCTGCGTGAACAGGGTCCTGACGCGTTGAACGATCCAGACAATCCACTCTATCCAGCGCGGCTGGAACGCGTGTTCGCGCGCACCCTCGGCGTGCCACTGTTCCAGGAACAGGTCATGCAGTTGGCGGTGGAAGCGGCCGGCTACACGCCGGGCCAGGCCGATGCCCTGCGCCGCTCGATGGCGGCGTGGAAGCGCCGTGGCGGCCTGGAACCGCATCGCGAGAAGCTGCTGGCCGGCATGCTCAAGAACGGCTTCAGCCGCGAGTACGGCGAGCACCTGTTCGAACAGATCAAGGGCTTCGGTGACTACGGTTTTCCGGAAAGTCACGCCGCCAGTTTCGCCCTGCTGACCTATAACAGTTGCTGGCTGAAGTGCCATCACCCGGCCGCGTTCACCGCCAGCCTGATCAACAGCCAGCCATTGGGTTTCTACAGCCCCGACCAGCTGCTGCAGGATGCGCGCCGGCATGGCATCCGCGTGCTGCCGGTGGACGTGCGCCACAGCGACTGGGACTGCACGCTGGATTTCAGCAAGGGCGCGGCGGCGATCCGGCTCGGCCTGCGCCTGGTCGATGGCTGCAACGAACCCGCCGTGCAGGCCATCATGCATGAACGTGCGCGGCGCCCGTTCGACGATGTGGGTGACCTGTGCCAGCGCACCGCACTGGACCGCCGCCAGCAGGGCCTGCTGGCCGATGCCGGGGCGCTGCGTGGGCTGAGCGGCCATCGCCATCGTGCGCGCTGGGATATCTCCGGCGTGGAAAACCGGCTGCCGCTGTTCGACCAGGCCCGCGCCACCGCCGAAGCCCGCGTGCCGCTGCCGCTGCCCAGTGCCTGGGAAGACATGCAGGCCGATTACCGCAGCACCGGCACCACGCTGGGCCGCCATCCGATCTCGTTCCTGCGCGCGCAACTGCGCAACCGTGGCTGCCTGGATGCCGCACAACTGGCTGCCCACGGCCATGGCCGGCGCGTGCGCATCGCCGGCCTGGTGCGCATGCGCCAGCGCCCGCAGACCGCCAGTGGCGTCACCTTCCTCACCCTTGAAGACGAAACCGGCATGGTCAACGCCGTGGTCTGGCGGCACCTGGCCGATCGCCAGCAGCGGGTGCTGGTCGATACCCAGCTGATGCAGATCGATGGCCGCCTGGAACGCGTCGATGGCGTGCAGCACGTCATCGTGCAGCGCATGCACTGCCTGGATGAACTGCTGCAGGGACTGCGCAGCCACAGTCGCGATTTCCACTGACGATACACAACGTCACACAACGAACTGGCCATTGCCGGTCCGCATCCGCTATCGTCGGCACATCCAAGGAAGGACGACCCGATGTCCCGTGCGCTGCTGCTGACCACCCTGGTGGTCTCGACCCTCGCCCTGCTTGTTTCCGGCTGGACCGCCTGGAACCTGCATCGCAGCCAATCGCCACAGCGCATCATCGAGGCACGCGGGCTGATCATCCACGATGCAAGCGGCCAGCCGCGGGTGATTCTCGGCGCACCGGTTCCCGATCCGCTCAGCCAGGGCCGCACCCAGGGGCCGCGCGCCACTGCCTTGTCCGGCCTGATCCTGCTCGGCCCCGACGGCTCTGAACGCGGCGGCTACGGCACCAGCGACCGCGGCGGCGAAGCCCTGCTGACCCTGGACGATGCCACCGGCACCACCGAAGTGTTCAAGGTCGTCGCCAATCCGGACCGTGGCGCCAGTCTGATGGTCAAGCACCAGAACAACACCGGCGCCATGCTCACCTCCTGGCAGGGCAAGCCGGAGCTGATGTTCGTCGATGACAGCGGCCAGTCCTACTACGTGCGCCCGGGCGCCAACGCCGCGCCTTGATCTGCTTCTGTAGCGTCGAACCATGCTCGACTACCGGTCATGTAGAGTCGAGCCATGCTCGACTGCACTTCGCTCCAACGCCGCGATGCCTGATCGAAAAGCAGTCGAGCATGGCTCGACTCTACAGACCACACACCGCCGCCAGGTCATCGGCCAGCTGCCGCAGCTGCGCCGGTCCCAGCGCCGAACACGTAATGCGCAGACCATGGCCCGGTGCCGCCACCGCGAACACTTCGCCGGCGCGCACATGCCATCCGCGCGAGGCCAGTGCCAGCACCTGTGGGTGGCTGTCGGCCGGCAACGGCAGCCACAGGTTCAATCCTTCCATCGGCTGCGGCGTCGGCATGCCATGCGCGCGCAGCAGCTCCTGTAGCGACTGCAGGCGCTGCTGGTAGCGCTCACCCGCCGAGGCGATCTTCGCCCGCTGCGTTGCCGACGCCAGCACCGAAGTCGCTGCATCCTGCAGCAGGTGGCTGACCCAGCCGGTGCCGGACGCCAATCGCAGCCGCAACCGCGATGCGGTCTCCTCATCGCAGGCCAGCCAGGCCAGCCGCAGGTCCGGACCCAGTGGTTTGGACAACGAACGCAGCAGCGCCCAGCGCCGGCCATCCAGCGGCAGCACTGAGTGATAGGCCTGCTGCGAGAGCAGTGCGTAGTGATCGTCGATCAGCACCGCCACCTGCGGGTAGGCCGCCAGCAACTGCCGCAACGCCCGTGCCCGCTTCGCATCCAGGCTGGCCCCGGTCGGGTTGTGTGCCCGCGGGGTCAGCAGCACCGCGCGTGCACCGGCCTCCAGCGCCTGCCGCAGCGAATCGACCTGCATGCCATGCGCGTCCACCGCCACCGGCAACGGCGCGTGGCCCACAGCATTGAGCACATTGAGGCTACCGAGGAAGCATGGATCCTCCACCGCGATGCGGTCTCCTGGCAGCAACCACGCCGCCAGCAGGCGCTCGATGCCATCAACCGCGCCATGGGTCAGCTCCAGCGCATAGCCCTCCGGGCAGTCCGCATCCAGCGAGGCCCTTGCCAGCGCCTGCAACCTCGGGTCGACCGTGCCTACGCCGTACAAGCGCGGCGCGGCCGGGGCCAGGCGCAGGTTCGGCAGCAGGCGCGGATCCGGATTGCCACCGGCCAGGTCCTGCAGCGCCAGCCCGGGCGTACTGCCCTCGCGCGCCAGCGTCGGCGGCAATCCGCGCACCACCGTGCCACGGCGGCCCGCCGTGCTGGCCAGGCCCGCCGCATCCAGGCGCTTGTAGGCAGCGGCCACGGTGTTGCGGTTCACGCCCAGTTGCTCGGCCAGTTCACGCACCGGCGGCAGCACGCTGCCGGCCGGCAGGCGGCCCTTGCCGATGCCGTCGCGGATGCTGTCGAAGATCGACTCGGCGCTATGTCCGGTGATTTTCATTTTGTCCTATGCCAAAATATATCTTGTCCTGTGCCAGTGTATCCCACCCTGGCCATCCTGCATTGGAGGTGCCCGCATGCCCCTTGCCGCTGCCGACTGGCCCGTCGCCCAGTCCGTTGAACAGATCGCCGCCAACCTGGTCACGGTGCGCCAACGCATCACCGATGCCTGCGCGCGCGTCGGCCGGGACCCGGCCAGCGTGCGCCTGCTGCCGGTCAGCAAGACCGTCGATGACGCCCGCATCCGCATGGCGGTGGCCGCAGGCTGCCGCGAACTGGGCGAGAACAAGGTGCAGGAGGCGCAGCGCAAGGCCGAAACGATGGCCGACCTGGGCGTGCACTGGTCGGTGATCGGCCATCTGCAGACCAACAAGGCGCGCTACGTGGCGCGCTTCGCCAGCGAGTTCCAGGCGCTGGACAGCCTGCGCGTGGCCGAGGCCCTGCAGCAGCGCCTGCAACTGGAAGACCGCACGCTGGATGTGTTCGTGCAGGTCAACACCTCGGCCGAGCCGAGCAAGTACGGACTGGAACCCGACGCGGTCGAGGCCTTCGTGCAGCAGCTGCCGGCCTTCGATCGCCTGCGTGTGCGCGGCCTGATGACCCTGGCCATCTTCACCCCCGACGTCGAGCGCGTGCGCGCCTGCTTCGTGCGCCTGCGCGAACTGCGCGACCAGCTGCAACGCAACGCCCCGCCCGGCCTTGACCTGTCGCAGCTGTCGATGGGCATGTCCGGTGATTTCGAAGTGGCCATCGAGGAAGGTGCCACCGTGGTCCGCGTCGGCCAGGCCATTTTCGGCGCCCGCGCCACCCCGGACAGCTTCTACTGGCCGAACAGCGGAGCCCCGGCATGAAGCACGCGGTTGTCCTGCAACACGTTGCCTTTGAAGACCTCGGCACCCTGCAGCCTCTGCTGTTGGCACAAGGCTGGCAGTTGCAGGTGCTGCAGGCCGGCGTCGATGCGCTCGATCCGGCCGAAGTGACCGACCTGCTGGTGGTGCTGGGCGGCCCGATCAGTGCCAATGACACAGCGACCTATCCCTTCGTCACCAACAGCATCGCCCTGCTGCAGCGCCGGCTGCAGCAGCAGCGGCCAACCCTGGGCATCTGCCTGGGTGCACAACTGATGGCCCGTGCACTCGGTGCCAGTGTCGCTCCCAGTGGAGGCAAGGAGATCGGCTTTGCGCCACTGCTGCTGACCGATGAAGGCCAGCGCTCGCCGCTGCAGGCCCTGCAGGGCATTCCCGTGCTGCATTGGCATGGTGAGGCCTTCGAACTTCCGGCCGGCGCACGCCGCCTGGCCAGCACGCCGGCCTGCCGTCACCAGGCCTTCGCCATCGGCCATCACGCGCTGGCCCTGCAATGCCATCCGGAACTGGACGCCCGCCAGTTCGAGCGTTGGCTGGTCGGCCACACGCTGGAGCTGGCCCAGGCCGGCATCGATCCCAACGACCTGCGCGCGCAGGCGTGTCGCTATGGCGCACCACTGGCCGCGGCCGCCACCGCGATGTTCGACCATTGGCTGCAGGACCTGCCGGAGACACCGCGATGAACTATCGATTGCAGATCCACCGCGATGGCGCCTATTGGGGCCACTTCGACTGCAGCGGCCCTGATGCCCTGCAGCGCATGGACGCCATCGCCGCACAACTGCCTGCGGATCAGGGCTTCCAGCTGAAACGGCAGAAGGGTGTTGGCGAAGAGCGCATCCTGTCCAGCAATGCCGACGGCCTGCGCGTACTGGCTTCGCAGATCCAGTACCGCGACCTCTGATGATCGTCACGGTAGTGCCGGCCGCTGGCCGGTACTCGAATCTGCCGGCCAGCGGCCGGCACTACCCCGGCTGTTCGGCCGCGTGCGAAGCTTCACCGATGCTGACCCTGCAACGCGGCAACCACCACGGACTGCTCATCGCCCCGCGCTGGCCCTCCACCCGCATCCAACTGGAAGAAGAGGTACTGCAACGCCTGCTCGACGCGCAGGCAATGCTGCCTGTGGGGCTGCGGCTACTGCTCACCCGTGGCTTCGAACCCAGCCACAGCCGTCTCGGTGGCTTCCGCCGCCTGGTGCGTGGGCTCGGCATCACCCTCTTCCGTGCCTGTTATCCGCAGCGCCAGGATGAAGTCGACGCCATCTTCGGCGCCAACGGCCACGACATCGATGGCCGTCATGTCGATGTCTCACTGGTACTGCACGGCAAGCGGCTGCGGCTGCTGCCCCTGGGCGTGTTCACCCCGCCGCGCTGGCAGCACCGCCGCATCGCCCGGTATGCCGAGCCGGTCGCACGAGCGAAGCGCAGCCTGCAGCACTGCGGCTTCGAGCTGCATCACAACCCCACCGAAGCGCTGCAGATCCACTGCGATTACCCCCCACGATGACCCCCGCGGCTGGCTGCGCATCGTCCGCCGCCCGCCTCGTTGATGCAAATGATTCTCTTTTGCTGTAAGGTGCAGCCGCTGCCCTTGCCGCCGCGGGCTGTTCCCTTTCCCAGTTGTCGCCCGCCCCGTGTCCACGCCTGTCGAACCGACGGATGTCGCGCAGCTGTGTGCGGCCCATTACCGGCCGCTGCACGCCCATGTCCGCCGCAAACTCCCGCAACGCAGCGACGCCGATGACGTCGTCCAGGAAACCTGGCTGCGTGTCGTCAAGGTCGCCGCCAGTGGCTTGCTGAGCAATGGCCGCGCGTACCTGTACCGTGTTGCCCACAACCTGATTGCCGACCATTACCGGCAACGCCAGCGCCGTCGCGAAGAAGCGCTGGATGACACACAGCTGCATGCCATCGCCGATCCTGCGCCGCTGCCTGAACAGCGCCTGCTCGACGCCGAACAGCTGCGCCATCTCGATGCAATCGTCGCCGCGCTGCCACCGCGCTCGCGCCAGGTCTTCCTGCTGGCGCGTGTGGAACAGATGGCTCTGGCCGAGATCGGCCGCCAGCTGGGCATCAGCCGGCAGACCGCGCACGGCCATCTGCTCCGCGCCCTGGTCGCCCTGCAGCAGGTGCCGGGTGCATGAGCCAGGACGCGATCACACGCGAAGCCGCCCGCTGGTGGCTGGATGGACACGATGGCACCCGCGACGAGAACGCGTTCGACCAGTGGTGCCGGGCCGATCCGCGCCATGTTGCGCAGTACCAGCATCTGCAGCAGCTGTGGCAGGCCGGTGCCACGTTGCCCAGCCTGCAACGGCAGCAGCAGCGCAGGCAACGCCGCCGCCTGCGCGAGGCCGGCATTGCCGTGCTGTTGCTGTGCGCGCTCGGGCTGTACAGCCGCCACGCCTCGCCGCCGGCCGCGCAGGTACTGCGCACCGCCGCTGGCGAGATCCGTGATGAAGCCCTGCCGGACGGTTCGCATGTGCTGCTGTCGCCGGGAAGCGAAGTCCATGTGCGCGTCGATGCACAACGCCGCCAGCTCCAGCTGCAGCGCGGCCAAGCCTGGTTCCAGGTCGCCGCCGATGCCGACCGGCCCTTCCAGGTGCATACCCCACAGGGCACCGTCACTGCACTGGGGACCGCATTCGATCTTGCCGTGCAGGGCAACAGCAGCGTGGTCACCGTTACCGAGCATCGCGTGCGCGTGGACAGCGGCAACGTCAGCATGCTGGCTGACCACGGCGAACAGCTGCGCTTCGATGGGCAGGCAACAGCCCATGCAACAACGACCGCCCCCGGAGCATTGGCCTGGCGCGAGCGGCGCCTGCATTGGGTCTCGGCCCCACTGGCCGACGTCACGCAGGGCCTGGACCGCTGGCATGGCGGGCACACGTGGGTCGTCGGCGAGCAGCTGCGCCAGCAGCCGGTCACCCTGCTTGGCAGTGCCGACGGTGCGGCCGGCAATCGCGACCAGTTGGCCACTCAGTTGCAGGTGCGCGTGCTGCGCCTCGGCGCGGGCATACAGGTGTGGCTGCCGCCACGCAGGGAACAGCGTGATGGACCCTGACATCCGGCCTGCGGCTGCGTCTACCCAGGATGACGACGCTCTGCGTCAGCCCTTGGAGCCCCCGATGCTGTGCCCCCGCCCCCTTGTCCTCGCCCTGTCGCTGGCCTGTACCAGTGCCCTTCCGCTGCTGCCCGGCAGTGCCCACGCACAGACCGCCACCCGTACCTACAATCTGCCCGCACAACCGCTGGCGGCCGCACTGGACGCCTACAGCCGGCTGACCGGCGTCGATCTGGTGATCGGCGCAGCGCTGCCCGCGGGCCATTCGGCGCCTGCGCTGCGCGGTGACTTCGACGATGCGCAGGCCCTATCGCGCCTGTTGGCAGGCAGCGGCCTGCGCCCGCGCTTCGTCGATGCGCGTCGTGCCGCCCTGGAGCCGGCACCGGCTGAACGCGCCGATGGCAGCCGTCGCACTGGCCCGCTGCGGGTGCAGGGTACTACCGCACACGGTCAGGCACCGGGTGCCGGCGCCAGTCAATATGTACCGGCCACCCGCGATGGCTTTGCGCCCCCGGTGGGCAGCGAGCGCGTGGCGATGGCCGAACGCCAGGAAGGCAACAGCCTGCTGCGCTCGATGCCCGGCACCCACAGCTTCCATTCGCGCAGCCAGCCGGGCCTGCAGGTCAACATCCGCGGCATGACCGGTGCCGGCCGGGTCAACACCATGATTGACGGTGTCACCCAGACCTTCCGCAACAATGCCGGGCACGGCTCGGGCGGCCCGTTCGCCTATGTCGATCCCTTCCTGCTGGCCGGTGTGGACGTGCAGCGCGGTGCGGTCGCCGGTGGTGATGGCGCCGGCACGCTGGCCGGCAGTGCCAACTTCCGCACGCTGGACATCGACGATCTGCTCGGCGAGGGGCGCGACTGGGGCCTGCGTGCGGGCTACCGCCACGGCAACAACGGCTACGGCAGTGGCCGTACCTTCGCCGGTGCCTGGCGCCACAGCGAAGAGGGTGGCGACCGCCAGTTCGGCCTGCTGGCCGCCGCCAGCAGCAGCCGCAGCAGCGAATACGCGACCGCACGCGGGCAGAAGAACAACGCCGACCCGGGCAGCCAGCAGCCCAGCAGCTGGCTGTTGAAGGCGCGCCTGCAGCCCAGCGACCAGCATCGGCTGGACCTGAGCCACATGCGTTACGAAAACGACTTCTACCACAACTATCCGTGGCAGATTTCCGCGCGCAACCAGGGCGCCAGTTACCACTACACACCCTATTCGCCGTGGATCGACCTGCGTGCGACCTTCGCCAGCAACAAGACCCGGCTGTTCTACCCGCCGGTGGAGGACTCCAGCTACATCGGCCGCCGCACCCACAGCAGCCTTAGCAGCTGGACCGTGGACAACACCAGCCGCTTCGACATCGGTGCACTGCAGGCGCGCTGGAACACCGGCATCAAGCACCAATCGGACATCTATGTGGCCGATACGCCCATCCTGCGCGGTGCCAACCCGCAGGGTCGCAGCCAGCTGGACAGTGTGTTCAGCACGCTGGAGCTGCAGTACGACATCTATGCCCTGACCGCAGGACTGCGCCAGGACCGCTTCGGCATCCGTGGTCACATCCCGGTGTGCTCGGATGTGCCCGGCCAGTGCGCGGAGATCAATGGCGGCGACATCGACGTGCGTCGCACAGAGCGCGCACTCAGCCCGAGCCTGGCGGTTTCACTGCAGGCCACCGACTGGCTGCAGCTGTTCGCCGAGGTCTCGCGCACGTCGCGGCCGCCGCGCGTGCAGGAAATGTTCTTCGAGAAGATCCCGCTGGAGGACGCCAGCGTCGCCGACGGCATCGGCGCCAATCCGTTCCTGCGCCGCGAGCGCTCGCGCAACCTGCAGTTCGGCGCCAACCTCAGCACCGACTCGCTGCTGGTCGACGGTGACCTGGCACAACTGCGGGTCACCCGCTTCGACAACCGCATCCGCGACTACATCAAGCCGCAGTACCTGCTGATCGTGCATCCGCCGGAAGTGGAACCGTTCGTGGTGCCGATCGACAGCGATCCGCAGCTCAATGCCTGGACCGATGTGCTGGACGCCGACGACTTCAGCGCCACCACGCGCTGGATGAACCACCCCGGCGTGGTGCGCATGCGCGGCATCGAACTGGAAGCCCATTACGCCAGCGAGCACTACCACGCCACGCTGAGCTGGACCCGCTCGCGCACCAGCGCGCCGGCCATCGAGTTCGTCAACCTGGAAGACATCACCGCCCTGCCCGACCGCTACTGGACGCTGGACGTGGGCGGCCGCTGGTGGCAGCAGCGCGTGCAGGCCGGCCTGCGCGCCGAGTACTCCGGTCCGACCGAGGAAGGCTACGACTTCTTCCAGACCCGCAAGACCGGCGGCACCGGCGTGCTGCTGGACTTCTACGCCAGCTTCAAGCCGCAGGCCAACACCACGCTGTGGCTGAACATCGAAAACCTGCAGAACAAGGCCTATGACAACAATGCCTCGATCGACAGCATCTTCAGTCCGATCCTGGACCGCGGCAACGGCCGTGGCCGCACCGTCTCGATGGGCGTCAATGTGGCGTTCTAGCCGCCACTGGCTGCCGCTGTGCCTGCTCGCGCTCGCGTCGATGGCCAGCGCGCAGCCGATGCCCGGCACGGTGCTGGACCTCGCCAGCGGCCAGACCCTGGACGAAGCTGCGTTCGTGAAGCGCGCAGCGAACGCTCCGCGACTGCTGCTGGGCGAACGCCACGACCTGGCCGGTGACCACGCTGCCCAGCGCTGGCTGCTGCACGCGCTGCAGCAGCAGCGTCCACAAGGCGCGCTGGTGCTGGAGATGATTGCCAGCGAACGCCAGCCGCGCCTGCAGCGGGTGCAGCGCTGGCTGGCCAAGGGCAACCATGCCGACGGTGCACGCCTGCAGGAGCTGCTGGGCTGGGATACACGATGGCCGTGGACCGCCTACGGCGGGCTGGTGCAGGACGCCACCGTTGCCGGCATCCCCTTGTTCGGCGGCAATCTCGCGCGCGTCGAGGTCAACGCCCACCTGGCGTCCGCTGATGCAGTGCGGTTCCCGGTGCCCGCCGCCCACCAACGCCTGTCGGATGTGGTTCTGGCCCAGCACGCAGACGCGGCACCGATGCTGGAAGGGATGCTGGCCGTGCAACAGGCCCGCGACACGCGCATGGCACAGGTGCTGACCGCAGCACCCGCACCCGCGATGCTGGTAGCCGGTCGCTGGCATGTGCTGCGCGGCACCGGGGTGCCGGGCTACCTGCCACCGGATACGCCTGCGCTGGTGATCGCATTGGCTTCGCCGGGTGAAACCGTCGGTGCTGCTGATGCCGATCTGCTGTGGGTGCTGGACGATGAGTGAGCGCAGCCAACACTGGCAGGCGATCGTGATCACCGTCGTCCTGCACCTGCTGCCCCTGCTGCTGTTGGTGCACTGGGTTGCAATGCCGCCGATGCTGCCACCGCCGGAGCAGGACATGCGCATCAGCCTGCGCCTGCTGGCACCGGCCACGCCGCCACAGCCCGTAGAGGAGCGCCAGGCCGATACCCCCAGCCAGGCGCAGCAGGCGCGTGCATCGCAACCGACAAAGTCGCCGCCACCACCGAAGCCCACCGCCGCGCGCGAGGGCGAGTTGGCCGCCAGCGAAACGGGCGGGACGGGTCGAAAGCCGCTGCCGGTCGCCCCGCCTGCGGCCGCGACCGATGCCAGTCCCGCACCGGCATCGATCACGGCCGCGCCGCCCGCTCCAGACGCGCCACCGGCGGACTTCCAGGCCGGCGCCGCCAGCGACCAGTGGGAAGCCCGCCTGATGGCGCGGCTGGAGCGTTACCGCTATTACCCTGCCGCCGCGCGCTCGCGCCGGCAGCAGGGCACTGCCTGGGTCAGGGCCAGCATCGACCGCGAAGGTCGCCTGCTGGCGCTGCGGCTGGAGCAGTCCAGTGGCCAGCCGATGCTCGATGACGCTGCGCTGCAGACCTTCCGTCGCGCGCAGCCGCTGCCGCCCATTCCCGATGAACTGAAGGCACCACAGGAACTGGTGGTGCCGGTGGAGTACTACCTGCGCTAGGCGGCGTAGGCCTCCGCCTCGATCTCGAACAGCATGCCGTCCAACGCCAGTCGCGGCACCGGGATCAGCGTGCAGGTGGGCGCCGCGCGGTTCGGCCAGCGCCGTCGCACCTGGTGGGCAATGATGCCCAGCCGGTCCTCATCGTGGTCGACCACCAGGATGCGCAGCCGCGCCACATCGGCCAGACTTGCCTGCGCCGATCGCAGCGCGGTCTGCAGGTTGTCCAGCGCCTGCCCGACCTGTTCTTCGAAGCTGGGCGAGAGGCGGCCCTGGGCATCCTCGCCGCCCTGCCCTGCGACATGGATCACCCGCGCCGGCAGGCGCACCACCGCCACGTGTGAGTAGCCGTTGGCCGAAGGATCGTAGAGGCCCGGTGGATTGAACAGTTCCAGCAGGCCATGGCTGAGGTCCGGTGTGGTCAGCAGGTTCATGCCGCGCGCCTCGTGGGGGATGCCGGCAGTCTGTGACCTCAACTCCGGTTGAGGTCAAATGGGTCCTGTGCAACAGAGTAGTCCGCCATGCGCAACGATCGCGCGTTTCCGTGGACTCGAGCCTGCTCGACTTCCACCGACCAGAAGCAGTCGAGCAAGCTCGACTCTACAGAAGCGTGGTCACGTCCACGCTGGGTCTGCGGTGAAATCAATGGTCAACCAGAACGTGCTGCCCCGTGCATCCAGCCGCACTGCAATCTCGTCACGCATCGCATCGACCTCGCCCACTGAACCCAGCGGCGTGGCCGGGTCGGCCAGCACGTGGATCTCGATGAAGCGCATCCGCCCCATCTTCGCCACATGGCTGGTGAAACCGGCATAGCCACGCTCGGCGACGAACGCCTGCATCACCCGCTGCACGCGCCGGTCCAGATCATCCGGTGCCACCTGCAGCACTTCGCGCATGGCCTTCCAGGCACCCCGCGCCGGCACCGGCAACACCGCCAGGCTGATCAACGCCAGCACGATCGAATCCAGGTACGGCACCCAGTGGTGCCACTCACCACCGTGCAGGACCAGCGCCAACACGAAGGCCAGCACCACCGCCAGGCTCATCAACCCGCCCAGCAGCCAGCCGCGCACATCCAGCCACAACAGCGCGGAGCGCAGATGCCGCGCCCGCTGCGCGACGAACGCCGCCATCGCCAGGTTGCTGGCACTCAGCAATGCCGCCCACCACAGCGCGGGCCCGAATTTCACTTCGTGCCCGCCCGTGGTCAAACCGATCACGGCGTTGGCCAACGCGTACACGCAGGCCAGCGACAGGATCACCCCGCCCAGCGCCTCGACCATCGGCTCCAGATGCCAGTAGCCGTACTGGAAGCGCGGGCTCTGTTCCCGCGCCACCAGCCGCAGCACCGACAACGACACCAGGGTCAGGGCGACGTCGACCAGGCTGTACACGCCGTCGAACAGGATGGCCTGCGATCCCACCAGCAGGCCACCGATGAAGCCGACCGCGCTGACCGCCAGGGTGACCCCGATCGAGAACTTCAGGATGCGTTGCTCGCGCGCAGTATCCATCGTTCGCCGAGGGGCCGACCGTTGCCGGTCAGGCCTTCAGCACCTCCACCTTGTACGAAACCGCATCACCCTCCTGCTCGATGATGAGCCCGTGCACGTCCGACTCGAAGCCCGGGAAACGGGCGTTCTGCTCCCGGGCGATGCGCAGCGACTGGATGATCGGCTCGTCGCTGTCACCAAAACGCTCACCCGGCATGATGGTCGGGATGCCCGGCGGGTACGGCACCAGCATGGTCGCCGCAATGCGGCCACTGATCTGCTCGATGTCGACCCGTTCGATCTCGCCCTTCACAAGGTGGTTGTAGGCATCGGCCGGGGTCATCACCGGCGTCGGCAGATCCACGTACATCTCGCGCATCACCTTGGCCACGGCGAATTCCTGGTTGAACGCGTGCAGCGCGTCGCACAGGTCACGCAGGCCCCAGCCGGCGTAGGCATTCGGATAGTCGGCAGCCAGCGTCGGCAGTGCCTGGCTCAGCGGTGCGTTGCGGTCGTAGAGTTCCTTGAACGCCATCAGCTCGGTGACCAGGGTGCTCCACTTGCCCTTGGTGATGCCCATCGAGAACAGGAACAGCACCGAGTACAGGTTGGTCTTCTCCACGGTGATGCCGCGGCCCCACAGGAACTTGCTCAGCACCGCCGCCGGAATGCCCAGCTTGCCCATGCTGCCGTCCATCGCCAGGCCCGGGGTCAGCAGGGTCACCTTGATCGGGTCGATCAGAACATAGTCATCCACCAGGTTCTCGAAGCCGTGCCAGTGCGCATCCGGCTGCAGGTACCACTCCTCGCGCTTGGCCACCATCGGTGCCGGCGTATCGCCCTTGTCCAGGCTGCGCTCGACCTGGGTCGGCTGCCACACGCTGAACCACCAGTCGTCGCGGCCGAGATCATCGCGGACATGCAGCATCGCGCGGCGGAAGGCGATGGCTTCATCGTGCATTTCCTGTACCAGCGAACGGCCGGCATCGCCTTCCATCATCTTCGAGGCCACGTCACAGGCCGCGATCACTCCGTAATGCGGGCTGGTCGAGGTGTGCATCATGAACGACTCGTTGAAGCGCTCGGCATCCAGGTCGCGCTGCGCCGAGTTGCGCACGTGGATCATCGAGGCCTGCGAGAACGCGGCCAGCAGCTTGTGCGTGGAATGCGTGGTGAAGATGATCGCATCCTGCTCGCGCGGCTTGCCCTTGGCCATGCCGTAGTGGTTCTCGTAGAACGGATGGAACGCAGCGTAGGCGTACCAGGCTTCGTCGAAATGCAGGAAGTCCACCGCGCTGCCGATCTCGTCGGCGATCTTCTCGGCGTTGTAGCACAGGCCATCGTAGGTGGAGTTGGTGACCACCGCGATGCGCGGCTTGGAGCCGGCCTTGTAGGCCTTGCTGGCCAGCGGGTTGGCGGCGATACGCTGCTGCAGCGACTCGGGCGTGAACTGGTCCAGGCTGATCGGGCCGATGATGCCATGCGCGTTGCGGCTGGGAGTGAAATACACCGGCACCGCGCCGGTCATGATCAGCGCGTGCAGCAGCGATTTGTGGCAGTTGCGATCGACGAACACCACATCGCCACGGGCCACCGTGCCATGCCAGACGATCTTGTTGGCGGTGGAGGTTCCATTGGTGACGAAGAAGGTATGGTCGGCACCGAAGTTGCGTGCGGCCTCGTTCTCGGCGTCCTTGATCGGGCCGGTGTGATCGAGCAGCGAACCCAGTTCCGGCACCGAGATCGACAGATCGCTGCGCAGGGTGTTCTCGCCGTAGAACTGATGGAATGCACGACCGACCGGCGACTTGGTGAACGCCACGCCGCCGGCATGGCCTGGCGTGTGCCAGGAGTAGTTCGACTCGGCCGCATGGTGGATCAATGCCTTGAAGAACGGCGGCAGCAGGTTCTTCATGTAGTCTTCGGCCGCGCGCATCACCTGCCGCGAGATGAAGCTCTTGGTATCTTCGAACAGGAAGATGAAACCGTGGATGTACTTGAGCAGCTTGCTCGGCACCTTCTCGATGGTGCGGCGCTCGCCGTACAGGAACACCGGCAGATTGGCGCGGCGTGCGCTCTGCTCGCGCAGGAAGGCGGTCAGGCGCTGGAACTCGCCATCCACCTCTTCACTGCCATCGATCGAGATCAGCACCGCCGAGGCCGCCACGTAGGTGCGGGCACCGGCGCGGGCATCATCCAGGTTCAGGCCGCACAGCACGCGCTGGTCGTTGCTGCGCAGCTCCTCCACCAGGGCGCGGATCAGGATGCCGCCGATGCGCGGCGACTCGTAGTCGTTGTCGATGACAATGACCGGATAGTCCAGGGACTTGAAGTACACGTTGATTCTCCTTGTCTAACTCAGGAACGCTGGGCGCCGGCGCTGATGGCCGATGCCTCGCGGGCGCGCTGCCGCTGCTGGCGGCGCTCCTCGCTGAAGAAGGGATAGAACACGGTGATGAACAGCACGAACAGGAAGGCGTACTGCACGATGGTTCCCGACGAGCCGTAGATCGCCCACAGGCAGTACACGACGGTCAGGCTGGTCAGTGTCCAGAACGCACCGGTGTGGACCAGGGTGTGCGAACGCTCGACCACGAAGTAGCAGGCCACGCACGAGTAGATGTAGGGCAGCAGGGTCAGCACCACCGCCGCCGACGTGATCACGTCGAACTGGGCCGACGCGGTTTCCGAGGTGGAGGTGACCAGCACCGCCAGGGTCATCAGCACCGCCACGATCAGCACGCCCTTGACCGGCACGTCATCCTTGTTGGTCTTGCTGAAGATGCTCGGGAACAGGCCGTCATCGGAGGCTGCCTTGGCGCTCTGTGCGGTCAGCAGGATCCAGCCGCCCAGCGAACCGGCAGCACCGATGAAGGCACACAGGCTCACCAGCGCGCCGCCCCAGCCACCGACGGCCTTGGCGGCAGCCAGTGCGAACGGCGCATCGGACACCTGCAGCTCGCCATTGGGCACCATGCCCATGATCACCGAGGAACTGGCGATGTAGGCGATCGCGGCCAGGAACACACCCGCCAGGGTGGCGCGGGCCACGTTCTTTTCCGGATTCTCCACCACGCCGGCAGTCACCGAGGCCGATTCGACGCCGATGAAGGCCCACAGGGTGAGTGCCGCGGCACTGGAGATCGCGCCGAAGTTGGATTCACCGGACACGTTGTAGGCGCCCTTGAAGATGTCGGCATCGAAGAAGAACCAGCCGAAGATGGCGATGCCCAGGATCGGCACCAGCGCGAAGCTGGTGGTGACCGTCTGCACGCGGCTGACGAAGGCCGGGCCGATCATGTTGGCGAAGCTCAGCGCCCACACCAGCACAAGCACCGCGATGCAGCGCACCAGCGGCTCGGACAGGATCGGGAAGAAGTAGCTGAAGTAGCCCACCGCCGCGATAGGAATGGCGACGTTGCCGATCCAGTTGGCGAACCAGTAGATGGTATTGGTCTGGAAGCCCATGTAGGGCCCGAACCAGTCACGCGCATAGGCATAGGGACCGCCGGCCTTCGGTGCCAGCTTGCCCAGCTTGGCGAACACGAAGGCCAGCAGCAGCGCACCGGCGGTGGTGATCAGCCAGCCCCAGATCGAGGCGGTGCCGATCTTGGCCAGACTGGACGGCAACAGGAACACGCCTGAGCCCATCATGTTGCCGGCGACGAGGAAGGTGGCTCCGACCACCCCGATTTTCTTTGCTTCTGCCATGACAATCTCCTGTACTGGCATGAGCCCGGTACAACCGGGCGTGGGGACGGTTACGCTGGCGTACGACCGCTGGCGCCTATTTGATGAAGTTGTATTGCAGACTGCCCTGCACCCGGACCGTGTCGCCGCGCGCGCCGCTCTGCTGTTCCAGGCGGCCGTACAGCAGCTCCATGCCCATCGTCCACGACGGTGCCGGGCTCCAGATCAGGTTGAACACGCCGTAGCGGCTCTGACGGAATGCGTCGGCTGCCAATGCAGCATTCCGCTCCAGGGTCAGCTGGCCGAAGATCAGGTTCGAACGCCACAGCTCGGACCAGTAGTGGGTGTAGCCAACGAACCCACCGTGCAGGTCCAGCGCATCAAGGCGGCCATCGGCACCGACCACCGCGTCCAGCCCGGAGCCGGTCAGGTCGGCGGTGTAACGGCTGAGGCCGCGCCCGCCGAGGGCACCGAACAGCAGCAGGTCGCGCTCGCCCACCGAGGCCGAACCGCTGAGTTGCAGGCCACCGGCCATACGCCGGTCGCGCTCGCCATCGCCGTCATAGGCCAGGCTGCGTGCCACCGCACCCAGCTGCAGGTGGCCCCAGTCGCGCTCCATGCGCGCGGTCACCGTCACGTCGGGCAGGCGGTTCACTGCCGCTCGCTCATCGCTGGCGCCGGCCAGTTCGGTCTTCGGATCTTCGGCGGCGACGGTCAGGGTGTTGCCCTTGCCCATCGCAAAGCTGTGGTGGATGCCTGCCACCAGCAGGTAGCCGGCACCGCCGGGACCTGCGAAATCCAATGTGTCGGGCAGGCTGTCCGGATCCATGAAACTGGAATAGCCATAGCCGGCGTAGGTATTGCCGAGCTGGCCATAGGCATGGCGCAGCCGGAATTCGTAGCCGTCACTACTGCCGAAGAAGTCGTTCTCCAGATAGAAGCGCAGGTTGCCGTGCGTGGTCGGACGCCGCGCCTCGAAACTGAAGCGGGTCTGCTTGGCATGGATGTTGAAGTTCGAGACATCACGATGACTGCCACCGACCGGCATCGACGAGGGAATGAACTGATCCTCATCCCCCGCTGCACGCGAATCGGCGATGGCATCGAGCTTGGCGTAGCCGCCGATGCGGATCACCGTGTCAGTACCCGGAATGGCGAAGAAGCCCTTCAGGTCCGGATCGGTCGGGCCGGCCGCACTGTCCGGTCGCGACGCGGCGGTGGACGGATCGGCCACCGATTCGCGCTGCGGCAGCACCGGCTGTGCCACGCCCGGTACCTGGGTGGGGTGCAGCAGGTTGGCAGTACTGGCAGGCGCGACCACGGGGGCGGGTGCCTGTGCAGTAGCAGGCGCAACGGTTGCGTCGCGCTGCTCAAGGCGGTCCAACCGCTGCTGCATGCCCTCCAGTGCCTGCCGCATGACCGCAATCTCACGACGCAGCGCCTGCGCGTCCTCCTTGTCATCCACCTGTGCATACGCCGGCGTGATCGCCAGTGCTGTCACACAGGCCAGGCTCAGTACCGCCACGCGCATTGCATCCTCCCTGGACGACCCCTGTTCGCAGCACGCAGACGGGACGCACGCATGCGCCACTCCGGCCTCGTGCTGCCGTTGCTGGAAATGCGGATACTGCGTCGACGACACCGGCCAGCCTGCGCATGGCAGGCAACAGGACGATGACACTGTCCTGCCCGCACCGATGTCGACGCCATCAAGGCCGCGCTGCCAGAGAGGTGGCGACCGCAGCGGTCTGGGTAACAAGCACAGAGTGAGAGTGTTGTGAATGGCTGTGCCAGCCGACCCTGATCAGGGCGTGGCGAGCGCGGCATCCATCGCGCATTGACGCTGTATTCCATGCGTCACAGGCTAATCCGCCTGTCGTTTTTGGCCTTGATTGGAATCAAGGCGGGATGCTTGATGTCAGTCACGATTCAGACGTGACGATGAACCACTGTTGCGCGGGCCCGCAACCGCAATGCCCGCCATGGAATGCGACAGGCCCGCATGCTGCCATGCGGGCCTGCGCAGTGTTTCATGGGGCTGGCGCCACTCAGCGCGGGCCAAGCACCGTCTGCAGATCGGCACCCTGCGGCAGACCCGCACGACGCTGCACCTGGCCCTGTGCGTCCTGGAACAGGATGCCCGGTGTGCCCTGGAAGCCCATCTCGATCATCAGCACCTGATTGGCGTCGAGCTTGCCAGCGATCTCGCGGCTGATGTTCGGCAGCGCCTTGATGCCACCGCGATCAAAATCGTGCTCGTTCTGCAGCAGCGCTGCGCTCGGGTCACGCGCGGCAAGGATCGCCGCGGCCTTGGCCGGGCTGTCCTCGCGGATCACGCCGACCATGATGTGACGCAGCTGCACCTTGCCGGCATCGACCCACGGCCGTGCCGCTTCCCAGAACTTGTGGCAGTACGGGCAGTTGGCATCGCTGAAGGTGTAGACCACGCGCGGCGCATCGGCCTTGCCATCACGCACCCAGGCGCTGGCTTCCAGCTTGGTCCACATCTTGGCCGACATCGGCGAAGCCACCAGCTTTTCAACGGCCTCAGCGGCTACATCGTTGCCCTCCGCATCGAACAGGCTGCCGACCAGTACGTGCTTGCCATCAGCGGTGACATAGGCCGCTGCCGGCTGCTGGCCGCCGACCACGCCAGCGAAGCCCCGCAGGCCACCGGGGGCATCGAATTCTGCGACGACCTCGAAACCATGCTTCTCGATGCCCTTCAGCACCGCAGGACGATCGCCCTTGTTGGCCGTGGCTGTGGCGCTCGCTGCCGGTGCCGCGGCGGTCTTGCCCGGTGGCGTCTGTGCCTGGCTGCAGGCGGCCAATGCCAGCAGGACCGGCAGCAACAGCACCGCAGGGGCGGTGCGCAGGGAAGTCGACAACATGGGAACTCCGTAGTGAGATGCCCGCGCAGGCTACCGCAGCCGGCGCAGTTTGTGTTCAAGACCGGCTGCCGTCAGTTCGCCCAGGTGCAGTTCACGCAGGCGCCCTTCGGCGTCGAAGAACAGGGTCGAGGGATAGGCCTGCACGCCCAGTACCGTGGATGCCGCAGCGTCATCGTCCAGCAATACGTTGCCCAGCAGGAGCCGTTCGCGCGCAACGAAACCCTGGACCTCCTCAAGGGTTTCACCCTGGTTGAGGAACACGAACTGCACGTCCGCATGCGCCTGCTGCGCCGCAGCCAGGACCGGCATCTCGCGCCGGCAGGGCCCGCACCAGGTCGCCCAGAGATTCAGCACCAGCGGTTTTCCCCGGAACTGCTGCAGATCAACCCTGCCCCCCTGCAGATCAGCAACCTGCAGTACCGGCAAGGGCATCTGCCGCTCCTGCCATGCGGACAGCAGCTGACTGCCGCCCGCCCATAGCAGCACACCCGCCAACGCTGCGCCCAGCACCGGGGCGCGCAACGCCCGCCATGGGCGCACCCGCCACAGCCCCCATGCCGATCCCGCAACCAGGACAACCACCAGGTGGTAGCCACCATCGGCAATCTGCAGAATGCTCCACGGCGCCTCGCGATACAGCGCGAAGTTCAAGGCCACGAAGCTGATGCGACCACACAGCAGGCCCACCAGCAGCATGTCCAGAACCATGCTGGGTGCAGAAGGCAGCGGCACGCCGTCCTTCCTGCGTGGCCATAGACGTGCCACGGCCATGGCAATCACTACGCACACGAGAATCAACACCACCGGCATCGGCACCGGCCCAACGCTCGACATCAGACCACCTGTTCAATCGTCCACTGACTGCATGGTCGAAGTGTCGCGCTCCGGTTGCAAGCGCGACGATGCCGCCGACATCAGGCCGCGCTGCGCCCCAGTTGCATCACCGACGGCGATTGCAGCCCGCGCAGGCTGCCTGCCACCGACGGCATCAAGGGCCGCTCGCGACGCTTGCTGCTGACGTGACGCCGATAGTTGGCCGGCGTCATGCCAACGATGCGCAGGAACAGCCGGCGGAAAGCACTCTGATCAGCGTAGCCGACACCCCACGCCACCTCATCGATACCCGCCCCCTGCTGCAGCAGGGTCTGCGCCTTGGCGATGCGCAGCCGTTGGCAGTATTCGATCGGCCGCAGGCCGGTGGCCTTGAGGAACCGCCGCTGCAGTGTGCGCGGCTCCAGCCCGGAGACCTCGCAGATCGCGGCAAGGGTGGCGCCGCGTGCCGCCGTGGTGTGCAGCCAGCGCTGTGCCTTCAGCACATCACGATCGCCATGTGCGAAGTTGGCGCTGAAGCGCTCCAGGTCCTGCTGGATCGTGGCGGGCACGGTGATGCCCAGTTGCTGTGCGACCGCACTGGCCACGCCCTGCCCGTGCAGCCGGTACAACAGTCGCAGGCCAAGGAAGCGCCAGGCCTGGGCCCCGCCGACCGTCAGCAGGTCACCGTCATCCACCAGCGCCCGCTCGCTCGGCACCCAGCTCGCGGCCTGCGCCTGCAGGCCTGGATGGCGCCCGAGATCGGGGCCACTGACCGTACGCCCGGCCAGCAACCCGGCACGTGCCAGCACGCTGACGCCATCACTGGCGGCGGCCAGCAGACTGCCGCCGTCATAGTGCGCACGCAGCCAGTCCAGCAGGACCTCGTCCGCGCGCAGGCACGCGCCGGCACTGATCTGGCCGGGAACCGCGATCACAGCCGGGATGGCCGCATCGAGCATTTCCGCACCCGCAATACGATGCACCCCGGTCTGGCTGGCCGGCACGATCCAGCGGGTGACCAGCACCCGCTTGAACGGCCGACGCTGCTGCTGGGCAAGGCGATTGGCAACGTGCGCCATTTCGGCCAGTACGGAGGCGGCAGACGGATCACCTCCCGGGTATTCAACCACCGCGATCTCGACGAATCCTTCGTTCCTGAATCCTTCCACAGACCACCTCCTCGGTTCGTTGCAGGCCATCGAACGGCCGGTTCAGGCGAAGGGTAGGAACTGGTCCATCGGCGGGGCTATGAAGAAAGTTGCAAAGTGCGCTGAATGCGCGCACCCGGGCCAAGCCTTGACTCTCGACCAGACTCCAGGCTTCACAATGGTCGGCAGCCCCTGCAGGAATCCGCCATGAACATTGGACAACTGGCCCGCCAGGCGGGCGTACCGATCGATACGGTGCGCTACTACGAACGACAGCAGCTGCTGCCGACCGCGGCCCGCTCGGCGGGTGGCTACCGCATCTTCGGCGAGCAGGACCTGCGCCGGCTGCGATTCATCCGCCGCGCCAAGGCGCTGGGCTTCAGCCTGGAAGAGATCGGCGAGCTGCTCGCATTGAGCGATCGCCATTCGCAGGACATGGGCAGCGTGCGCGACACCGCGCAGGCGCGCCTGCAGGACATCGCACAGCGGATGGCGGAGCTGCAACGCATGCACACTGCACTTTCGCTGCTGGTCGACGCCTGCCCAGGTCACGGCGCGCTGGACCAGTGCCCGATCCTGGCGGCACTGACCGACGACGCTGCACAGGCGAAAGGCGACTGACATCGGCTTCGCAACGCACGTGAAGAAAAGTGCAACAAATGCTTGCCAACCCCCTGGGGCAAGGCTATTATTTCGCTCCTCAGCGACGTGGGGCCATAGCTCAGCTGGGAGAGCGCCTGCATGGCATGCAGGAGGTCAGCGGTTCGATCCCGCTTGGCTCCACCAATCTTTCGGCATTAGGCCGTCGAAAGGTCGCTAAAGAACATTGATGAGAATTGCGTCCCCATCGTCTAGAGGCCTAGGACATCACCCTTTCACGGTGGCGACCGGGGTTCGAATCCCCGTGGGGACGCCAGTTTCAAAACGGACTCTGCTCCCGGCAGATCATCCGGAGTTTCATTGGGGCCATAGCTCAGCTGGGAGAGCGCCTGCATGGCATGCAGGAGGTCAGCGGTTCGATCCCGCTTGGCTCCACCACTTTCGACATTAGGCCGTCGAAAGTTCTACAACTTGAAGTTTTTCGTGCGTCCCCATCGTCTAGAGGCCTAGGACATCACCCTTTCACGGTGGCGACCGGGGTTCGAATCCCCGTGGGGACGCCAATTCTTTAAAACCCCGGCTTCGGCCGGGGTTTTTCTTTGCCTGTGATTCCTGGGAAGGCCCTATCCACGCATGGCGCGGATCTACTGCAGGGCCGGGATGGATCCGGCGGCCGGTTGGCCCAGTAGATCCACGCCATGCGTGGATGGCTTCAACTCGGCCACACCTCAGAACCGGCGATACATCCCGATCGATGCAGGTGCGGTGGGTGCGAAACCAAACTGCGCGTACAACCGGTGCGCTTCACCATCCGCCAGAAGGCTGACGTATGCCGACGGCGGCAGGTTCGCCTGCATCCAGCCCTCCAGGCGACGCATCACTTCCTTGCCCAGGCCCTGCCCCTGCAGGCGCGGCAACACAGCGATATCGCAGACCTGCAGGTGGCAGCCCCCATCGCCGACGATGCGCCCCATCGCCACCAGCTCGTTACCCTGGTAGGCACACACGCCATACAGGGTATTGGGCAGCGCGCGTGCCGCCGCCTCCTGGCTCTTGGCACTGAGGCCCGCCAGCACACGCAACTGGCAATAGTCTTCGACCGTGGGCACGGCGTCGCGGAACTGGCAGGCGACGGAATCATTCATGCGCTATCTCCCTGTAGGTCGGGCTATCCTGCCTCATCCATGTCGCAGCTGCTGCGACCCACGCCCGCAGAGTTCCCATGTGCTATTCCGCCCTCATCCGCGCCGACTACGCCAAGCTGGTGCGCGAGTTCGGCGCCATCCTGTCGCTGGAAGAATTCGCGGAGCTGTACGCGCACGATCCTGGCAAGAAGCGCCCCAGAACTCCCAAGGCGATGGATGACGGCTTCGCCGGCGCGCGCACCGAGCAGGGCCGCGACATCGTCGCGAAAATCCAGCAGTGGCATGCGCAGGAACGCCAGGATCTGGAAGCGGAGCTGGCCCGCCAGCGCGAGCGACGCGATATTGCCAATGCCACGCTGGCGACCCGCCCCACCCAGAAAGCACGCAACGACCTGCGCGTGGCCGGCAACCGCATCGATCGTGCGCAGGCTCGGCTGGAAGACCTGCACCGGGTGCAGTTGCTGCCGCGCGACAACCGCATTTTCCCCGGTACCTACGCACCGGTGATGGTCAGCGAGGGCGGCAAACGCGTGATCAAGCCGATGCGCTACCAGTGCCGGCTGCCGGACAAGCCGGTGCGCAACGACATCCTCTATCCCGGCACCTACAACGCGCGGCGCGACAGCCTGGAAGGCTATTGGCGCGGTGCGTTCGGGCTGCGCCACGGCGTGGTGGTGGTGCAGGCGTTCTATGAGCACGTGCCACGCCATGCCATCGCCGGCCGTACGCTGGGTGCCGATGAGAAGGATCAGGACGTGGTGCTGGAGTTCCGGCCCGATCCCCCGCGCGACCTGCTGCTGGCCTGCCTGTGGGCGGAATGGGAAGGACCAGAAGGTCGCCTCCTGTCATTTGCCACGATCACCGACACGCCTCCGCACGACGTCGCCGCTGCGGGCCATGACCGCGGCGTCGTTCCCATCCGCAAGGAACACCTCGATGCCTGGCTCAATCCCGATCCGGATGACCTGGCGCGGCAGTACCGCATCCTCGACGACCGCGAGGAGATCCGCTACGTATACGAAGAAGCGGGCTGAACACCGCGCACAGATGAAAAACCCCGCCTGGGCGGGGTTCATGGATCAGGGATTGCCGCCGCACATCGCCTCTTCGCAGAAGGCCTGTTCCTGCAGGCATTGTTCGACCTCTCCACCCCGCGCGATGTAGCTCTTGTAGAGCTGGAAACAGGGCTGGCCACACCACGCAGCAGAGGCCGTACCACCGAAGACCGCCATCGAAAGGACACCCGCAGCTACCATGCGCTTGATCCACTTCTTCATGCCACTCTCCTTGCAGGCCTGAGCATTCAGGCCCGGGCAGGATACGCCCACCGCTTCAGCACGCGCCAATCAGGCGCTGGCGCTGGCGCGGCCCACTGCGCGTACCAGCGCCTGGCTCAGATCTGCCGAGAGATAGGGCTTCACCAGCAGCACGCCGGCCAGCATCGGCTCGGGCAGCTGCTCGGCCTGCATCCCGGTGGCCAGCACGAACGGCACTCCGCGCGCCGACAGTGCCGCAGCCACCGGCTCGCTGGTCTCATTGCGGGCCAGGCGGTAATCGAGCAGGGCCACGTCCGGGGTCGACGCCTGCAGCAGGCGCAGCGCTTCAGCCACGCTCGCGGCCAGCCCCACCACCGTCGCACCGGCATGCACCAGCTGCATCTGCAGCAGTGCGGCACTCATCTCGTCGTTCTCGACCACCAGCACCCTCAGGTCCTGCAACACTGTCATCGGCTACCGCTCCTGGAGGCATTCAAGCCGCCGCAGTATAGCCATGACAGGGCCGAAGCCGACAGGACGCGCCCCGATCGGCCTCCCCACTATGAAAGCCGTGCCGACCTCGGTTACACTCACACGCTGCCTGCCGGTGTGGCGGAATGGTATACGCAGCTGACTCAAAATCAGCCGGGGGTGACCCCATGAAGGTTCGAGTCCTTTCACCGGCACCACTGCATCAAAGGCCAGGTCCCCGACCTGGCCTTTTGCATTTTCAGGACCGGAGCGCCGACACTGGCGACGATGCCAACGCCCGCCCTGCCCACGCTCCCCGCCACCCTGCCCGCACGGCTGCGTCCACTGCACGTGGATGATGCTGCCGCCTGGGCCGGCTATCTCTCGCTGCCGGGCGTGACCGAGCACACCAGCTGGGGCGACGTTTCCGAAAGAGCACTGCGCTGCCAGATCGCCGGTTACCTGCCCACGGCAACGGACCAGCGCTGGGCGCTGGTGGGCGCCGACAGCCAGCTGATCGGCACCGTTGGCCTGAACGGAATCGACCTGTCGCATGGCCGCGGCGAACTTGCCTATGATCTCGATCCGCGCTGGCAGGGTCAGGGACTGGCCACGCACGCAGCACGCGCGGTGCTCGAATGGGGCCATGCCGCACTCGCTCTGGTCCGAATCCAGGCGACTGTCCTGGACAGCAACGCCCGCTCGATCGCCGTGCTGGAACGCCTCGGCATGCAGCGCGAAGGCCTGCTGCGCGCTTACCGGCGGGTTCGAGGACAGCCCCGTGACTTCTGGATGTACGCCCGCGTCGAAGGCTCCGCGTCACCATGCTGAAACACAACTGCGACTTCCGGCAAGCTTTGGAATAGACGCAGCGCACACTTTTCTTGCAAGCCACACGTGCTTCTGCCTATCGTGATCCCAGCCGGAGCTGGGGGCGGGGGAATGCATGACGTTGCGTGCGGCACTGTTTTTTCTGGTCACGCACGCGCTCGTCATTGCCTTTGTTGGCCCGCAGGACCCGGTCGGCTCCTACCTGATGCTGATCACTGCGCCGTTGCTGGCTGCACTGGCCTGCGTGCGGCGTGCGCGTGACAGCCGCCAGGCGGCCTGCAAATGGCGGACGCTGGGCGCTGCCGTGGGCCTGTTCTCGCTGGCCCTGCTCGCCCTGCTGTACCGCAATGTGGCCGGCCTCGATCCTGCGCAGATGACCGTGTCTTCGCTGATCCTGTACGTGTTCTACCGCATCCCCCTGACCTACGTGGCCGCCAGCCCGGGCGGCGGCAACCGCTGCATCCGCGCGGTGGACCTGCTGATCATCGCACTGCTGTGGCTGCTGTACTTCGGGCACACGCGGGCGATGGCGCATTTCAACGCCGCATTGTGGACGCAATGCCTGAACGCCATGAGCAACCTACAGAACAGCCTGGTGTTCTGCTTCGCGCTGATCCGCTTCCTGGCCGAGGACAATCCCGACCGCCGCGATTTTTTCCGGACACTTGCGATCTACGCGCTGGGCTACTTCCTGCTGGCGTTCTACATCAACACCTGCCAGCCGCAGCTGCCTGACGGCAACTGGGGGGACCTGCTGATCAGCGGACTGTTCGTGGTGCTGGCCGTCATGGCCGCCAGCAAGCGCCGCTATCCGGCGGTGGAGGTATCGCGCAGCCTGCGCCACATCGTCGACGCCGGCGTGCCGTTGATGCTGCCCTTGCTGCTGATGATGGTGGCGCTGCTGGTCGCGCGCCTGCAGCCCACCCTGGCCACGGTGGGCTTCATTGGTGCCATGCTCGGTTATGCCCTGCGCAGCGTGCTGAGCCAGGTGGAGATCCAGCGCCAGCGCGATGAGCTGGAAACGCTGGCGCGGCGCGATCCGCTGACTGGGCTGGGCAACCGCCGCAGCTTCGACGAATCTCTTGGCAATGCCCGTGGCCGCGCACGCCGCCAGGGACTCGGGCTGGCGGTACTGATGATCGACATCGACCACTTCAAACGGCTCAATGACACCTATGGCCATCCGGAGGGCGATCGTCGCCTGCAGTCGGTCGCCGCCATTCTTGATGGCTGCCTGCAACGGGGTGACGATCTGCTGGCGCGCTATGGCGGCGAAGAATTCATCGCCGCCCTGCCCTCGCCCGATGCCGCCCACGCACTGGGCCTGGGCGAACGGCTGCGCGCTTCGGTTGAAGCCGCAGCCCTGCCCGCCCCCGAGGCCACCGTTACCATCAGCATCGGCGTGGCCTGGCAGGCACCCGGCGAAGACCGCGATCCGCGCGACCTGGTCGAACGCGCCGACCAGGCCCTGTATCGCGCCAAACATGCCGGACGCAACTGCGTACGCGGCGACACCGATAGCAAGGAAGACCCGTCCGGTCGCCGCGCCTAGACCGCGTGCAGCCCCGCTGTTCCGTGCCGGTGCCCGGCCCCGCCCTGCACGCGGAAGCTGGCCACGGTCTGCAGCAGCTGCGCCGACTGCTCTTCCATGCTGCGCGCCGCCGCCGACGCCTCCTCGACCAGGGCCGCGTTCTGCTGGGTGCCCTGATCGATCAGGTCGACCGCATGATTCATCTGCTGGATATCGTCGCTCTGCTGCTGCGAGGCCGTGCTGATTTCAGTCATCAGGTCACTGACCCGGCGCACGTTGGTCACGATTTCATCCATGGTACGGCCCGCGCTCTCAACCTGCGCCGTGCCGGCGCCCACATTGGCAACCGACTCATCGATCAGGTGCTTGATCTCCTTGGCTGCGCTGGCCGAACGCTGCGACAGCTCGCGGATCTCAGTGGCAACCACGGCAAAGCCGCGGCCATGTTCACCGGCACGCGCAGCCTCCACCGCTGCGTTCAGCGCGAGAATGTTGGTCTGGAAGGCGATGCCGTCGATCACTCCGATGATGTCGACGATGCGCCGCGACGAGGCATTGATCACCGCCATCGTCTCGACCACTTCATGCACCACAGTGCCGCCTCGAGCGGCGACGTCGGCCGCTCCACCGGCCAGCTGGCTGGCCTGGCGCGCGTTGGTGGCCGTGCGCTGCACGGTCTCGGCCAGGCCTTTCATCGACACAGCGGTTTCCTCCAGCGAGGCCGCCTGCTGCTCGGTACGCTGCGAGAGGTCGCTGTTGCCCTGTGCGATTTCGGTCGCGCCGACTGCGATGGTGTCCGCGGCGAACTTGATCTGGCCGATGATCGCGGCCATCGCCTCGACCAGCGAATTCACGCCTTCGCACAGTTCGGCGATCGACCCGTTCTTGTCGGCGGTGGCCACGCGCTGGGTCAGATCGCCCTGCTTGGCGGCAGCCACCACCTCGCGGGTCTGCGCCACGGCGCGCTGCATGGCCTGGTTCTCGTGCACCTGCGCGGTGATGTCGGTGGCGTACTTGACGACCTTGAACGGCTTGCCATTGAGGTCCAGGATCGGGTTGTAGGATGCCTGGATCCAGACCTCGCGCCCGCCCTTGCCCAGGCGCCGATACTGGCCGGCGTCATATTCGCCGCGCCCGAGCTTCTCCCAGAACTGGCGATACTCGACGCTGCTGCGATGCTCAGGCTCGACAAACAACGAATGGTGCTGCCCGCGCACTTCGTCCAGGCTGTAGCCGGTAGCGGCCAGGAAATTGTCATTGGCCGACAGGATGCGGCCATCCATGCTGAACTCGATCACCGCCTGCGATTTGGCGATCGCGGCCAGTTGCCCCGCCGAGTCGGCCGCCTGCAGCTTCTGCGCGGTGATGTCGGTCGCGAACTTGACCACCTTGTACGGCCGCCCCTGGCGGTCCAGCACCGGGTTGTACGAAGCCTGGATCCAGATCTCACGCTGGCCCTTGCCGAAGCGGCGGTACTGTCCGGCGTCATATTCGCCACGCCCCAGGCGTACCCAGAAGTCGCGGTATTCCGCGCTGCGCGCCTGCTCGGGGTCGACGAACAGGGAGTGATGCTTGCCCTGGATCTCCTCCAGCCGGTAACCCATCGCCTGCAGGAAATTGTCATTGGCCCGCAGGATGGTGCCGTCGAGCGCGAATTCGATGACGGCCTGCACGCGATGCAGCGCGGCCACCTGCGCTTCCAGCTCGGTGCGGTCGGTCATCGCCGCCTCCGTGCTGGTGCGTTGCTGCGGCGCCAGCACGCCAAGCAGCGCACGCCACGGCGACCAACGGGTATGCAGCTCGGCCGGCGCCTGCGCGCCTGCCGTGAAGCCTGGAATGAGCATTGTCTGATCCTCGGTGTCCGGTAAGCGGTTGTGACCCGACGGGCGGGATGCCCGGCGGCAACATCAGTTGCCAGGGACTACAGGTGCCAACGGGCACCTCTCGAGCGACTGCGAAGAACGTCTGCTGCGGGTGCGATCGCATCTGGAAACGGCGGAACACACTGCGCGGACCACCCGTCGGGGGCAGCCTGGGGTCCTGCGGCGGGTGACTGGAGCGGGATCCAGAGGGAGTATCGGCGACGCCGTCGGCCGCTTTAGCGGGATTCCGCGACGTCCGTCGCAACTCCGTGCATTGCAGCCGGAATGCGGTAGACGATTGCCGTGTACTTCACGCCCTGCTCACGTGCCACAGCCTGCCCACCAAGGGACTCAGCCAGTGCACGGCTGGACTGGTTCCGTTCCGCCACCGGGTAGCGGAACGCAGCACAGCGCAGGCGCCCGGAGGCCGCCGACCACACCGCCGCCACTGCCTCGCGGCCATAGCCGTGCCCATGCATCACTTCTGCGATCCAGATGCCCAGTTCGGGTTCTGCTTCACGGGCTCGATGCAGGCCTGCCAGGCCAAGGAATACCCCATCCCCGCGCCTGCGGATCACCAACGTGATGTCGGTCCCGTCGGCGATGGTAAGCAGCCACGTCCGCCAGACGGCAGAAAACGCCTCCTTCGAGGGTGGCGGCTCGAACGCCATGTAGCGGGTCAGCCCGGGTGTGATTGCCACAAATGCCTCGTCGGCATCACCGGGCGTGAAAGGCCGGAGGTGCAGCCGCGGACTGTCGATGGTCCAGTCGTCCAATGTCATCTTCTGCATCGCCTGGGCATTGCGTGCAGCATCGCTCAGCAGAAGGATGCAGCTCAAGGCAGAAAGGTTTACATGACCAATGCGGGATTCCCCAGCAGGAGAAAATGACCAGCATGAAGGTCCCGCAGGATGCTTATCGACATGGAGATCGCATGTTCCCTCGCTTTGCCAGCCTTCTCTTCCTGGCCCTGTGCAGCAGCAGCGCGCTGGCCAACGACGCCGCCTATCGACCCGCCTTCCACCCCGACCAGCTGAAGGGACCACCCGCAGGACGCCCGAACGAAGTGCTGGTGCTGGGCAGCCCGCACCTGTCCAGCCTGCCGGAGACCTTCACGCCGGCGATGCTGGAACCTCTGCTGCAGCGCCTGGAAGCCTGGCGGCCCACCGCGATCGCGGTGGAGAACCTGTCCGGCCTGCAGTGTGACTTCATGCGCCGCAATCCGGCCCGATACGCGGAGAGCGTAGCGGACTACTGCGTCGATCCGGCACCGGCGCAGGCCGCCACCGGCCTGGACGTGCCCAGCGCCAACGTGGAGATGGAACGCCTGCTTGCGGATTGGCCGAAGGCGCCAACCGCTGCCCAGCGGCGCCGATTGGCCGCCGTGTTCCTGGCCGCGGGCGAAAGCAGCTCGGCAGTCGTCCAATGGCTGCGGCTGTCCAGGGAAGAGCGACGTGCTTCGGACAGCCTGACACCGGAGCTGGTGCAGTTCCTCGACACGCGCATGGCCCGCCGCAACGAGGCCGGACTGGTGGCCGGCGTACTTGCGGCACGCCTGGGGCTGGAGCGCCTGTGGTCGGTCGACGACCACACTGCAGATTCGCCAACACCGGAATCGCAGCAGAAGGCCTACGCTGCCGCCATACGCGGTGCCTGGGACAATTCCTTCGTCAAAGCGCGCAGGGCGGCCGATGAACGACTGGAGGCCAATCTTGCTCAACCGGATGGATTGCTCGCAATGTATCGCGCCTACAACACGCCCGAGGCCGCGATGGTGGCTTTCAACAGCGATTTCGGCGCGACCCTCGTCGAGCCCTCGCCGGAAGGCTTCGGCCGCAACTACGTGGGCTACTGGGAAACCCGCAACCTGCGCATGGTCGCCAACATGCGCGACATCCTGGGCCAGCATCCAGGCACCCGCATGCTGACCATCGTCGGTGCCTCGCACAAGGGCTACTACGAGGCTTACCTCAACCTGATGCACGACGTGCAGCTGGTCAGTTCGGATGAAGTACTGCGCTGACGCAACATGACGTGGAGGATGCGGTGACCATCCACCGCATCACTCCACCGCGTTCCTGCCCGTCCGCCACAGCACGATGCTGGCGGCACCGATACAGGACAGCGTGAACACCAGCAGGGCGACCGCGCCGCCCTGCAGTACCGGCAGCAGGGCCTGCGCGTGAAGGTCGCCGCGCAGCTGTTCCGCACGCAGGCAGGCGGCCAGCGCGAGGCACCAGCCAACCATCGCCGGCGCGTAGGCCCGCATCGCAACCGGGTTCCAGACCTTCATGGGATCACCTGCATGAGTGGATGTGCGCGCAGTATTCGCGCACGCCCTCTCACAGGCTGAGATCAGCCCTCGGCGGCTTCGGAATCATCGCCGGGCAGCTCACTGGCCTCGCCCTGCACCTGTACGTTGTTGCGACCCATTGCCTTGGCCCGGTAACACTGGGCATCAGCCGCTGCCACGGCCTGGTCCACGCTCATCCCACCCGCCAATGGCGCGATACCGATGCTGGCACCCACATGCAGGCGGTCCCGGTCCCACGGAATCGACAGCGATGCCAGGGTGTGCAGCAGTTCACCGCCGATGCGCGCGGCACGACGCGGCGTACAGCCGGACAGGATCACTGCGAATTCGTCGCCGCCCAGACGCGCCACTACGTCCGAATCGCGCACACCGTGGCGCAGCACGCTGGCCACCGCCCACAGCACGGCATCGCCGGCCAGATGGCCCCAGGTGTCGTTGACCGGCTTGAAGCGGTCCAGGTCGATGTACATCAACGACGCGGCCTGGCCAGTTCGCTCGACGCGGGTGATCGCCTGCTGCAGATGCACCTCGAAGCCGCGACGGTTGCTCAGCTCGGTGAGCGGATCGATCTCGGCCAGATGGCGCGCTTCGCGCTGGCGCGCGCGCTGCTGGGTGTCATCACGCAGTACCCACACCGCACCGCGTACATGACCTTCATCATCGCGCAGCCAGGCACGGGTCAGGTCGACCGGGATCGTGGCCGTGCCCAGGCGCAGCAGAAGATCGGCGTGCAGGTCCACCGCATTGCTTTCCGGGTCCAGCAGGACCGACACATCCAGTACCGAGCCGGGCGCATATTCGGTGGTCAGTGCCAGCACGTCCTGCACCTTGTGCCCGGCCAGCGACAGCGCGCCATCACCCGCCAGGGTGCGTACTGCGGCGGCATTGGCGTAGTCGATACGGCCATCCAGGCTGACACTGAGCACCAGGTCGGCAACCGCATCAAGCGTGATACGGCTGCGCTGCTCGCTCTCGAACAGGCGCTGCTCGCTGCTGCGCTGGGCGCTGATGTCCTGGATCTGCGACACGAAATGCAGCGGTTCACCGTGCTCGGTGCGCACCAGCGACACCGACAGCCGCGCCCAGATCACCTTGCCGTCGCGATCGAGATAGCGCTTTTCCAGGTGGTAGTGGCTGCGCCGCCCGGCCAGCAGATCCTGCACCAGGGCCAGGTCGGTCTGCAGGTCATCGGGGTGGGTCAGGCGCTGGAAATCAACCTGCAGCAGTTCTTCGCGGGGGTAGCCCAGGATCCGGCACAGTGCGTCATTGACGTCCAGCCAGCGTCCTTCCAGCGACACCAGCGCCATGCCCAGCGCCGCCGACGTGAACGCACCGGCGAATTTCTCTGCCGACAGGCGTGCTTCGGCGCGCGCCTGCAGGATCTCGGTGATGTCGATGGACATGCCGACATAGCCGATCCGCGCGCCGCCGGCACCATCCATGCGGCTGATCGACAAGCGCACCTGGCGTGGCTGGCCATCCTTGCGCCGCAGTGTCCACTGCCGTGAATAGGTCTGCTCATCGGCGCGGGCGCTGAGTGCTTCAAACGCGCCCGGCAGGCTTCCGTCCGCAGCCGCCAGCGGACGCAGCCAGGCCACCAGCTCGTCCGGATCGTGGAAATCACCCAGTCGCCGCTGGCCGACCACTTCTTCCGCGCTGTAACCCAGCAGGCGTTCCGCGCCGGTATTGAACAGGGTGATGGTGCCTTCGGTATCGGTCGCGATCACCGCCACCTCATCGGACGCGTCGACCACGGCCTGCAATCGCTGCCGGCTCTCGGCCGCATCCTGCCGCGCCTGCTGCAGCTCGGTCACGTCGGCGTGCGCACCGGCCATCCACAGCGGTCGTCCCTGCCCGTCCCATTCGAACACGCGGCCACGGTCGTGGATCCATATCCACTGGCCATTCTTGTGGCGCATGCGCAGCAGGCAGACATAGTTGTCGCTGCGGCCTTCGAAGTGATCCTCGAGTGCCGCGTCGGACAGGACGATGTCGTCGGGGTGGACCAGCTTCAGGAACGTCTTCTGGCACACCGGCTCCAGCTCTTCCAGGCGATAGCCGACAATCTCCGCCCAGCGCGCATTGACCCGCATTTCGCCGGTCTGCACGTTCCATTCCCAGGTACCGGCAGCGGTGCCGTCGATGATCATGGCCAGGCGCCGGCGCTCCTCTGCCAGTTCCTGCAGGCGCCGCTCGAGCAGCCCGTTGCCGTTGTTTCCCTGGCCCGCCATCAATCCGGTCCCCGGCCCGCACAGGCGGGCAGCAGCCGCAGCACAGCGCTGCAGCCCTCAACGAAGACAACGGGTCCTGCTGGCGTCATGGCCCTCCCCAGCGACAGCGGGGAGGCCAAACGCCCCCCTCAGGCGCAAGTGTGCGCAATCACGGGGAAAATCGACAAGTCCCCCGCCACGAATCAAGCGTGACGGGGGACACGGTCCTCAACTGCGCTTGGCGCGGGCGAAGGCCTCCGCCAGGGCGTTGTTGGCCGGGGGCGCGGACTGAGCGGGACGGCCGCCATTGCCCTGGCCCCGGTTTGGCCCGCGGTTCTGGCCGCCTGCGTCGCGGCGCAGCCCCTGCCCCTGGCCGCGGTCATCACGCTGGCCCGGACGGCTGGTGGCCTGCCCGGGGGTGTCGTCCAGGCGCCGGGTCAGGGCGATGCGCTTGCGCGCCACGTCCACCTCCAGCACCTTGACCTTGACGATATCGCCGGCCTTGACGACGTCGCGCGGGTCCTTCACGAAGATATCGGAGAGCGCCGAGATGTGGATCAGGCCATCCTGGTGCACGCCGATATCGACGAAGGCGCCGAAGGCCGCGACGTTGCTGACCACGCCTTCCAGCACCATGCCCTCGCGCAGGTCCTTGATGTCCTCGACGCCCTCGGCGAAGCGCGCCGCCTTGAACTCCGGACGCGGGTCACGGCCCGGCTTTTCCAGTTCCTTCAGGATGTCGCGCACGGTCGGCACGCCGAAGGTGTCGTCGGTGAACTGTTCTGCCTTCAGGCCCCGCAGGAAGCTGCCATCACCGATCAGCGCCTTGATCGGGCGCGCGGTGCTGGCCACGATGCGCTCGACCACCGGGTAGGCTTCGGGGTGCACCGCCGAGGCGTCCAGCGGCTGGTCACCATCGGCGATACGCAGGAAGCCGGCGCACTGCTCGAAGGTCTTCTCGCCCAGGCGCGCGACCTTCAGCAGGTCCTTGCGACGCTTGAACGGGCCATTGTCGTCACGATGGCGCACGATGTTCTCGGCCACCGTGGACGACAGGCCGGACACGCGCGACAGCAGCGCGGCCGAAGCGGTGTTCACGTACACGCCCACGGCATTCACGCAGTCCTCGACCCGCGCATCCAGCGCCCGTGCCAGGCGGTACTGGTCCACGTCGTGCTGGTACTGGCCGACACCGATCGCCTTGGGTTCGATCTTGACCAGTTCGGCCAGCGGATCCTGCAGGCGGCGCGCGATGGACACCGCGCCACGCAGCGACACGTCCAGCCCCGGGAATTCCTTGGCCGCGAACTCCGAGGCCGAGTACACCGAGGCACCGGCCTCGCTGACCACCACCTTCTGCAGCTTCGGGTTGGCCGCGGCCTTGATCACCTCACCGGCCAGCTTGTCGGTCTCGCGGCTGGCGGTGCCGTTGCCGATCGCGATCAGTTCCACGTTGTACTTGGCGCACAGCTGCTTGATGGTCTGCAGCGACTGCTCCCACTGGCGGCGCGGCTCATGCGGATAGATGGTCTCGGTGGCGACCAGCTTGCCGGTAGCGTCGACCACGGCGATCTTGCAGCCGGTACGGATGCCCGGGTCCAGCCCGAGCACGGTCTTCGGGCCGGCCGGCGCGGCCAGCAGCAGGTCCTTCAGGTTGTCGCCGAACACCGCGATGGCTTCGGCCTCGGCCTTTTCGCGAGCCTGGTTGAACAGGTCCAGCAGCAGATGGGTGTGCAGCTTGGCACGCCAGGTCAGGCGGCAGGCATCCAGCAGCCAGCGGTCGGCGGCACGGCCCTGATCGGCGATGCCGGCCTTGCGCGCCACGCGTCCTTCGGCGTACTGGTGGCCGGCCTCGGCCTCGCTGCCCGGGTCCAGTTCCAGGAACAGGATCTCCTCGCGGCGCGCACGGAACAGCGCCAGCAAGCGGTGCGAGGGAATCTTCGCCAGCGCCTCGGCATGCTCGAAATAATCGCGGTACTTGGCGCCTTCGGTTTCCTTGCCCTCGGCCACGCGGGCACGGATCACGCCGGTCTCGCCCAGCCAGGTGCGCAGCTCACCGACCAGCGCGGCATCTTCGCCCCAGCGCTCCATCAGGATCGCGCGTGCACCTTCCAGCGCAGCCTTGGTGTCGGCCACGCCCTTGTCGGTGTCGACAAAGGAAGCAGCGAAGACCTGAGGGTCCTGCGTCGGGTCGGCCAGCAGGCCATCAGCCAGCGGTTCCAGACCGGCCTCGCGGGCGATCTGGGCGCGGGTACGGCGCTTGGGCTTGTACGGCAGGTACAGGTCTTCCAGCCGGCTCTTGGTGTCGGCGGCCAGGATGTCGTTGCGCAGGTCGTCGCTGAGCTTGCCCTGCTCGCCGATGCTGGCCAGCACCGCCGCGCGACGGTCTTCCAGTTCGCGCAGGTAGGTCAGGCGCACTTCCAGGTTGCGCAGCTGGGTGTCGTCCAGGCCCCCGGTCACTTCCTTGCGGTAGCGCGCGATGAACGGAACGCTGGCGCCCTCGTCGAGCAGGCCGACGGCGGCACGTACCTGGGCGGACTGGGCACCGATCTCGTCGGCGATGGTCTGGGCGATCTGCTGGGCGAGCGCGCTCTGGGCGTTCTTGGCGTCGTGCATTGCTTCAGGTCTGTGCCGCGTTACGGGAAGACCCCATTCTGGCAATCCACGACGGAGCCGGACAAGGCATTGACAGGGGGCGAGGTTCAGCGGTGAGGCCGGAGTGGACGCCGGCATCCTGGCGAAAAGAGGGCTCGGACTGGCCCTGGGCTGGGATGCCGGCGCGGGCGCGCGATGGTGGGCGCGCCCTGCCGCGTGTTGCGGAGGTCAGCGGTAGTGGCGGGCGGCGCGCTGCATGACGATCTCGTCACGCATGCCTTCCAGGGCCATCAGGCGGACCTTGCCGACACCCTGCAGTTCCATGAACCGCTCCGTGTAGAACTCCGGCCCCAGCGCGGTGTCGGCGCGGGATTTGCTGAAGCCGTAGGGCACCACGCCCTTCTCGCCATCCTTGCTACCACCGACATAAAGAACGATTGCCATGTGATGTATTCCTCCAAATTGCTACTGCGTACTGCACTCGATGAGCGATGCTGCGAGCTCATCGAGGGAGAGCTTACCGCGTCGAACCTGACTGGAACGTCACGAAGGCTAATGACGATCGGTTGCATGCAGATGACTGCGGGATCGCAGCAGAATGCTTACGGATCTTTAACTTCCGACTAACGAATCGGGGGTTTCCAGCCAACGGCGCAGCCCCTCGTGGGTGGTTTGGGATGATCGCGGAAAGCCGGTTTCCTGTGGGCTGGCCGGGTGGGTGGGGATGGCGGGGACGCCGTGAACCCGTCCATGGGGGCTTAGCCGCGGCATCCATGCCGCGGATACCCCGCCAGCCCCACCCACCCGGCCGCTGACAGATTTCTGCTGCGTCTGCCACCCACGGAGAAGAAAAAAAGATCAAAAGCAAAAGCAGCCTGGCCGGCTGCTTTGTTGCTTCCTGTGGAGCCAAGCCATGCTCGGCTCACGAGCAAGCGCAGCGCGCGACCCGCTTCTGCTGTTCTATTTCTTCTCCGTGGATGGACGCGCACGGAAACTGTCAGGGGCCGGGTGGGGTGGATTCGCGGGACCGTTGGCGCCATGGATGGCGCCATCGAGCCCCCAGGGACGGGTTTACGGCGTGTCCCGCGAACCCACCCCGCCCGGCCCAATCACATGAAACGTATTCCCCGACCAAGCCACGAGGGGCTGCGCCGTTGGCTGGAAACTACGGCCACCAGCCATGCCCGAACCGGGCGAAATGATCGGCCGCGCGTTCGAACGGGTTGCGCGCACTCACGCCACCACACAGCAGGTATACCGGCAGGTACAGCGGCCCCAGCACCATGTACTGGTATACGTGCGCGCGCTCGTGGTCGTCCAGCCGGATCAGCGGCTCCACGCCCCAGCCCGCCTGATGCGCATAGGTGCGGCAGGAAATGCCCAGGTCATGGCCGGTGTGCAGGATCACATTGCCCAGCGTGATCGCCCCACCCGGCCCCCACGGCCAGCGGTCGAACACCAGTGCGCAGTCCCGCCCGCTCCAGCGCAGCGTCGCGCCGCCGAGCATGCCGGCCAGGCCACCGATCAGGCCGAGCAGCGAATTGGGGGACGCCCATGCCGCGCCCACCACCTGCAGCGCGCGCAGCCAGATCGGCCAAGGCTCCGGAGCAGTCTTCAATCGGCCTCGTTCGGCATCAGCAGCCACAGGATCAGGTAGACCAGGATGCCGGGGAAAGCCGCCGAGCCGATCGAGACCAGCACGAACACGATCCGTACCAGCGTGGGGTTCCAGCCGAAGCGATGGGCGATGCCGCCCATCACGCCGGCAATCATGCGGTCGTTCAGCGAGCGCGACAGCGTCTTGGGCGTGGTGTTCATGGCGGCGTCTCCTCGGCTTACGGGCAGAACCAGTCGAGCATGGCTCGACTTTACACCCGGGCCGTGTCTACGGCGTGCGGTGGCGCAATGCCTGCAAGCGTGCACCGAACCAGGCCGCTGCCGTCTGTTCGGGCTGCCCCGGGCAATGGATGCGATAGGGCTTGCCGCTCATGCTGCTCTGGCTGGCGGCGCGCTCGATGAACTGCTCGGCGCTGTCCACCATGTCCTTCTTCAGCAGGTAGTCGTACTTGCGCTGCAGATGCGCGCGCGCATCGCTGCCGTCGTACCAGCTGCCATTGCGCTGGAACCGGCATTGGGAGCCGTCCAGGCTGGAGATCAGCTGGGCGATTTCTCTTCGCGCATCCGCGCTGGGGGCGGCCTGGGCAACAGGGGCTGCCAGCAGCAGCGTGGCAAGCAGCAGCGAAATCCTTTGCGACATCATCATTCTCCATGCAGTCGAGCATGGCTCGACGCTACAAAAAAAACCGAAGCAGGCCTTACGGGTCGCGCGCCTTCAGCCAGCCATCGATCGTGGCCGGCACTTCGCGCTGCGCGCGGCCGGACACGTAGATGCCGATATGGCCACCGCGGAAACTGGACTCGGTGTAGTCGTCCGTGCCCAGACGTCCGCGCATTGCGCGCGAAGCATCCGGCGGCACCAGATGGTCCTGCTCGGCGTAGATGTTCAGTACCGGCAGGGTCACCTTCGACAGATCCACCGCCTCTTCGCCGATCCGCACCGTGCCGTTCATCAGCCCGTTGCCCTGGTAGAACTGCTTGATGAAGTCGCGGAACGCCTCGCCGGCCAGGTCCGGTGAATCGAAGATCCACTTCTCCATCCGCAGGAAATCCTCCAGCGCAGCCTTGTCATCGAGGATGTCGAGCAGGCCGACGTACTTCTGCACGTTCAGGCGGAACGGCTTGAGCATCAGGTAACTGGCATTCATCAGGTCGGCCGGGATGTTGCCCAGCGTGTCGACCAGCAGGTCCACATCCACCTGCCGCGCCCAGTGCGAGAGCATGTTGTCGGCGGTGTGGAAATCGACCGGGGTGACCATGGTGATCAGCTTGCCCAGCTTCTGTCGGCGCAGCGCGGCATAGCACAGCGCGAACACGCCGCCCTGGCAGATGCCGAGCAGGTCGACCGGTCCACCACTGCGCGCGCGCAGCGTATCGACCGCGCCATCGATGTAGCGCAGCAGGTAGTCCTCCAGGGTCTGGAAGCGCTCCGAGCGATCCGGGTAACCCCAGTCCAGCACGTAGACGTCCTGCCCCAGCGCCAGCAGCTTCTGCACCAGCGAACGGTCGGCCTGCAGGTCGACCATGTACGGCCGGTTGACCAGCGCGTAGACGATCAGCAGCGGCGTGCGGCGGGTCGGTGCCTGTTCGCCGACGAAGCGGTACAGCACCACCTTGCCATCGCGCCAGACTTCCTCGCGCGCGGTCACGCCATAGTCCACGTCTTCCACCTGCGGCAGCAGCTTCAGCCCTTCCATCAGCTTGCGCTGCATGGCCAGGGTTTCCTGCATCAGGTCATCGGCGTTGAAGCCCAGCGGTCCTTTCATCGGTCACGCGTCCGCGTGGAAGTACGGGGCGCTGCCTTTGGTGCAGCCTTTTTCGCAGCCGCCTTTTTCGCAGCCGCCTTCTTTGCCGGCGCGGCCTTCTTCGCGGCCTTGCGCGCGACCGGCTTCACCTTCGCCGGCGCCGGCTGTGCCACCGGATCGACCTCGCCCGTACCGGCCATGGCCGCCACCTGTGCCTGCAGTCGGCGCAGGCTGCGCTCCAGCTCGGCGATGCGGCGGTGCGCGGCGTCCATCTCACTGCGGGTCGGCAGGCCGATCCGTTCACTCATCTGTTCCACCTCGCGCTGCAGGCCGGCGCGCAGGCGCATCTGAGCGTTGCCCAGCGCGGCATACACCTGCTGGAACGGTTCGGACATGGCGACCTTGGCGTAGGCCTCCTCGGCCACTTCGATCCACAGGTCGAACATCGCGCGGGCGCTGGTCAGCTGGCTGCCCGGCTGCTCGTGCTCGGCCAGGCGCTGCTCGAACAGCGCGAAGGCCTCGTCCAGTGCCTGCTTGATCTGATCGACGTAGGCGCGTGAATGCTGCTGGTATTCCTCCTGCGCCCGCAGCAGCGCCTGCCAGCGCGCCTGGTGCTCGCGGCCGGGCCCGAACGCCGGGCTCTGCAGCCACGGACCGGCCTGCAGCTGGAACTGCTGCAGCCAGGCGGCAAACTCCGGTACAGCGGCGCTAGCGTGGGTGCTGCCACGGGCGCCCTGCAGCATCCACTGCAGCATGCCGTCGCCCTGCCCCTGCACCGCCTCGCGCCAGGCTTGTGCTACGTCGGCACTGCTGGCGTCGCGGCCGGCGAAACGCGCGGCCACTTCCTGCATGGTGCCGTACCAGCTGCCCGCCTGTTCGCGGAAGCGGCGCACGGCATCTTCCGGCGCGCCCTGCCCCTGCTCGGGCAACAGCTGGCCCCACCAGTCGAACAACCGCTGCCAGCTGCCGGGATCGTCACCAGCCGGTGCGCCGGGCGTGCTCGCATGGCGCAGGGCATCGCCCCAGGCGCCGAAGTACTGCCGGGCCAGGGTTTCGAAATCACTGCTGCCGGCGTCGTGGGCCGAGCTGGTCATCGCAGGCCTCCGCAGGGCTGGCTCATGGCTTGGGAATGCGCAGGGTCTTGCTGATCATCAGCGACCCGGACAAGGCGAACAACAACACCATCGGGTGCAGCTGCCACGGGCCGATCTGCCACTGGCCGAACCAGATGTTCTGGCCGATGGCATCGGTACCGGCGGCGATCGCCAGCACAATCACCAGCACCAGGCTGGTCGGGATCGGGGTGCCCTCGAAATACGCGACCTTGCCCTCGTCGCCGGCCAGCGCCTCTGCGGTGACGTTGTAGCGCGCCAGGCGGCTGACGCCGCAGCAGACGAAATAGCTCAGCACCAGCCAGTCCCAGCCGCCCTGCATGCCGCAGGCGTAGGCCAGCGCCGCCGGGGCCACACCGAAGGAGATCACGTCGGACAGCGAGTCCAGCTCGCGGCCCAGGGTGGAGCTGGACTTGCGCCAGCGCGCGATGCGCCCATCGAGGGCGTCGAAAATGAAAGCCAGCGGGATCAACGCCATGCCGAACAGCAGGTAGCCGCGCTCGCCGTCCTGCAGGAAGCGCATTGCGGCAAAGACCGCACCGGTGCCGCAGAAAGCATTGGCCAGGGTGAACCAGTCGGCCAGCTGGAATTCGCGCAGCATCGAGAAGTGACGTTTCATGGGGTCTCACGGAGCATCAAGGCCCACAGGTTACCGCGAGCGCCGCCACTGGCGACAGCGCTGGCAGGCCCCAGCCTTCACCGCTCCCTCACCTGTCCTCACCGGCGGTGAATTTTTCGCCACCCATCTTGACAGCCTAGGGGGGTGGCGCCTGTCGCGGCTTATCCACAAAGTTGCCCACGCGTAATCCACACCCCCTGTGGACAACCAGATCTCACCGACTGCGACGCTGGACATTTCCTCATCACCCCGAAGCGGGGTTTCCCTACTTCCCAAGCCACAAGGTCGGCGCTATGGTCACCGGCGGACCCGCCGCCGCCACGTCCGAAACTCTGCAACGGACGATGATGATGCTGGATGCTCCCACTCTGGCCGCACAGCTGCGGCAGCCCCATGGCGAGGCCGCGCTGGCGGTGGCTGACTCGATGAACCGCAGCAACGGCGCACTCAACCTGGCCGCGATCGGGCTGCTGGCCGTCGGCACTGGCGAACGGGTCCTGGAGATCGGCCCCGGCAATGCGGCCTTCGCGCCGCTGATGCTGCAGGCCACCGACAGCCACTATCTGGGTATTGAGCTGTCCACCGCCATGGTCGAGGCCGGCAACCAGCGCCTGGCCAGCGCCGGGTTGGCCGAGCGTGCCGCGATGCGACACGGCGACGCTCATGCGCTGCCGGTCGCCGATGCCGCGATGGATGCCGCGCTCGCGGTCAACACCCTGTACTTCTGGCCGAACCTGGCGCCGGTGCTGGACGAGCTGGCGCGGGTGGCGCGCCGGGGCGGCCGCCTGTGCCTGGCCTTTGGCGACGCCAGCTTCATGCGCAGCCTGCCATTTGCTGCCGACTTCCAACTGCATGAGCTGGACGCGGTGGAGCTGGCGCTGCGGGTATCGGGCTTCCGCGTCTCGGCCTGGCGCAGCCACCGGGAATCCGCAGCCGGCAATGACGGCCAGATCCGCGAAAAGCACTTCCATCTGCTGCTGGCACAGCGGCGCTGAAGTGGCAGAGCCGGCCTGCACCCGCCGCCAGCGAGCAACACAGAACACCTGCATCACCAGTGGCCAACCCACCGCAGCCGCCGCAACGACTGTGATCCGACCGAGTGGTAGAGCCGGCCGCTGGCCGGCTGCCCCGGCATTCCGGATTGCCGGCCAGCGGCCGGCACTACCCAGCCTGCACCCGCCGCCGCCAATGCGCGAAGCAGAACACCTGCATCACCAGCATCGCCAGCAGCCCCAGTGGCCACGCCCACCACAGGCCGGCCAGCCCATGCCGCGCCTGCAACCACATCGCCAACGGCAGCTCCAGCAGCAGTACCGCTGCCATGCCCAACAACGCTGGCAACATCACCGTGCCACTGCCTCGCATCACTCCGACCAGCACCGCGCTGCCTCCCATCGCCAGCACGCCCCATACCACCGTGCGCAGCTGCGATGCGGCCAATTCGCGCACCTCTGCGGCCGCCAGAATCAGCCCGGTCAGCCAGGGCGCCAGCGCCATCACCAGCAGCACCACCACGCTCAGCATCGCCAGCCCAAGCAGCACACCGGTGCGAGCGATGGCGGGCAGCCGTGCCGTACGCCCCGCGCCCATCGCATGCGCCGCGAGGATGGTGGCGGTGATCCCCAGCGACATCGCAGGCAGTTGCACCCAGCTCATCAACTGGTTGACCGCACCGTAGGCGGCCGTGGCCGTGTAGCCGTAGCGGTTGATCCAGCCCAGCAACACGATTTCGGCAATGGCCAGGCTGAGCATCTGCAGCGATGACGGTACGCCGATGCGCAGCATCGCGCGGATGAGCACGCCATCGAAACGGATGGCACGCAGCAGCTCACGTCCCGGCGCCAACGGGTGCTCCATCCTCTGCCACCGCCACATAAGCCAGGCCAGGGCCAGCAGCGAGGCAAATGCCGCCGAGACTGCCGCACTGGCCGAACCCAGCTGCGGCGGGCCGACCCAGCCGAGGATCAGCAGCGGCGTGCACAGCAGGCCGACCACCGTGGCCAGCAACAGCGCATGCAGCGGTGTCTTCGCATCGCCCACCGCGCGGCTCACCGCAGTGGCCAGCCACAGCAGGAAGAACACCGGTGCCGTCAGCAGCAGCACGCGTGCGTAGACAATGGACTCACTGAGGACCGCTGCCGGCGTGCCCAACGCCGCCAGCAGTTGTGGCGCGAAACCGCCGCCCAGGGCCATCACCAGCACCGACAACAGCAGGATCAGCGCCACCGCGCTGCCAGCCACGGCGCGTGCCTGCTGGGGGCGGCCCGCGCCCCAGGCCTGGCCGATCAGCACCATCGCACCGGTCGCCAGGCCCATTACCAGGGCCAACAGCAGGAAGAAGACCGGAAAGAACGCAGCCGCTGCAGCCACTGCCTGTGTGCCGAGCAGATGGCCGAGGTAAATGTTGTCCAGCGTGCCTGCGGCCAGCTGCAGCGCATTGGTCAGCAGCATCGGCAGCAGCAGGGTCAGATAGGTGCGCCACAGCGGGGGTGCTGCCGGAGGTATCGGATGTACAGGGGTGCTCATGGGGTTCTCTGGGCAAGGCGCCGCCCTGCCCGGCGTTTCCGCCAGCAAAGCAAGCACAGGGAAAGCAGGCCGTGGCCCGCGGTCAGGTGGCGCCGTCGCTCAGCAACGGCGCGATGGCTCAGCCGTCGATGTGGTCCGCAGGATCGTCGAAGGCCAAGCGCAGAGCGTGGGCGCGCACATCCGCGGGCCAACTCCGCAACGCCGCTTCCAGGCCCGCGCGGTCATGCGCGAACAGGACACGGATCGCCTCCTCGAAACCCGGCAGGTCACCGGCGATGGTCTGCAGGAAGTGATAGGCACGCTCGCTGTCACGACGCTGGCGGTCCTTGTCGGCACCGGCACGGCTGGCCGCTTCCACCAGCCGGCGAAGCACCACCGAGGCCCCACCCGGCTGATCGGCCAGCCACGCCCAATGACGCGGCAGCAAGGTCACTTCTCGGGCGACCACACCCAGCTTGGGGCGGCCACGGCCTCGCGGGGCAACAGGCGCGTCTTCAGGAGCGATTCCGGCGTCCGCTTGCACGGCCGATGGGAACGCGGCAGCAACCCGCGAAAGCAGTTCTGCGTCGCTGCCACGCGTATCGAAATCACGGGTGCGACCGGTGGCGTTGTCGAACACCAGCAGCGGACCGGCAGCGTTGTCGGCACGCAGCTGCTTCAGCGCCAGCGCGGCCACTTCCGGCGTACCGGAAGCGACCAGGCGATGGCCGTCGAAACAACTGAAGGGAGGAAGTCGGGACGCAGGCATGGCAACGGCATCAGAGGCGGTGCGCGAATATTGCCCGGGTAATTCTCTCCCGTCAATATTGCCCGGGTATTAATTTACCAGAAGAGCGTGCCGACCAAAGATTGGCAGCTACCCGATTTCCCGGCTCACAGGCGGCTGAAGGACCAGCTCACCATGCGCCCGTCCTTGTACGGCATCACGCCGTGGAACGGGCGCGGGTCGGCGTCGAACACCAGCGGCAGGAAGTTGCGGTCGCCCTCCCACATCGGCAGGGTGTCCAGCTTGTCCAGGTCCACCCACTCCAGCGTGCCTTCGTGGTTGCCGCCGTGCGGGGTGCCCTCGAATCCATCGATGACGAACACGAAACCCAGCCAATCCTCGCCGTGCTTGCCGAAGCCTGGCCAGCTGATGGTGCCGCGCAGGCGCATGCCGGTGCAGTCGATGCCGGCTTCCTCGGCGATCTCGCGGCGCATGCTGGCCGCCACATCCTCGTCCGCTTCGATCTTGCCGCCCAGGCCGTTGTACTTGCCCAGGTGGTGGTCACCGGGACGGGTATTGCGGTGGATCATCAGCACCTGGCGACGATCAGGCGACAGCACATAGCCCAGGGTGGCGACGATCGGGGTGTACGGCATGGGGCAGCATCCAGCGGCAGGTCAGCCGTGGATTATGGCCGATCAGCGCACCAGCGACAGGCGGCGCTCGGCAGGTGCACTGGCGCCGTCGGGATCGCGGCGCAGGGTGGCGACGCCGTGGCCACGCTCGGCCAGGTATTCCAGCCACTTGCCGAGGAAGGTGTTCATCCGCATGCGGTGGCTGATCAGCTCCGCCGGCGGCGGATACAGGCCCATCGTGTCCTGCCAGCGGCGGCCCACGTAGCAATGGGTGGTCTCGGCCTGGCGCGCGTCACGGTACAGGCGCACATAGGCCGACGGATCCGGCTCGCCGGTGACCGGGTCGGCCAGGTCGTAGGTCAAGCGCAGTTCCACCGTGTAGCGGTGGCACTCGATCACGTCCAGGCGCACGTCCAGGCCGTCGCCGATCGAGGAAATGTAGCTGCCCGCCACCAGTCCGGCCGGTTCGAACAGACGCACCAGATGGCGGTAGTTTTCCGCGTACAGGCCCATGAGCCAGCTCAGCCGGCTCAGGCGGGGAATGCGTTCGGTGCGGGGCAAGGCTCGGGCCATGGGTCGATCCTACACGTTGGTGCTTCAACGTGGGGGCGCGCACGTGCAAGCCAACCCCTGGGTAGTGGGGGGGGGGGGGCGGGGGGCCCCCCATCACGGCCGAGGGTTCATCGAGCAGCCGGCCAGCGGCCGGCTCTACCAGATGAGGATCAATACAGCTCGCGCTGCAGCCCCAGCGTGGCCAGCACCTTGCTGGAAATCTCCTCGATCGAGGTATGGGTGGTGCTCAGGGTCGGAATCCGCTCCATCTGGAACATCACCTCGGCCGCAGCCACCTCGCGCTTGCAGGTGTCCAGGTTTGCGTAGCGCGAGTTCGGGCGGCGCTCCTGGCGGATCTGCTGCAGCCGGTCCGGGTCGATGGTCAGGCCGAACAGCTTGCGCCGGTAGTTGCGCAGGCGTGGCGGCAGGCGGTCGCTTTCCAGGTCTTCGTCGGTCAGCGGGTAATTGGCCGCGCGCACCCCGTAATGCAGGGCCAGGTAGATGCAGGTGGGCGTCTTGCCGGCGCGTGACACCGCCACCAGGATCACGTCGGCATCGTCGTAGTTCACCGCGATGCCGTCGTCATGGGTCAGGGCGAAGTTCATCGCGTTGATGCGGCGGTGGTAGGTGTCGAAATCGACCATGCCGTGGGCCTGGCCGACCCGGGCCAGGCGCGGACTGGCCAGTTCACGCTCCAGCGGCTCGATGAACGGCGCGAACACATCCAGCATCAGCGCGCCGCTGTCGGCCAGGATCAGGCTCAGGCTCTGGTCCACGCAGGAGTTCACCACGATCGGCCGGACCTGGTACCGCTCCCCTGCCGCCTGGATCCGGGCACAGGCTTCACGCGCTTTTTCGGGGTCGTCGACAAACGACATGCGGTCGGTAATGAAGCTGAACCCGGAGAACTGGGTAAGCAGGCTATGCCCAATGGTTTCAGCGGTGATACCGGTTCCATCGGAAACGTAGAACACCGGACGGATGGTCGACATGCGCGCTTTTACCCCCTACGAAGCCTAAAAAGGCCGCCAGCACAAGCTTGTGCCGACGGTACTCTGCCCGGCATCATATCGGCTTCTTCCTACGGACGCGGCCATTCCAGCCCGCCTCGGGCGATGGCCAAACGGAGCATCGCGCTTGAACGAGAACATCCTGTGGTTGCACGAACTGCGTCTGGCCGACTTGGCCCGCGTAGGCGGCAAGAATTCGTCGCTGGGCGAGATGATCGGCAACCTGGCCGGTCTGGGCGTTTCGGTGCCGGGCGGTTATGCCACCACCGCTGAAGCCTTCAAGGACTTCATCGCGCACAACGATCTGTCCAAGCGCATCTTCGACAAGCTGGCCACGCTGGACGTCGAGGACGTCAACGCGCTGACCGCAGCGGGCAAGGAAATCCGCACCTGGGTGATCGACGCCCCGCTGCAGCCGCAGCTGGACCAGGACATCCGCACCGCCTACGCCCAGCTGAGCGCGGACAACGGCGGCGGCGACGTGGCCGTGGCCGTGCGTTCGTCGGCCACCGCCGAGGATCTGCCGGATGCCTCCTTCGCCGGCCAGCAGGAAACCTTCCTCAACGTCACCGGTGCCGACGATGTCGTGCGCAAGGTCAAGGAAGTGTTCGCCTCGCTGTACAACGACCGTGCCATCGCCTACCGCGTGCACCACGGCTTCAAGCATGAAGACGTGTTCCTGTCGGCGGGCGTGCAGCTGATGGTGCGTTCGGGCGTCGGTTCCTCCGGCGTGCTGTTCACCTTGGACACCGAGTCCGGCTTCCGCGACGTGGTGTTCGTCACCTCGTCCTTCGGCCTGGGCGAAATGGTCGTGCAGGGCGCGGTCAACCCGGACGAGTACTACGTCTACAAGCCCACCCTGCAGGCCGGCAAGCCGGCGATCCTGCGCCGCTCGCTCGGCAGCAAGGCCATCCGCATGGTGTATTCGGATGTTCCGGGTGAGCGCGTCAGGATCGAGGACACTCCGGTCGAACTGCGCACCACCTTCTCGATCAGCGACGAGGACGTGCAGGAACTGTCCAAGCAGGCGCTGGTCATCGAAAAGCACTACGGCCGCCCGATGGATATCGAGTGGGCCAAGGACGGTGTCAGCGGCAAGCTGTTCATCGTGCAGGCGCGCCCGGAGACGGTGAAGTCGCGCAGCCATGCCACCCAGATCGAGCGCTTCGCGCTGACCGAAAAGGGCGGCAACGTGCTGGCCGAGGGCCGTGCCGTTGGTGCCAAGATCGGCTCGGGCGTGGCCCGCGTGGTGAAGACGCTGGACGACATGAACCGCGTGCAGCCGGGCGACGTGCTGATCGCCGACATGACCGACCCGGACTGGGAACCGGTGATGAAGCGTGCCTCGGCCATCGTCACCAATCGCGGTGGCCGTACCTGTCATGCCGCGATCATCGCGCGCGAGCTGGGCGTGCCGGCCGTGGTCGGTTCGGGCAACGCCACCAAGGTCATCGAAGATGGCCAGCTGGTCACCGTCAGCTGCGCTGAAGGCGATACCGGCTTCATCTACGAAGGCAAGCTCGGCTTCGAGCGCACCACCACCGATCTGGGCAACATGCCGCCGGCACCGCTGAAGATCATGATGAACGTGGCCAACCCGGAACGTGCCTTCGACTTCGGCCAGCTGCCGAACGCCGGCATCGGCCTGGCCCGCCTGGAAATGATCATCGCCAGCCACATCGGCATCCACCCTAACGCGCTGCTGGAATACGACCGCCAGGATGCGGCGACGAAGAAGAAGATCGACGAGAAGATCGCCGGCTATGGTGATCCGGTCAGCTTCTACGTGGATCGCCTGGCCGAAGGCATCGCCACCCTCACCGCCTCGGTCGCCCCGAACGCCGTGATCGTGCGCCTGTCGGACTTCAAGTCCAACGAGTACGCCAACCTGATCGGCGGCAGTAACTACGAGCCGCACGAAGAGAACCCGATGATCGGCTTCCGCGGCGCGAGCCGTTACGTCGACCCGAGCTTCTCGGCCGCCTTCGCGCTGGAGTGCAAGGCCGTGCTGCGCGTGCGCAACGAAATGGGCCTGGACAACCTGTGGGTCATGATTCCGTTCGTGCGCACCCTGGAAGAAGGCCGCAAGGTCATCGAGGTGCTGGAACAGAACGGCCTGAAGCAGGGCGAGAACGGCCTGAAGATCATCATGATGTGCGAAGTGCCGTCCAACGCGCTGCTCGCCGATGAGTTCCTGGAGATCTTCGACGGCTTCTCGATCGGCTCCAACGACCTGACCCAGCTCAGCCTGGGCCTGGACCGCGATTCGTCGATCGTCGCGCACCTGTTCGACGAACGTAACCCGGCAGTGAAGAAGCTGCTGTCGATGGCGATCAAGTCGGCACGTGCCAAGGGCAAGTACGTCGGCATCTGCGGCCAGGGCCCGTCCGATCACCCGGATCTGGCCGAGTGGCTGATGCAGGAAGGCATCGAGTCGGTGTCGCTGAACCCGGACACCGTGGTCGATACCTGGCTGCGCCTGGCCAAGCTGAAGGCCAACGGCTGATCCGGCTGTAAGGCTGAATAAAGAAACCCCGCCTCGGCGGGGTTTCTGCTTTTGGGGACCAACTGGACCGATATGTCATTTGCAACTATTCCAGTAGGCGCCCTGAAATGGCCGACGCACACTGGAAGGACTGGAATCACTTGCCGGCAAGGTTCGCCCCATGACCATCCCGTTCGCACTTGGACTGTTCAACTACTCCGGCCCACTGGCAGGAGCGCAGGATTTCCAGAAGTTTCACGAGTTGGCTATATCCATGCTCGAAAAGCGTGGAGTAGAGGTCACCTACTTTGCGTCTGATGGAAAGGGCCACAGTAGCAAGTTGGCGAAGCTGGGCAATGCAGCACATCGAAGACTTCTGGCCAGTAGCTTCAAGGAGCTGACCCTCCTCAGCGTTGTCGCTGTACCCAAAGGAAGTGACGCGCCCGCGTATGATCTGACGGCATCAGTGGATTTCGCTTCCAGTCGTGAGCTTGGAACGGAATTCGTTCTGTTCTCCAAGGACGCTCGCTTTCCTCTGGAACCGCAGTCCTTCCGGGAGCTCCTGGTGGGGCTGATCGCTCTGTATGACTGGGACTTTGGCTACGTCACCCACCCGCCCTTCGAGCGGAGCCCGCAGGCCTACATCATGAGCTACTGCGATGGCACACAGCCGCAGGACGAAGAAGACCGCAACCAGATCTGGTATGACGCCCCGCCAGAGGTGCGCATGCACAAGGCCCGCAACATCTTCCCGCTTAGCCTGCTGAATCCAGTGCAGTTGGGTGTGTCCGTCGCGCCCGGCAAGACACTGGCGGCGATACTGCAAGGTACTCCCGGCTGCACGTTGGACGAACTGGTGCCCGGCCGCCTCTGGCTCAGTACGGTAGAACCGCACCTGGTACAAGGACTCCGCTCGCTGCTCAAGGGTACGGGCGCGTTGATCGAAGGCGGCTGACATCACGTTCATCCTGCGATGCCGATAATCTGCCCGCATGCAACCCCGCCTCTGCGGGGTTTTCATTTTTTGGCGTTCTTGAGCGCCGCGCCCGTTCGACAAGGAGCCCGCATGATTGCCACTGCCCCACCCGCCCCCGCCGCAACACCCTGGTTCCACTCGCTCGATTGGGAACGCCTGCTGGAGACCTACGGCGTGCCATTGCTGGCCGCGATCGTGGTGCTGCTGGTCGGCATGTGGGTGGCGCGACGCCTGTCCAACGCGATGCCACGCGCCACCGCGCGCATGGGCGTGGACCCGATGCTGGGCAACTTCCTGCGCAACGTGGTGTACGCCGCGTCGCTGGTGATCGTGGTGGTACTGGCGATCGGCACGTTGGGCGTGCAGATCACCCCGCTGCTGGCTGTGCTCGGCACCGCCGGGCTTGCGGTTGGCCTGGCACTGAAGGATTCGCTGTCCAACATCGCCTCCGGCGTCATGCTGGTGACGCTGCGCCCGTTCCGCGTCGGTGATGTAGTGACGGTGGCCGGACAGACCGGCACGGTGCGCGAAGTGCGCATCTTCCAGACCGTCATCACCGGTGCCGACAACCAGCACACCACCATTCCGAACACGCTGATCACCGCTGCGCCGATCATCAACCTCACCGCCGAGCCGACCCGCCGCGTCGAACTGGTGGTGGGCATCGGCTATGAAGACAACATCCAGCTGGCGCGCGACACCGCGCTGGCGCTGATGAAGGCCGACCCGCGCGTGTTGCAGACGCCGGCACCGGACGTAGTGGTGTACGAACTGGGCGCGCACGCGATCAATCTTGGCATCCGCTGCTACGTGAAGTCGGCCGACTGGTTCGGTACCAAGGTCACGCTGCTGGAACAGCTCAAGCTGGGCTTCGACAAGGCCGGCATCAACATCCCGTATCCGCAGCAGGACATGCACCTGTACCTGCATGGCAAGGATGGCGGCGTGGTCGAGGCCGACGCGCTGGTGCGCGACAAGCCCTGATCCCAAACAGAAATGCCGGCCAGCGGCCGGCACCCACCCCATCTCCATACATCGGTAGTGCCGTCCGCTGGCCGGCAGCCTCCGAGATCAGGCGGTGACGCTTTCTTCCAGCGTCGCGTAATCGGTGAACCCGACCGCACCACCGCCGAAGAACGTTGCGCGATCCGGCGGGTTCAGCTCCGCCCCCAGACGCAGGCGCTCGGGCAGGTCCGGGTTGGCGATGAACGGGCGACCGAAGCCGATCAGGTCGGCCCAGCCTTCAGCCAGTGCCTGCTCGGCGCGCTCGGCGGTGTACTTGCCGGCGTAGATCAGGGTGCCTGGGTAGACCATGCGCAGCGCCTGCTTGAACGCCACTGGCATCAGCGGTGCGTCATCCCAGTCGGCTTCGGCGATGTGCAGGTAGCCCACGCCCAGCGCACCCAGCAGGTGCGCCGCGGCCAGGTAGGTAGCCTGCGGCGTATCGTCCACCGCGCCCTGCAGCGTCGTCAGCGGCGCCAGACGAACACCGACGCGGTCACCACCGGCTACTGCAGTCACCGCCTGCACGACCTCGCGCAGGAAACGCAGCCGGTTCTGCAGCGAGCCGCCATAACCGTCGCTGCGCTGGTTGGCCTGCGAGTCGATGAACTGGTTGATCAGGTAGCCATTGGCTCCGTGCAGCTCAACGCCATCGAAGCCGGCGGCCAGCGCATTGCGGGTGGCCTGCGCGTAGTCGGCGATGATGCCCGGAATCTCGGCCTCGGCCAGCGCGCGCGGCATCGAGTGCTGGATCATCTCGCCCACGCCCGCTTCCGGGCCGGCGCCGGTGGGGTCGACAAACACCTTCACGCCCTCGGCCAGCAGCGCCGACGACGACACCGGCGCGGCACCACCGGGCTGCAGCGCGACGTGCGAGACCCGACCCACGTGCCACAACTGGGCGTAGATGCGACCGCCGGCAGCGTGCACGGCGTCGGTCACCTGGCGCCAGCCCTGCACCTGCTCGCCACTGTGGATGCCCGGGGTCCAGGCATAGCCCTGGCCCTGCGGGCTGATCTGGGTACCTTCGCTGACGATCAGGCCCGCGCTGGCCCGCTGCGCGTAGTAGGCGGCCATTTCCGCGGTGGCAACGTTGCCGTCGGCAGCGCGCGAGCGGGTCATCGGCGGCATGACGATTCGGTTGGGCAGGGTCAAGGCGCCCAGGCGGTGGGAGGTGAACAACATGGCGGACATCTCTTGCGGGGGGGGTGCCAGCAAGAATGGGGACCGCCTGCGAAAGGCAACAGGCGTGTTATGGCAAAACAGTTGTGCCCGGCAGGCAAGGATGGCCTGGCATGAAGGCTCATCCATGCATGGCGTGGATCTACTCCAGGCGGGGTTCTATCCTGATCGTGCCATGCGCTACGCGGTCATAGCAGGTGCGCACCACGTCTTCGCCGTACTTGCGCTCCAGCCGGCGCACGATGAAGTGGCCGCGCGCCATGTCCTGGTAGTAATCGGTGAACATCGTATTGAGCGTCGCACCGGCAGCGGCACCCACGATCGGCACCGCCTGTGCGGCGAATTTCTCGGTGACCACCACGCCGAAGCGCGCCGCCACCTTCTCCACCATCTTCGCCAGCAGCTTGCCGGCTTCCTTCGGCGCTACGCCCAGGGTCAGGTCGCGGCCGGTCACCACGCGCCCGGCCAGCTCGGCCGACAGATGGCGCATCACATCGGTGGTGAAGCCCCGGGCCAGGTAATAACCAGTTTCGCTGGCGTCATCGCGCGGCGAGTTGCCACCCAGCGCGAACACCTCCAGGCAGGCCTGGCGGGTGCTGAACTCGGACAGGTCGAAGCCCTCGCTGCGGGCCACGTCGGCCACCGCGCGCATCATGATGGTGGTCGACACCGGCAGCTCGATGAACAGCGCGGCAAAGCCAAAGGCGCCGCCCACCGCACCGGAGGTCGCTGCGGCCAGCTTGTGCCAGCGGGTGGACGCCCCCTTGCCGGGGGTGTTGTCCATGCTCCACAGCGCCGCCTGCGCCGACTTGGTCAGCGCCGCCTGCACCGCGCCGTGGATGCGGTTGGAGACCGAGCTGGGCAGCGCCTTCACCGCGAACTCCAGCGGCGTGCCGACCAGATTGGCCATGCGCGCGGTCAGGGTCGGCGCTTCCAGCAGGGTCACCGCCCGCTGCAGGTCAGACCAGTCGCGGGCGTCGTGGGCAATGTCGCGGGGAAGCAGGATGGGCTCGTTCATGGCGCCGATCTTAGCGCCAGGGAGTTGAACGGAGGGTAGTGCCGGCCGCTGGCCGGCAACCTGATACACCTCACGAAGGCCGCTGAATTGCCGGCCAGCGGCCGGCACTACCAGTTCGCGTGTCACCCGGTAGCGCCGGGCCATGCCCGGCGTCGTTGTTCAGGCAACCGGCAGCCCCGACAGCGCGCCCATGAACTGGCGGTAGTGACGCAGCTCGGCGATGGAGTCATGCACATCGCTCAGCGCGGTGTGGTTGCTGTTCTTGCCGACGCCGGCGGCCACGGTCGGCGCCCAGCGCTTGGCCAGCTCCTTCACCGTGGACACGTCCAGGTTGCGGTAGTGGAAGTACTTCTCCAGCCGCGGCATCTGGCGGTGCAGGAAGCGGCGGTCCTGGCAGATGGAGTTGCCGCACATCGGCGACAGGCCGGCCGGGATCCACTGCGCCAGGAAATTCACCGTCTGCGCTTCAGCTTGGGCAAGGGTCACCGTGCTGTCCACCACACGCTGCCACAGGCCCGAACGGCGGTGCTGGTTGCGGTTCCACTCGTCCATCGCTTCCAGCGTTTCCAGCGGATGGTGGATGGCGAATTCCGGACCTTCGGCCAGCACGTTGAGCTGGGCGTCAGTGACTAGGGTGGCGATCTCGATGATCGAATCGTTGTCGGTATCCAACCCGGTCATTTCCAGGTCGATCCAGATCAGTCGTTCGTTGGCCGCGCCGTTGTCCGCCATGTGTCGCCTCGTTGCTGGGCAGGCGCGCGGCCTACCGGTGATGGAAAGAGGCACCCATCATACCCGTTCGCCCCTCAGCCCTCGCTGGCGTGGTCTTCCAGCAACAGCGGCGGCTTGCCACGCTTGGCGCGGAAGTAGTTGGTCAGGCGCATGCTGGCTTCCTTGGCCAGTACCCCACCGTGGATCTCCACCCGGTGGTTGTGGCGGGCATCGCCAATGAGGTCGAACACGCTGCCGCAGGCACCGGTCTTGGGGTCGCTGGCACCGTAGACCAACCGTGCAACGCGCGCGTGCACGATCGCCATTGCGCACATCGCACACGGCTCCAGGGTCACATACAGCGTGCTGCCAAGCAGGCGATGGTTCGCCAGCAATTTTCCGCCCGCCCGCATGGCCACGATCTCGGCGTGTGCGCTGGGGTCATGCGAGGCGATGTTGAGGTTCCAGCCCTCGCCCAGCAGTTGACCGTCGGCACCGACCAGCACTGCACCCACCGGGATCTCGTCGAACTCGCGTTGTGCGCGCTCAGCCAGCGCCAGCGCGTGGCGCATCCAGTGTTCGTCGGTGTCGTGCACCGGCACACCCAGGGCGTCGGTCATGGCGGTTCTCGCGTGTCTGCAGGGCCAGGATGGCCGCCGGGGCCGCATTGTACGCCCGCAGCCGTGCAGGCGCCGCTAGCGCGCGTCGAAGCGCTCGCGGGCAGCGTCCAGCGCCGGGAAATTGTGCTCGGCCCAACGGTCCAACGCGGTCAGGGTGTCTACCAGACTGCGCGCAACCTCGGTCAACCGGTACTCCACGTGCAGTGGCTTGCCGCCCAGATCGCAGCGCTCGATCAGACCGTTGCGCTCCAGCTGCCGCAGGGTCTGGGTCAGCACCTTCTGCGAGATGCCTTCGATCTTCCGCAGCAGCGCACCATTGCGTTGCGGGCCCTCGGCCAATGCCGGCAGCAGCAGCATCACCCACTTGCCGGAGATCAGTGCCAGCGCATCGCGCGCCGAGCAGTCGGCGGCATAGACATCACCGGGAAAGGCCATGGTTACCTCAAAGTGCGTAATTGCCGGAGCATGCCGGCATCGCGAGGATGGTCGCACACTCCACGAACACCTTGCCCCATGCGCGCCCTGATCCTGCTGGCCCACCCCGAACCCCGTTCCTTCAATGCCCACCTGGCCATGCAGGCGGCCGAGCAGCTGCGGCACAACCATCTGCAGGTGGACATGGTCGACCTGTATGCAGAAAGCTTCGATCCGCTGGAAGCGGCCTGGCACCATCCACGGCGCCTGCAGCCCGAGCGCTTCGATGCCCAGCGCGAACAGCGCTACAGCGCCGAACACGACCAGTTGCCCGCCGATGTGCGGCATCACCTGCAGCTGCTGCAGGCCGCGGACCTGGTGATCCTGCAGTTCCCACTGTGGTGGTTTGCGGCGCCGGCCATCCTCAAGGGCTGGCTGGACCGCGTGCTGGTTTACGGACCGATGTACAACAGCCGGCAGCGCCACGAGCGCGGCGTGATGCGCGGCAAGCGTGCGCTGCTGAGCGTCACCACCGGCTCATCGGCACGGGCGTGCGCGCTTGATGGCCGCGAGGGTGACACCCGGTTGCTGCTGTGGCCGTTGATGTACAGCCTGCGCTACGTCGGCTTCGAGGTGATGGAACCGCATGTGGTGCATGGCGTGCGCTCAGGGCTTGCAGCGGAACGCGTGCAGGCCCACGACGAAGCATTGGTTGCAGCCACCCTTTCCTACCGCGAGCGACTGTCGCGATGGCGGCAGTGGCCGACCGTGCCCTTCAACAACAGTGAGGACTTCGAGGATGGTGTGGCGCTGCGCGCGGAAGCGACTGCCTACAGTCCCTTCATCGGCCATCGCAACGCCGGATGAATCCGCACCTGCAAGCACGGCCGGAAAGCTTCATACTGCGCATTCCTGTCAAGCACCTTGGTGAACACATGAGCACCCTCCGTCCCTCTCGCGCCGACGACGGCGCCGCCCTTGTCGATCTCTGGCGCCGCGCCGTCGACGCCACCCACGACTTCCTCAGTACCGAAGACCGCCAGGCCATCGATGCCGAAGTGGCCGCTTTCCTGCCGCAGGCGCCGATGACCGTCGCCGTCAATGCACAGGACCAGCCGCAGGGATTCATGCTGATCGACGGCACCCACATGGAAGCACTGTTCATCGATCCGGACGTGCGCGGCACCGGTATCGGTCGGCAGCTGCTGCAGCACGCACTGGCCCTGCACCCGCAGCTGAGCACCGACGTCAACGCACAGAACGCGCAGGCCGTGGGCTTCTACCTGCGCATGGGCTTTGTCGAAACCGGTCGTTCGCCGCTGGATTCGCAGGGCCGCCCGTATCCGCTGATCCACCTTCGGCATAAGGCCTGACATCCGTTGGCAGCAGCTGCGTGTTAGCGTGGCTGCTTTCGATCAAGGAATGCCGTACATGGATGGTGCAAAAGCCCTGTTGACCCTGTTTGCGCTGGGCATCAGCCTGGTCTGGATCCTGGTGCCGTTCGCCATCTTCGCCGTGCGCAACCTGCTGCGTGAGGTACTGGTCGAGCAGCGTCGTACCAATGAACTTCTCGAGCATATCGGCGGCTACCGCATTCCGAAACCGCAACCCGAACCGACCGTCTGGCGCGCGCCCTGAGCGGGGCACGCCCGCCGTGGCTCAGGCTGTCGCCTCGAAAGCCGGTGAGTACTGCACCTCGCCCTGAGCCAGCGGAGGCTGCAGGCAAAGCGCCTGGAAGTACTCCGCCGGCACGCCCGGCAACACCAGGCCCGGCTCGGCACGGAAGCCGAAGCGCCCGTAATAGGCCGGCTCGCCCAGCAATACACAGCCATGCGCACCCTGCTGACGCAGTGCTTCAAGTGCGGCGCGCATCAGGGCCGCACCGATGCCCTGCCCCTGCCACGCGGGCAGTACCGAGATCGGGCCCAGACCAAACCAGCCCGTGCTGCCATCGCTGACCGTCACCGGCGACAGGGCAATGTGACCGACCACCTGGCCCTGAGTTTCGGCGACCAGCGAAATGCTCAACTCCCCGCGGGTGCGCAGGGCGTCGACGATGAACTGCTCGGTGTGGCTGCTGTGCGGGGCTTCGCGGAAGGCGGCCTCGGTGAGTGCATGGATGGCGGCATGGTCGGCCGTGGTTTCGGTGCGGATCATGCAGTTCAAGAGAACGCCTTTGATAACGTGATGAATGCGTGAATTATTGATTTACGTCGCAGATTCAACCGCGAACAGGCCCTGCCAGCAAGGCCAACGCGACACCCGGATCCCCTGTGCTGCAGTCGATTCGCCGGAATACACCGCATCGGGCGCGTCAAAAAGCCGTCGCGGCGGTGGCACTGCGTTCCCGACACGCTCCATAATCGAGAAACCTGTCACCCAGGAAGGATATATGGACATGGACGCACGATGCAGGATCAGGCCATGGGAGTAGCGCTCCCTGAAAGGAAAAGGCAGCCGCTGCTGGCGTTGCTCGCCCTTATCCCACTGGCCGCATGCTCGCCCTATGCTGATGCCGAGCGCGACGTCGCCGCTGGTGGGCGCGGCCTGGCCAAACTCAACCCATCACCGCAGCAAGGCTACGAGCTGGTGCTGACACTGAAGGATGCCCCCGGTCCCTTCGCGGTGGTCGAGGGCGTTGCCCAGTACGACGTCGGCAACCACAAGGACTGCGGCCGGGTCCTGAGGGCGACCGGTACCGCCAGCCGTATTACCAGCCAGGAGCTCGTCACGCTGCGCAAGGTCGGTGAGAACGAGTACCGCGGTACGTTCTACCTCGACCGCATGCAGGACCAAGACTATTACGATCGCGGCGTCTGTCATTGGACACTGACCGGAGTCGGTGCGATGTTGCGCGCTACGACCGGCGAGGCGGATACGCGATTCCTGACGTTCATCGACAAGGAGCGCATGGAGAGCGACTCACCTCTTACGCTTTATTACCCAAACCTTATCTATCCGCGCGCCGCCACTGTCGCCAACTTTGGCGCCAGTGGCGAGGAAGATCCGTCGGGGTACAGCGAAGATCTGCGCAACGCGCTGTTCTCAACCACCACCACTGTGCAGAAACTCGTGCCATGAGCTGCCAGTTCAACCATCCCTACCCCCAAGGAGGCCGACATTGCGCCACAAGATGATCCCGTGCCTTGCTCTGCTTCTATTGACCGCCTGCAATCCGGAGACCGCCATGAACCAGGAACGTGCCGCTGCTGAAGCCGATGTCGCCCAGGGTGGGCGTGGCCTCGCCAAGCTCAACCCCAGCCCGCGCAAGGCCTATGAACTGGTGCTGCGCCTGAAGGATGCCCCCGGTGATTTCGCAGTGGTCGAAGGCGTAGCGCAGTACGACGTCACCAACGAAGACCAGTGCGGCCACATCGAACCAGCCACCGGTACCGCCGCACGCATCACCAGCCAGGAGCCGGTGGAACTGCGCAAGGTCGCTGATGGTGAGTACCGGGGCACTGTATACATCGACCGCATGCTGGACGAGGATTACTACGGTCGCGGTGTCTGCAAGTGGGAGTTCACCGGTGCAGGCGCGATGCTGAAGGCGACGGGGGCCGAGGGCGAGACGCGCTTCCTTTCATTTATTGAAGCAGCGCCATTCGTCAAAGGCGAGACCGAGACTCGCCACTATCCTCGTTCGGACTATCCGCGCGTGAACGAGATTCCGGACTACGGCGCAAGCGGCCAAGAAGACCCCACCAAGTTCCGCCCTGAGCTGCAGAATTCACTGTTCTCGGCTTCACTTGAAGCCAATGAGGTCCGCCAATGAGCCTCAGCAGCCAAGACTACGCGGGCATTTCCGACGACGTGTACAAGGACCGTGCGGTCGGTCGACGCGCTCCTGGCAAGGAAGAGCTCGTAGCGATCAACGGGCATGAGTACAAGATCCTCGAGCACGTCGATAATCGACTGAACGGCTATCAGGGAACGATCTACCAGCGAGTCGACACCCATGAAATTGTCGTCGCACATCGCGGCACCGAACAGATCGCACGCGATGCAATTCTGACCGATGGTGGCATGGTCGTTGCCCGCACCAACGTGCAGGCTCCGGACGCCATCGCGCTGACTCAACGCGCCCTCGCCTATGCCAAGAAGGAAGGGCAGGATCTCGGACAACGTCCGCCCGAAGTTACCGTCACAGGCCACTCCCTCGGCGGTGCCCTGGCCCAGATCACCTCGCACCACTTCAACGTCAAGGGCGAGACCTTCAATGCCTACGGCGCGGTCAGCCTCAGCTACCGCATTCCGGAAGGCGGCAACACCATGATCAACCACGTCATGGCTTCCGATCCGGTCAGCGCCGCCTCGCCGCACTTCGGCCAGGTCCGCATCTACGCCAAGCCCGATGAGATCAAGACGCTCGCGGCAAATGGCTTCAGCAATCACGCCCTGCGTGATCTGATTCCAGACCGTCCGATCATCGCGGCCACCAGTTCATTCGGCGCGCACAAACTGGGCAACTTCCTCGACGAAGGCTCGGTGCTGAAGCACCCGGAAACGCAGAAGCTGGCGAAAGACAACGCCAAGATGATCGAGGAGTACCGCGACGACGTGGAATCACTGCGTCGTGGCGTCACCCGCGCGGCACGCGGCATCCCTGGCGGCGCCATCGATCTGTACGACCACATCCGCGGCCCGCTGCAGCCCGGTGAACCAGCACGCCGCGAAGCAGAGAAGAACGGCCATCACACCAGCATGCTGCGCATGGACGATGCCAATCACCTGGGCAACCCGCTGTTCAACGACGCGATCCGTGGCGTGCATGCGCAGGACGTTCGCGTCGGCCGCGTGCCGGATGTGATGAGTACGCAGTTGGCCGGTAGCCTGGCGGCGGAGATGCACGCTGCAGGCGGCAAGCGCATCGACGAGGTGGTGATGAATGCCGATGCTTCGCGCAGCTTCGCGGTGCAGGGCCTGGGCGGCGACCCGGCGCATCTGCGCGTGTCGGTGGACACGGCCGTGGCGATGAACACCCCGCTGGAGCAGAGCAGCCAGCGCATTGATCAGCAAGCCGCGGGACAGCGCCTGGCACAGGACCGCGATCAGCAACTGGAACAACAGCAGAACCAGACCCGCAGCATGCAGGCCTGATGAACAGCGCGGGAGCCGGTCATTCCGGCTCCCGCGTCACTTCGGCCCTCTGCCTCAGGGGCTGGAGGCCGCGACCGGCGCGGACGCACCGGCGGTCACGAACAGATCCGGCCCGGAATCCGGGAAGCCACCACAGGCGCGATCGCCCGGTGCTACCGGATCACAGGGCCACTGCGCCCGCGCGACCTTTTCGCGCAGCTCGAAGCGATCCCCAGTCCAGACCACGAAGGCCAGGTGCTCGCGGTTCCAGTCACTGTAGGCACGCGGACCGCCCTTCTGCGCTGCCTCCGGGTACTGCACGAACCACCGCATGGCCGGGCCGTACTGCAGCTTGCTGTGGTCCAAGCTGATCCGGCCGTCGCGCGACAGCTGCCGCGCACGATCGGCCTCCGTCACCTGGGGCATGGCCGGCATGGCGTCCGCGGTCACATCCCTCGGCGCGGCGTCCCCGCGAACCTGGTACACACGCTGGCCCACATAAGCCTCGCGGCAGTCACCCGCTGGCACACGTACCGGCTCTGCGCCGTACTCATCACGGTTGGCGACCCGGTCGCTGCAGGTGAACGGTGCCGACACCAGGTAGAACGTGCTGTCGGCGTCGCGTCCTTCCAGCGAGCGCACCCAGATGTCGCCCATCCGCGCGATGAAGTCCGGGCGCTGGCCGTAGCCCGGCACCGCCTTGAACCAAACCTTCTGTTGCACCTCACGCTCGCGCCAGCTGCGCGGCAGGTGGATGTCCTGCTGGGGCAGCGCGACCAGCAGCGCGGCCAGATGCGCCGGCATCGTGCCCTGGCAGGCGCCGATCAGCAGCTCGCCCTGGGCCGCCAGCCGCCCAGCCAGATCCACCGGGCAGCGGGCACCAAGCGCACGCTCGGTCGCCTGCTCGGGCGGCAACGGCATGATGACCAAGGCGGGTGGCGCGGGAGCTACCACCGGGACGGCTGGCTCGACGACGGCAGGCGGTGCAGCGACAGGCGCCGCCGTTGCGGGTGCAACCGGCACAGGCGTCGGGTCCGCAGCCGGCGCCGGCTGCGCGTCCACCACAGGTGTCACAGGGGGAGTCGCGGCAACCCGTACTTCGGGAGCCGGTGCCGCGACAACAGCTTCGGCCGCCATGGGTACTGCAACGGGCGCCGTCCCTGCAGGCGCTTCAACGGCCGCCTCGGCAGCGGGGGGCGTCTCCACGACGGGTGACGCGGCCTCCTGAGCCTGTGCCGACGCTGCGGCGAGTCCAAGTGACAGCAGCCAGAGCGGCGGCAGGCGGCGCACGGATGCACTGCAGTGGGCGGCGGCGTGCCGGGCATTCGGGGGAACGATTCGCATGTGGTGTCCTTACGAGTGGGTTTCCATGTCGGCGCCACAGGGCGCCACGCGTCGTACGTAAAGCGCCTGCGGGCACCCTGCCCGCAGGCATCAGGTGCTACAGGGATCGAGAACGCTGCTCCTGCTCGCGGGCAAGCGCAGCCGCCGGGTCCTGCTGGGCGACGCTGGTAGCCAACTGCTGGCTGCTCTGCGCCAGTGGCTGCTGCGCCGCCTGTTCGCGATCGACCGATGCGCGCAGCATGGCCGGATCGCCCAGCCCACCCTGTACCGCAAACAGCGTGCGACCGTCATTGCCGGCCAGGAGATGATCGATGCGCGACAGGCCGGCTTTATGCGCCCCCAGCGCCAATGCGCCAGCGGTATTGTCGAGCTCTTGTACGCTGCGCAGTCCACTCTGTGCTCCCATCTGCTGCAGGCGTCGGCGTGCATCCTCGAACAACGCGTTGCCGGGCTCACCGGTCTGCGACATGTCTCGGGGAACACTCTGCGCCGGCGCACCGACCTCACCCCGCTCCAGCCGCGCCATCACATCCGGCGTCAGCTTCTGTTGCCAGACCTCGAAGCGTTGCCGGCGAGCCTCAATGCCATTGAACGCGCCATTGAGCGCATGCGTTGCCTCGCGCACATCCTCGCGCGCCGCCTCCGGTACTCGCGTCTGCCACTGCCACACCGCAATACGGCCTGCGTGCTCGGGCTGCGCGGCCAGTTCCGGCTGATTCACCAGATCCAGATCCAGCGCTTTGCCGGCACGCTCGTAATTCTCCTTGCCGACCAACGGCAGATAGCCGCGGCCGTGGTACTTCAATGCGTCGCCGGGCACATCATTGCCCATGCGTCCGCCGTACATCAGCTCAGCCAGGTTTTCCGGGCGGCCACGCAGCGCTTCCTGGCGGGCGCTCTCCAACGCAGCGTTGCCATTGCGCCACGCAGCTTCCACCGGGATCTGCGAGATTCCCCGGGTGAAGTTGAAACTTTCATTGAGCCGGCTCAGGCCGCGCGACTCGTGCCCTGCCTGGGCCATGAAATTGGCCAGTTCAAGCGGGGAGTCGATGCCGGCTTTGGTCGCCTGCCGCAACAGCTGCGACTCTCTATCGGTCGACACAGTGCAACTCCTGAATCTTCATCAGCGCGGATTCCCTTCCGCCGGTTGGAGCTTGGCTCATGGAAGCGACACCTCCGCGACACTGGACGGGTCGAAGTCCTCGAACCGCACCCTGCCCAGCTCCGCCACCGAGTAATCCCGGATGTTGGTCGCTTCGGTCTCGATATCCACGACCTTGCGTCTCACCCCGTCCACCCAGCAGGCCTTGTCCGCGGGCGCATAGCGGAACCGGTAGGTGCTGCTCCAGCGCTCGCGGCTACCGCCGTTGGTGATCACGCTGAAGGTGCCCTCCTCGACCATTGCATACGCAAAAGGGTCGCCGGCCAAGCCACCTCGGGTGGAACACGGCACCAGCTTGTCGTTGCGCGCGGCCAGCTGCCAGCGCCCGCGCCCGTCACCGCGTAGCAACAGCAGCACCCGGTTCGGTCCGTGTTGGCCGGGCACCAGCCCTTCCGGCGTCGGCTGGTCGATGACCAGCAGCTGATACTCGATGCCATCGCCGTTGAGCTCGCCCCTGACGGCTTCCAGCAGGTTCGCACCGGACGGAACAAATGCCAGGGCATCGTCCATGTGTGCGCCAACCCTGTCTTCCATCCCCTCCCACTCCTTCAATATCGTCCCGCCGATGCTCGCGTCGTAGGCGGGCATAGTGGCGTTGCCCAGTCGCGCCAGTCACCCTGCAGGTGCGGATGATAGCTCCGGGAGCACCATGGCAGCGTCGGTGGCATGCGTCACCCGTTGAGCGGAGGGACAGGGTCCTCATGGACGGGAAAGCTCCTGCAATCGTAGCGCCGAAGCGCCATTTTTCCGGCGCCAGGAGAGCTTAGCGCGAGGAGGTCGCTTGCGTCGAAGAGCGAAAGCTTGAAATGGCGCTACCAGTCACAGAATCGGGGACCGCATCCACGAAGCAAGACGGGCGCAGGCGGCGCAACACCCCAAAATCGCCTGTAGCTTCACATGCAGTTGTTGAATGCCAGAGGACAGGCTTTCGCATCGGCGTCGATACATTCTCCCACTGCCTTTTCCTCCGCCTCGGGCAGCGTCCGGCCGCGTACGCCTGATATCTCTTGAAAAGTGGAATAGCACACGCGACGTAGACGGATCTGCATTGTGCTCCCGCCGCAGCTCTGCAGTCGCGCAAGGCAGTCCAAGTTGCCCAGCTTACCGTACTAGCATTAACGTATTTCGTCCCAGTGAACATCAGCGCAGTAGAAGAGACTGATGAGACACATTCAGCCGGAAGTAGGCGCGCAGCATTTTATGCAGCGGCTCTCCAACGACAACATTCTTCGAGACTATACCAGCGTGCCCGCCGACACATTTACATCAAAATTCTTCAAAAATAGGTTTGGTACAGTTTTCATACAGCACCGCGCACTTCCCGCTCACATCATTCTTGCACTTGGAGTGCGCCATTATCAGCGCCATTTCCGGCGTAGCACCACGCCCCAGCGCCGACATTCCACGACCCGTCTTCCCACTTGGAATGACCCAAGCCACACACTGATTTCGATACGCCAAACTGACGGAGCAATCGGCGGCACCCGTTGAACTGCACTTCCGCAACGCCTCTTGCTCTGCCGCTAGCTGTGATCGAAGGCCGGTCGATGCTCCTGCGTCCTGAGTAGACCGGGACTCGGCGATTGCCCCCCAAGTCTTTATCCACCGCCCAGTCGGAGAGTTTGCGGGCAACTCGGAAATCCCGCCACTCGATGTGCTACTCGGTGCGCCACTTGGAATGGGGGCACAACCTCGGGCGCCCTGACCTCCAATCGGGTAGTACCCTGGCGGACAATTGCCTTCAGCAAAGGATTGATACGCCACGCCCAAGATCAAAGTACTGGCGAGAATCGCTTGCGATACAAGAATTTTCATCGCCCGCCACCTCCACCTTTATCGTGCATATCGAACTCGCTATGCAACGCTGCCATTCGCATTTCCTCCAACCCCAGACGATGGTGGCGGAGAGTCAAGGCACCCTGCAATCTCGGAGTGACTGCAGAACCTACACCCATCGGTTGAGATTCGTGAGTCGCCGGTGCGTTCGGCTTGTATTGCCCCCCCGCCCGTCGAACCCGGCGGCTGACCATTCGGGCCCGGCGATGCCGGTACTGCACTACCGCCAATCTGCGAATATGCCATGAAGCTGCCCAATGTTCCCTGGAAGAACATCGCCGCCATCGGGCGGCGCAGTCAGAGAATCAGCATGGTCAGGATCAGGCCCATGCCGCCTTGCTGCAGTGCCATGCTCGACATACCTTCGCTGAAATTCTCACCCATCAGCGTACCCGTCAACGTGCTTCCCCAAAAGGCGAACGCAACCTTGGACACCATCTTCATCGCGATGCCGGTCACATCAATGGACCGGAATATCAGGGCGCGACATAAGCCTGCAACTTAGAACTCATCAAATATCGGTTTACTGCAGTCCGAATAGATCTCTTCGCAATATCCCGGCTGATCATTCTTGCACATGGCTTGCGCGTTGAATTTTGCCCTTTCGGGCGTGGGACCAGATCCAATCCCGGCACGACCTGCGCCAGAACGCCCCCTTGGAATGACCCACGAGACACACTGATTTTGATACGTGAAGCTAACCGAACAATCAGCGGCACCAGCTGATCCGCATTTTGAAATTGCCTCACGAGAAGCCTCCTCCTTGGATCGCTTACCGACAGAGGTGCCCGCGTCCTGAGTCGTTTTCGATTCAGCAATCGCCCCCCATGTCTTGGTCCATCGCCCAGTAGGAGAGTTTGCGGGCAATTCGGAAATCCCGCCACTCGATGTGCTACTCGGTGCGCCACTTGGAATGGGGGCGCAACCTCGGGCGCCCTGACCTCCAATTGGATAATACCCTGGCGGACAATTGCCTTCAGCGAACGCAACTTCGGTCAATGAGACGAGAAGAAAGAAGAAAAGAATCACCCATTGCTTTGCTCCATTCATGAAACTGTCCTCACCCCCTTCTCATTGGACCAGCTAGACGGCACCGCGATTGACATTTCCTTCGTCTCATAGATCGACTCAGAACAAGCGGAACAGGCCGCTTTACATTGCACTCCATCAGAGCACATACCGCGCGAAGCCGGCAGCTCCAGTCGCTCGATGAAACACACAAGGCGCTGCCGCTTGAGTCGTAACGCGGTACAGCACCACACGTGGCGCCCCTCACGCCCTATCGCTCGTAGAAGGCGAATCGCCAATAGCGCCCACCAGCGGCTATTTGGCATGGCAATTTCCGAGGCCATCAATTAACTATTTAAGAGAACTAGAACTCCTCAAAAATCGGTTTCGTGCAGTTGGCATAGAACTCCACACATTTTCCTGGCTGATCATTCCTGCACATTAACTGGGCCACAAATAGCGCTCGCTCCGGCGTGGGCCCACCACCCACTCCCGACTGCCCGCCCCCAGAACGCCCACTTGGAACGACCCAAGAAGCGCACTGATTAAAGTAGGCCAAATCGACCTTGCAGTCACGCGCTCCTCCCGATGCACACTTGGAAAGAGCCTCTTGCTCTGCCAGCTCTTTGGCTCTCTTTCCCGTCGACACTCCTGCGTCTTGAGTGTTCTTGGAAGACGCTATCGCCCCCCAGGTTCGCACCCACTTGCCAGTAGGACTGGCAAGCTGAATCTCCGCTGTGGTACCACCTCCACTAGCGGCCCCGGGTATAGGCGCACACCCCCGTGCCCCTTGCCCCCCAATCGGGTAGTAACCAGGAGGGCAATTACCTTCGGCAAAGGATTGATATGCCACGCCCAAGATCAAAGAACTGGCGAGAATCGCTTGCGATACAAGAATTTTCATCGCCCGCCAACTCCACCTTTATCATGCATATCGAACTCGCTATGCAACGCTGCCATTCGCATTTCCTCTAAGCCCAGACGATGGTGGCGGAGAGTCAAAGGCACCCTGCAATCTCGGAGTGACTGCAGAGCCTACACCCATCGGTTGAGATTCGTGAGTCGCCGGTGCGTTCGGCTTGTATTGTCCGCCTCCCGTCGAACCCGGCGGCTGACCATTCGGGCCCGGCGATGCCGGTACTGCACTACCGCCTATCTGCGAATATGCCATGAAGCTGCCCAATGTTCCCTGGAAGAACATCGCCGCCATTGGGGGCGCAGTCAGAATCAGCGTGGTCAGGATCAGGCCCATGCCGCCTTGCTGCAGTGCCATGCTCGACATACCTTCACTGAAATTCTGACCCATCAGCGTGCCCGTCAACGTGCTTCCCCAGAAGGCGAACGCAACCTTGGACACCATCTTCATCGCGATGCCGGTCATCGCTGCCAGAACCGCCATGGAGAACATCGTGCCTATGCCGTAGAGCAGCCACTTCTGGAACAGCTGCTTGGTCTGGTCAAACAGCAAGCACAGGATGAATAATGGCCCCAGGCCGATGAACAATGCCAGCGCGACCTCATACAGCAAAAGCATTGAGCCAGCCGTGACTGCCGGACCACCCGTGCCCATGCCAATGAACCACATGGCACGGGTCTTGGCGTTGTCCAGCGTCACGTCGCTCATCACGTCCAGCGCGTCAACGCTGGATAGCGCCAGCTGCATGTAGCCCAGGTTCTCATCGATCAGATCCTCCGGCGAGTCCTTCTTCCCGGTCACGACGTAAGTAATCTCGTTCTTCACGTCATTGATGAGAAAGCCATGCATCTCGCGACCGAACATACCCATGGTCGTGGCAACCGACACGATCAGCGCAGCCTTGGCCATGTTGGTCACGAGCACCATCATCGAATCGCGGCTGCGACCGGTGGCGATCCGGAAACCCTGAATCAGCACCCAGAGCGTCATGAGAGTCAGTGCAATGCCACCGACCCACGCCATCATGCGTCCAAGCAGCTTGACGCCGTACTCCGCGATTTCCTTATGCAGGTAATCGAGGATCAGCCGGAAGAACACAAAGTCACCAATTGAGGATGACGCGTGCAGATTCTGCAGCATGTGCAGGGGGCCTTGCCCCAACATGCCATCCATCAGCCCAAGATCCATAACTTCACCTAGAATGTGATTGCAGCTCGACCGGAGCAGCGTCTAATCAGTTGGAGAGCGCTGCCTTCAGTGCCGCGGCCTTCACTACGGTACCGAGAGGTGACTGACCGGTACCCTTCAATGCGCGCTGCGCAAGAATCTGCTGCATCTTGGTCAGCGCCTGAATCTGCTTGTCATACCCTTCAGTCTTCTTTTCCCAGGTCGCAAAATCCGCCTGCATATAGGCGTCAGAAACGACTGCATTCGCGGAGGCCTCTGCCATCGCACCCTCGCCGCTCCACAGATCGCGGATATCCTTGATCCTGTCCAGCACCTTGCGCATGTCGGGCATCGTCTTCTGCACAACTTCCACGGTCTCGTTGTACTTCTGATTCTCCATGACCTGGATTGCAGCGCAGATGTTGCGCTGCTGGGCGATGATGTCCCCACCCGGGCTCAAGTCCAACGCAGTGAGGATACCGCTCAGGCTCATGATATTGCCGGCGCCGCAGCGCTCGGCAACATTCCACTCAAGCGGAACCGGCTCCAGCTTCACGCCTTGAGGCATCAGTGGCGAGGCGATGATCTGATTGAACTTCGCCAGCTTCTGCGCCCAGTTCTGAGTTGTTTCCAGAAACCGTTGCGCCTGGGTACTGTACTCGAGCAAGGCTTCCCCCTGAGCGGCAAGCGTATGGACCTCAGTCAGCGTGCTGTTGAAGGTATTCAAGCCAACCTCAACCACCGGGATGGTGTATCCCTTCACGGGGAAGCTGAGCAATGCGGCGACGGAAATCGCCATGGCGGTGGAACGGAGCCGGGAGACTGCACTCGGCGTCTTGGCAGTACGGGCAGTGGTTTCCATGTTCTTCTCCATCGAATTCAAGGGGCTTGCTGCGTTCACGTCCGTTGCGACAGTCATGCTGCAACCTCCTTACTGTTGGATGCGGGCTTTCCGGAGCCCTTGCGGTTCTTGTAGAAATCTTCCAGCCACTGTTCCGGCGTCAGCTCATCCACCGTCACACGTGCACGCACGGCGGCGGTCTGCAGGACACGATGCATGATGTCGATGTTGTCGGTCGACGCCGAGATCACCGACAGGATGTCGTCCATGCCGCGCAGGTTGAGCTGGCAGACACTGGACGCATGACCCTGCTTGACCAGGAAGCAACGCGAGCGCTCGTCCAAGGCGGTAACCACATTGAACTCGGCCTCGGTCAACTTCAGGCCATCCATGTAGTCGCTCTTGCTGGCATTCGGGTTCGGCAGCAGGATCAGGGTAGCGGTCTGTTCGATCAGGGCGGCGGAGATATCACTCTTCAGCGCGTCCTCCGGGCTCTGTGTGGCAAAGATGCCGAGACCATTCTGCTTACGGATGGTCTTCTGCTTGTTCTTCGCGAACTCCTTCAGGCCACCCTCGCCATCCAGGATCTTCCAGAACTCGTCCATCACATAGATCAGCGGACGGCCGTCGATCAGCGACTCCAGGCGGTGCAGCAGGTAATTAATGACCGGCACGCGCACTTCAGGGTTGTCGATGATGTCGGTGTAGTCGAAGCCGATGATGTTGGCCTTGCTCAGGTCAACGGTATCGATCGGATTATCGAACACCCAGCCCAGCGAGTTGCCCGAGGTCCAGCGGCGCATGCGCGCGTAGAGGCCATCGTCGCCCATGTTGGGCAGGCTCTTCTGGAAGTTGGTCATGCTGCGCAGGTGCATCGGCGTATCGAGCATGCTTTCCACGGCGCGGTAGATGTCTTCTTCCTCGCGGGCGCTGTACTCGCGCTTGCCGGCCAGCACCTTGATCAGGTCGGCCAGGAACTGCACGTTGGCTTCGTTGTTCTCGCACTGGAACGGATTGAAGCCGGTCGGCGCGCCGTTCTCCAGGGCCAGATAGTTACCTCCGCAGGCACGCACGAAGATCTCAGCACCGCGGTCCTTGTCGAAGAAGAAGATGGTCGGCGAGGGCTCGTACTTCTGCACCTGGCTGAGCAGGAAGTTGATCAGCGCGGTCTTACCGGTACCGGACTTGCCGATCACCATGGTGTTGGCGATCGCCTTCTCGCCCAGCGAGTTTTCCGACGGATGGGTCGCGTGGAAATTGAAGTAGTACGGCTGGCCGTTGGTGGTCTGCAACGTGGTGACGCAGTCGCCCCACGGATTGTTGTGCTGCTTGCCGGTGGCGAAGTTGTGCAGCGGCGACAGGCCCAGGAAGTTCAGCGAACTGACATTGGCCAGGCGAGTGCGGTAGCGCCAGTTACCCGGCAGCTGCGAATAGAAGGACGAGGTAACCGCCAGGTCTTCCTTGGTCGACACGAATCCGGCGTTTGACAGCTCGGCACGGGTCGAGGCGACGTTCTGCGAAAGCTTGGCCTGCGTGTCGCCGTAGACCGCCATGATGAAGTGGTATTCACCCAGCACGAAGTTGCCCGACGACAGCTGATCCATGGCCTGGTCGAGCTCGACGATCTGGCTGACCGCCTTGTCGCCGGAGGAGATCATCATGCCCTTGGTGCGGTCGAGCACCTTCAGCGCATCCTGACGCCCCATCGGGCTGAACGAATGGGTGATGACGTACTCGTAGTCCAGATATTTCAGACCGTTGAGGATGCCCGGATAGGTCCCCTCGGCATACTCCTTGATGTTCAGAATGGCGCCGTAGTGATTGGCACCATTCGGGGTATTGATCGCGAAATCGCCCGTCTTAGCCGAGAACATATGGCGGCTGACCGGCAGGTAATCCTTGATCGGTGCCGAAAGCACCGGCACCGGCTCGTCGATGCGATTGATCAGGTAGCCGAACAGCTCCAGCGTTTCCGAAAACACAACGCCATTCTTGGCTTCGTACATACCCAGTCGATACGGCGCGTAGTCGCGGATCACGGCCTCGACGTTGCCGGCCAGTTCCATCAACTTCTCTACCGCCTGCTCCTGCTCGGCGCGCAGCTTGTCCACGTTCGCCGACTTTTCGACGAAGCGTTTACCCGCCACCACCGGGCGGTAGATCATGGTCAGGTACAGCTCGTTCTGCATGATGCGCTGCGAGGACAGCATGCCCATGTACTGGTCGGACACGTCCTGGTTGAAGCGCTGCTTGTAGCTGCTCTTGCCCTTCAGCGTGCGGCGGCGACGGATGTCGTGCACCCAGAAAGCCACGTTGACAAAGTCCGGTGCGCGCTGGGTCTGCAGCAGGCGGTTGAACGTGTTGTGGCGATGCTCGAGCTCCCACTCCTCTCGGCCGACAAACGGCAGCCCTTCCAGATGCCAGGTCAGCAGGTAGTCGCCGCCCGTGGTCTTGACCACGTTCGGGGCGACATGCGACGACAACGGGATGAACTCACTGATGGAGGTGTCAGGGCTGAACATACGACTGCTTCCAAAGAGGTACTGCCAAGAAGTTTCAAGAGACCTGGCGGGCGCGGATGCCCGCCAGGCCGGATCCGGACCTCAATCCATTCGGGCCGGCTTGTTGCGGTAATGGTTGGGGTTGAGCACCCACATGCCATCGTGCTCCTGCACGTTGCGCACCTTCAGCTTGAACATCAGGCGCAGGCCCAGCAGACGGAAGATCATCTCGTCACGCTTGGCCATGTGCCGCATGATGAAGACCGCCACCGGAATGGTGAGCAGGAACCAGAAGTTCGTGTACATGCTGAGCAGCAACAGCCCGCCTGCCACCATGAAGAATGGCAGGTAGGGAACGCCCAGGAACATCGCTGGACGCGTGCAGCCGCGGAACACGACGTTCTTATGCACTGTAGTACTGGATCACGTGGTTGATCAGGTAGGAGGTGCTGGTGCCACCACCGCACTTGCCGTCGCTGCCATCACCCAGCAGCATGCGCGCGATCTGGCCTGCGGCGCCGATCAGCACGCCACCGATCAGGATCGGGGCGACGTCAGCGATGCGCTTGTGCGCGAAGGCGATCTGGTAACCAGCGAAGATCACCGCGATGGTGACCACGGCGATCGAGGCGATGTTCAGCAGGCCGTTGATGTTGTTGAAGAAGCTGCAGACCTTCTTGTCGGTGCCGCCGAAGTCGGTGGCGCCGTTGGCGAAGACTTGCGGGGCAAACAGTGCGCCGACGAACAGAGTGGCCATCAGCAGGGTCTTCAGCGTGCGCTGGGCCTGGACGAGGTCGAGATTGGATCGCTTCATGGATTGATTTCCTTGTTGATGGACTAACACAACTGAATCGACCAGCCGGGGGACTGGCCGTACCACGACTTCGTCAGAACACGAAGGCCGCATCCCCTGCGGGAATCTGCTGCACCGGTGCGGACTGTGCCGGTGCGTTATATGAACTGCCATTGCCGGCCACTGGCTGATTGCGCTCATTCCAGGGCCGCAACATCACAGGGCCCTCGTTGCTGCCACCTGCAGCACCTGGCAACTGCTGCGGCATGGCCATCGCCTGCGCCGGACCCTGCTGAGGCAGCTGCTGCGGCATGCCACCGGCCTGTTGCTGCGGATAGGCGGCCCCTTGGGTGGGCTGCGCCTGCGGCTGCATCATCCGATCCACCGAGCCCAGTACCACTTTGGAAAGCGCCTGGTCGGCGATGTTCAGCAGGCTGCCCCGCGCCATTGCACCGGTGGACGGATACACGACATACGCACGTGCCGGGTCCTCCGACGGCACGTACACCGGGCCACTCGCCTGCGCAACGATGCGCGCCTGCGCCGGCGAAGCGAGCTGCGGGTGATGCTCGACCTTCACGCTGCGGCGTTCGCCGCGACTCACCACGTCGATCGGTGCAACACCATTGCTGGCAAGCTGCTGCCCACGGCGCATCGAGTCATAGACCTTCTGCACATAGCCATGGCGGAAGCCAGTCTCGAAATTGCCCGAGTAGTAGCAACTGAATGACTTGCCCCAGTCACCACCGGAGCGCTTGTAGCACTCGGCGAGGATGCGCGAACCGGCCTGCAGGTTCGGGCACTGCTGGAAGGCCTTCTCGTAGGAATCCAGACCGTACTTGCCGAGGTTGTAGCGATTGACCTGGGCCAGGCCAATGGAGAAGTTGTAGCCCTTCTCCTCCAGCATGCGAACGGTGGCCAGCGCCTCGTCCAGGGCCTTGGGCTGGCGCACCAAGGCACCGCCGACCACGCCGATGGCGTAAGGGTTGCGCGACGATTCCACGTTGATGACGTGCTGCATCACGTCCATCGAGACGGCCATTTCCGGGCACGCCATCATTTCCAGTCCTGGCAGCATTGGTCAGCCCTCCTGCCCCTGGGCACGCCCAGGATTGAAATCAATACCGGTGATATAGCGCGAGCCTGCGTGCGCCTTGATATGCACGACGATGTCGATGGTCATCATCAGCAGTCGCTTGATCACGTTGAATTCCAGGCCCGAACCTTCGGTCGAGGCCTTGACCATCAGCGCCAGCTGATCCCAGGTCTGCTCCGGGCTGCCGGCATGGCAACTGGTGATCGAGCCCGGATGGCCCGATGCGCAGTTGCGGATGAAGTAGAACGCCTCGTCACCGCGCAGCTCGGCCAGGATGATGCGCTCGGGTTTCATGCGCAGACAGGCTTCCATGCAGCTCTTTGCGCTGACATTGCTGGTGCTCTGCCCCCCCTTGGAGTACAGCAGGTGCACCACATTGGGTTGGGTCAGAAACAGCTCGCGCGCATCCTCGATCGTGACCAGGCGTTCGTTGTCGGGGATATGATTGACCAGCGCTTTCATGAAGGTGGTCTTGCCGCTGCCGGTCGCACCGGATACGACGATGTTCTTGCGGTACATGACCGCACGCCGGAAGAACTCGGCGTACTCGCGCTGCTGGCGCAGCTCCAGCAGCTCGCGATCCTGCTCGCTCAGACTGCCATCCTGTTCCAGAATCTGGTTGAAGAAACCATCCTCGTGGTACTGGGTGAGCGACTTGGTGTGCTTGGACGGCAGGCGGATAGTGATCGAAACCTTGCCGGCATCGCAGGCAGGCGGAATTACGAACTGCGCACGCTGCCCGGTCGGGAAGGTCAGCGAGACGACCGGATCAGCATCGGTGATGCGCTGGCCGGTATTGCTCTCATTGACGACGGCCGTGCAGAACTGCCGGGCCCGCTCGAAGGTCAGGCTCGGCACGTCTACCCGCTGCCACCCCGCCCGGGTTTCCAGGTACAGCTCACCGGGACGGTTGATGCAGATTTCCGTCACTTCCGGGGAAGTCATGTACTCGGCGATGCCCAGCACTTCGTACTGATAGCGCAGGAAATCGCTGGAGACGAGGGCGAGGGGTGACACTTCGGCGTCCATGATCGTTCGTTGGGTTACCGGCGGGGGTGGAGCACGTTGGTGAAGTCGACGTCCTTGGCGACGTAGACGTTCACGATCGTGCCCTGGTTGATGGTGACTGTCGGCGGACGACGGTTGCTGCTGAGTGCCTCGTTGGCCAGGCGCTCCATCGTGCGTGCGGTAGCACTCTCATAGGGCGACTGCACCGTCATGCCGTTGTTGGCGATGGTGGTCGTCTCCGGACCGTGTTCGGCAGCCGCGTACTTGAAGGCATCGGAAATCAGGCTGATCATCAGCGCCGAGGCGATACGGCTGCCCCAGTGCGCGCTGTACTGGCCCGGATGACCGGCGCCGCCCAGCTGATCCACGCCCGGGCTGGACATCGCAACATCGATGCCATTGGGGGTGGTGATGCGATCCCAGATCACTTCCACGCGCTTGCCGATCGGACCACCGCCGTAGGCGCCATAGATCTTGGAGCCCTTGGGCAGCAGCAGGTTGCGACCGTTGATCGAGTACACCGGCTCGGTCAGCAGGCACGACGTGTAGCCGGCCAGATCGGTGATGATGCGGGTTTCCAGCACGCACCGCAGGTAGGTGCCGCGCACCAGCAGCGCATCGGGGCTCTGGATGTAGGTGGCACTGGAAACGTCTTCCACATCCGGCCCACGGCGGATCTTCTGCTGCCCCTGCTGGTTGGGCATCATGTTCGCAAGCAGCGCCTGGCGGGTCTGTTCGTCGAGCGCACTGCGCTGCGGTTGCGCGCGATTGCCTGCCGCAAGCGCGGCATCATCCACGCCAGCCATCCGGCGCTCGACCAGCGTCGGCTCACGGGGTCCCATGGCTTCCGGCCGGGATGCGATGGGCACCAGCTTCGGACCTTCGTCCTGTGGCATCGGCGGAAGCATGGGAATCGGTTCGGCGGCAGTCGGCGGCGCCTGCGGAGGCGGCGCAACGTCCGGCAATGTCGGCGTGCTGGCACGTGCGACATCCGGCACCTTCTGCACGGCGTCATCACTATCCTGGCCCTTGCGGAACAGCAGGAAGCCCATTGCCATCAGCAGCAGCACGATGCCGCCGAGGAACAGCAGGGCCTTGCGATTCAACCGCTGCTCTTCGGCCGAGCGCAGCTGCGGCGCGGCCGCATCAAGGTCCGGCGCTGGCTCGGCCTGGGCCGTGCCGAAGTAGGGATTCGACGGCGCGTCCGGGGCACCCTGTGCGCCATACGGGCTCTGGCTCTCGTCGCGTCCGTTGTTCGGGTCGTTTCCGGGAGTGTTCTGCTGGCTCATTTCTTCACGTTCCTTCGCAGGCCGACGACGAAGTCGCCGTGGCGGATGACCAGGTACGGGTGCGTCCCGTGCACGATCAGCGTATTGCCTTCAACCGTGGTGTTGACCACGAAGTCTTCACCGTATTCCGTTTCGCGACCGAAAACCGCCGGGAAGATGCCGGTCTTGTACTCCGGCGAATTCGGCAGTTTCAGATAGGTGAAACGACCATCGTCATAGGCGTTGACCGGGATCAGCCATCCCATCTTCTTCGCCTTGCTGGTCGAATAGGAGTAGTTGAAGTTGTACTGGCGGTCCTTGGCCAGTTCAGAGCTCAACAATGGCTTGGCCTCTTCTTCGACCGCTTCCTGGGCGACGCCGAACACGGTGTCGTTCGGATAGACGAAGGCGATCTTGTACTGCACGCCTGCACGACGCGCCTGTTCCAGCTGGCGCCAGTCAGTGGCTACCACCTTCAGCTCGAAGATGTAGGAGTGGGTCTCGGTGCGCACCATCATGTTGGTGTCCACGTCGACGTTCTTCGGCTTGAGGTAGAACACGTTCTCGCGGCGGGTCAGCTCCCAGCCGCTGCTGAAGCCGGTGCTGTAGTCGAGGATCTTCTCGTTCGGGCTCAACTCGATCTGGGTGGTCAGGCCCAGGCCGGTGCGAACCGGATAGATGCGGTCCTTCTCGTACTCGTAGTGGTCCACCGCCTGCGCCATCGCTGCTGCTGAAAACAACAGCGACAACATCGACAGCAGCGCCAGCGCGCTTCCCCTGATATTTCGACTACTCATCGGTTGCTTGCTCCATCAGCAGTTCCGGTGGAATTGTTCTGCGCCGGCCTCATGGCCGGCTGTCCGGGCATGGCGTGCCCCGGCGTTACTTGCCCCTGCACCGGCTGACCCGGCATGGGTTGACCCTGTACGGGCTGGCCCGGCATCGCCTGACCCGGCACCTGGCCGTTGACCGGAGCCGCGACCGGTTGGCCGGTGGCAGGATCGATCATCGTGGCCGCAGCCGGATTGTTCGGATCGTAGACGCCCTGTGCCTGCTGCGCGGCCTGTGCAGCCTGCTGCGCCTGCGCCTGCATGGCGCCGTCATCCGGCACCGGGACGCCACGGGAATAGTCGTTGTCGACGCGATACTCGGTGACCTGGAAGGCCAGCGGATTGAGGATACGATCCTGCTCGGACAGCGCGAGGTTCTGGTTGTAGCCGAAGCGCATCGTCACCAGCTGATTGTCCAGGTAGGTGGCAACGCCAGTGCGCTTGTCCAACAGGCTGCGCTGGATGCGCACCGACGCACCGCGGAAGCTGCCGTTCGCTTCGGCGCCCAGCGGCGTGATGCTGAGGATCTTGACCCGGATGGCGCGTTCGCGGCCATACATCACGAACGGGTTCTGCGGGTTGTTGCCGGCATAGCGCACGCGCATGGACTGCGCCACCGGATCGGTGGACATCACGAACACCAGTTCCCAATCGCGCAGGCCCATCACCGCCGAGTCGTACGACTCGCGCGCCAGTACGTACTGGGCCACATTGCTGCGATTGATCGCTTCGTTGCTGGTAATCGTCTCGCCCTGGAAGGTCCCGCTCAGGCGTGCGACCGTCGCGGTACCCGTGTACGCATCGGCCATCACCAGGAACGGCACCTTCTCCTTCAGCGGCAGCATGTAGTAGTAGCCGCCCGCCAGTGCGAGCGACATCAGCAACGAGCCCGTGGCGACCCACCAGGCACGGCGCTCGCTGCGACGCGCCATGTCGGCCACGGTGATCTCGTAGCTGACCGCCTTGGCGACCGACTGCTCGACCTTGGGACTGTTGCCGGGATCCTTCTTGCGGAACATGGATTCTTCCGTACTGCTGAAACATCAATGGGCATGGAGCCCCTGCGACAGGCGCGGGGAGCGGCACGTTCGATGGTTTCGAGGTGGACTCAGGTGCCGCTGTTGGAATCAGCGCTCTGCGCCGACGCGGTGGGCGTCGAGCCAGCGCTCTGCACAACGATCTGGTTGCCAACAATGGAGACGGAGATGCCTTGCGCCGAATACGCCGAAGTCAGATCGATCACGGCCTGCTGCGCATTGGTGGTGTCGATCTTCGAGACCGCGCCATACAGCGTGAAGTCCGAGCTGAGGCGGTAGTCCAGTGTTCGTCCGGAATCCTTGGCCCAGCGCTCGAGCATGGCTTTGAGCGTTCCATCCATCGGCGAGGCCTGGTAGACGTAGCTGGAATACAGCGGGATCTCGGTCGTCGCCACGGCAAAGCGGTTGACCGGCTTCCAGCGCCCACCGAAATCGGGGGCGGACTTGGTGGCACACCCTGCCACCATCAGCGCCGCGACTGCGGCGATGGAGATTTTCGCGATAAACGCCTGATTCATACGGGCTTCACTTTGACGTACGAAAAAGCAGTCCCGAGCGTTGGTTCCCTGGCCGTCCGGCGCTGCATGGCGCACGCCGGAATCGGGGAGACGCGCTGGCATGCAGCACACCTGCCCCGGCTCCCCTGCAGCCCGAAAGCTGCCAACCAGGTCGCGGGGCCGCCAGACGTTGCCGACGACACACCCGCACACCCTCACCAACGTCGAAACCATCCTTGTTTCCATGGCACAAACTCCTGGCCACCCTGCGTTACAACTTTTGGCATCCAGCACACACTTCTGGATGACGCACACAGAGTTACACAACCACGCGTCAATTCCATGTCAGACAAGTCTGAAAATCTATGAACAGATGCCGAATTTTTGACTCAGCTCACGGTTTCACGTCGGTGAATATGAATCTACGTCACAAATTTAGCGACGTGAATTAGACGTTAAGCATCGGAACGTCGACCTTCGGCAGCAGCCGCGATGTGAAATAGCGATCCTTGTAATAGCGGATCTTGTCGCACTTCACCGGATGCGGTATGCCCTCGTAGAGGAATACTTCCTTGTCCGGCCCCATCGCCTTCAGCTCCTGCGGCAGCATCAGTGCACGCCGCTCTTCGGTGAAGTTGTGGGTCTTCTCACGGGCATGGGTGACGTTCTTCTTGCGGACGGTGGTGTAGCCCAGCATGTCCGAGTAGTCGTTGGCGTCCTGCTGCTCGCGCGGCGCGTACAGGATCTGCAGTGCGTGGTTGGTGATGATCGTGCGTGACACTTCCCGGCCGTAGGTGGCATCAAGCTGGGACATGCTCTGGATGATCGGCAGCAGGCGGATGTTGTAACCGGCCATGTAGGACACCGCCGAGGCGATGATCTCGACCTTGCCGATCGAGGTGAATTCGTCCATCAACAGCAGGCACTGGTACTTCAGGTCCGGGTTGGACTTGGGCAGTTCCTTGGTGTTGAGGTTGATCAACTGGCTGAAGAACAGGTTGATGATCAATCGGCTCTCGGCCAGCTTGTTGGGCTGGATGCCGATGTAGATGGTCATCTTCTTCTTGCGGACATCGGTCAGCAGGAAGTCGTTGCTGCTGGTGGCCTTGTCCAGCACCGGATTGATCCAGGGATTGAGCGGCTCCTTGAAGGTGCCCAGGATCGAGGCGAAGGTCTCATCGGCCTGGGACAGCATGTTGGCGAATGCCGAACGTGCGTTGCCACTGAGGAACGACCGCTCCGACAAGGCCTTGAGGTACTTCTTCAGATCGGTGCCGTCGCCCGATGACAACCGGTAGACAGCGCCCAGCGTCGGCGTGCCCGAGCCGCCCGGGAATCCGCTGCTGCGCTCGTCATCCCAGTTCTCGAACAGATACAGGGTGAAGGCCATGAACGCATTGCGCGCCTGGCTGACCCAGAATTTCTGGTCCTCGGCCCCGTCCGGATACAACATCGCGGCGATGCTCATCAGGTCCGAGACACGGAACGCCGGGTCATCGGAAACATAGCTGAGCGGGTTCCAGCGGTGCGTGCGCCGATCTTCGGCGAAAGGATTGAACAGGTAGATCTCCTGCCCTTGGCTGGCACGCCAGCCGCTGGTCAGGTCGAAGTTCTCCTGCTTGATGTCCAGCACCACCAGCGATTCGCCGTACTCCAGCAGGTTCGGAATGACCACGCCCACGCCCTTGCCCGAGCGGGTGGGCGCTGCAAGGATCACGAACTGCTGGCCGTCCAGCCGCACCAGCTTGCCGCCATGGCTGCCAACCACGATGCTCTGGCCGGTCTTCTTGAACATGCCGTGCTTGGACAGGTCGGCGCCGGTGGCAAAGCGCGCGTCGCCGTGCAACGAGCGCTTGTCCTTCTTCAGCAGCAGCACCAGGCCGGTCACCAGCAGCACCAGCAGCGGCAGGCCGAAGCCGAGATAACCGGCCCACTTGATCTTGCCCACGAACGGCGCGACCTGCGGCTGGCCAATGGCGTGGTAATACTGGTAGTACGTGTTCCAGGTGAACAGCTTGGTGTCCAACCCCAGCAACAACAGGGTCAGGTAACCGGAAAACACGAAACCAAGCAGCAGGGTCGCCAGCGTGATGATGGCGATGAGCAGATACTTCTTACTGGGCAACACCCGGATCCTCCATGATGCGCACAAGGGCGCGACGGCCTAGCGGCGGCGCCAGCGCGACGCCTTCTTCCGCAGGTGGTTTTCGTTCTCCAGCCCGGGCTCTTCGCCCTCTTCACGCACCAGTGCCTGCAGGCGTTGGCGCGCTTCGGCCAGCGACATCAGGTCGGTCAGACGATCCCCATCGTCGGCGACGACCGCATGGCCGACCACATCGCCCGGAGCGTACACCGGCGCGTAGGACACCGCTACCAGCTGATAGCGGCCGCGCGTCTCCAGCACATGCCTGAATTCCTGCATCGACATCCTCCTTGTTCCAGCACTCCGCAGCCCCTGTGTTTCGCATCATGCCGACGTCCATGTCGTCATTACATGCAGGACGCCGACAACAATGCGCCGAACCTGCTTTCGTACCGAGCCCGTGCCCGGGTTGCCGCAACCCCACGGATCAAACGCTGATTTACCCTCAGCATGGCTGCTGCTGTTGCGGTGCAGCAGTACAATGCACGGCTCCCCGCCCCCATCGGCCCCGCATGAGCCCCAACTCTTCCCTGGCTGCGCGGCTGACGCCCCGTCAGCGCACCCTGATCATCCTTGCCCTGTCCCTGGGCGGCTTCGCCATCGGTACCAGCGAGTTCGCCAGCATGGGCCTGATGCTGGAGATCAGCCGTGGCCTGTCGATCTCCGAAACCCAGGTCGGCCACCTGATCAGCGCCTATGCCATCGGCGTGGTCGTCGGTGCGCCGATTCTCGCCTTCGTCGGCGCCAGCTTCCCGCGCCGCAAGCTGCTGCTGGCGCTGATGGGCTTCTATGCTGTCGGCAACCTGGCCAGCGCACTGGCACCGAACTACGGCACGATGCTGATCGCACGTTTCGTTGCCGGCCTGCCGCATGGCGCCTACTTCGGCGTGGCGATGCTGGTGGCCGCCGCAATCAGTCCGGCCGGCCAGCGCGGCCAGGCGATGTCGCGCGTACTGCTGGGCCTGTCGATCGCGATCCTGGTCGGCAATCCGCTGACCACCTGGCTGGGCCAGCAGCTGAGCTGGCGCACCGCCTTTGCCCTGGTCAGCGTGCTGGCCATCGCCACCGTGGCGATGATCGCGCGCTTCCTGCTGCCGGACCCGGATGAGGTGCGAACTTCGCCGATGCGCGAACTGCGCGCGTTCAATACCACCCAGGTGTGGCTGGCACTGGCGATCGGCGCGGTCGGCTTCGCCGGCATGTTCTGCGTGTTCACCTACCTGGCACCCACCCTGGTGCAGGTCACCGGCGTGGCCGAATCTTGGATGCCACTGGCCGTGGGCGTGTTCGGCATCGGCGCGATCATCGGCAACATCGCCGGTGGCTGGCTGGTCGACAAGTTCCACTTCAAGGCCGCTGCGGTGGTGCTGCTGTGGTCGATCGTGATGCTGCTGCTGTATCCGCTGGCCGCGCAATCGGTGTGGACCATCGGCCCGATGATCATCACCGTCGGCACCATGGGTGCGCTGGCGGCAGTGCTGCAGACGCGCCTGATGGACGTGGCCGGCGAAGCCCAGACCCTGGCTGCCGCCTCCAACCATGCCGCCTTCAATACCGCTAACGCGCTCGGCCCGTGGCTGGGCGGCATGGCGATCAGCGCCGGCTTCAGCCCGGCCAGCACTGGCTATGTGGGCGCGGCCACCGCCATCGGCGGCCTGCTACTGTGGTGCGTGGCGGTGATGCTGGACAGGAAGCGCAAGACAGCCGGCGTGGGCAGTCACTGACCTTCGCGCCGGATCGTCAGCTGCTGCCCGCGCGGCGGCGGCGATCCGGCCGCAGCAATGCCGTATCGCCGGCCGCAAGTGTCGGGCGCGCCAGCTCACCGCGCTTGACGCGCTCCAGCACCCGCCGCGAGTTGGCCGCGCAGTCGATGCCCTCCGGCCGCGCCTGGATGTCCTCGATCAGGGCCAGCAGGTGCGCCCGGCTCTCTGCCAGCCGCAACTGCAGCGCCTCGATGTCGGCCACCTTCTGCTGCAGCATCGAGATCAATGCGTCGTGCTGCCACTGGCCCATGTCCGGCGGCAACAGCGCGCGGATCTCTTCCAGGCTGAAACCGGCGCGCTGCGCACCGGTGATCAGTTCCAGCAGCAGCACCGCCTGCTCCGGATAATCGCGGTAGCTGTTGGCCTGGCGCTGGACCACGAGCAACCCGGCCTCTTCGTAGAAGCGGATGCGCGACGCTGCCAGGCCCGTGCGGCGGGCCAGCTCACCGATCTTCATCTGCCTGAATCCTCGACATGGAAGCCTGTTGACCTTCAATCAAACTTGAAGGTTAGCGTAGCCCCATTCCCCTGTCCTGGAGCTGTCCGATGTCGCTGTTCTCGCCCCTGGCACTGCCCTCCGGTGCCGTCATCCGCAACCGCATCGCCAAGGCGGCGATGGAAGAAAACATGGCCGACGCCGACCACGCTCCCTCCGAAGCGCTGCTGCAGTTGTACCAGCGCTGGGCCGACGGCGGCGCCGGACTGATCATCACCGGCAACGTGATGGTCGATGGGCGCGCCATGACTGGGCCCGGCGGCGTGGTACTGGAGGATGATCGCCACCTCGACCGCTTCACCGCCTGGGCGGACACTGCCCGCTCGCGGGGCGCACAGATGTGGATGCAGATCAATCACCCCGGGCGGCAGATGCCGGCCGCACTCGGTCAACCCGCGCTCGCGCCGTCGGCCGTTGCATTGCAGATGGGCGCGCTGTCCAAGCAGTTCGCACCGCCGAAGGCGATGACCGAGGACGACATCGACTCGGTGATCGCGCGCTTCATCCGCAGTGCCGAACTGGCCGAGCGCGCCGGTTTCAGTGGCGTGGAGATCCATGCCGCGCACGGCTACCTGCTCAGCCAGTTCCTGTCACCGCTGTCGAACCGGCGGGAGGACCAGTGGGGCGGCAGCCTGGAAAACCGTGCGCGCCTGCTGCTGGAGATCGTGCAGGGTGTGCGCGCGGCGGTGGCGCCCGCCTTCGCAGTGGCGGTGAAGCTCAACTCCGCCGATTTCCAGCGCGGCGGTTTCTCGCCCGAGGATGCACGCGCCGTGGTGGAGATGCTGGCCCCCCTCGGCGTGGATCTGGTCGAACTGTCCGGCGGCAGCTATGAAGCACCGGCCATGACCGGCGCCGCACGCGACGATCGCAGCGTGGCCCGCGAAGCGTACTTCCTCGAATTCGCACGCGAGATCGCCACGGTGGCAACGATGCCGTTGATGGTCACCGGTGGCATCCGCCGCCGCGAAGTGGCAGAACAGGTGCTGGCCAGCGGCGTGGCCATGGTCGGCATCGCCACCGCACTGGCGATCGAGCCGGATCTGCCACAGCACTGGCAGCAGGGCCGCGACCCGGTGCCGACGCTGCGCAACATCAACTGGCGCAGCAAGCCGCTGGCGGCCAGCGCGCACATGGCGGCAGTGAAGTATCAGCTGGGCCGGTTGAGCCGGCGCCGCCCCACCGCACCCACGGTTTCACCGGCGTGGGCACTGCTGCTGGCACAGGCGGCCGCAAAGTGTCGGACCCGCCGCTACCGGCGCTGGATCAGCGCCCGCGCCATCGCACATTGAGCCGCGCGGTCTTCTCATCGCCGCAGCGATGCTCCACCATCTGCAGGATCGGCGGCAGTCCGTCGCCGGTCGCAGCATGGAGATGGAACCCACGTGGCAGCAGGATCAACCAGGAACCGCGAGAAGCTGCTCGATGACCTGCTCTCGCTGGGCCGCAACTGGGCACTTGCCATCGCCATCGCCGGTGCCGGGGCTGCCGTCCATTACAACGAATCGGTCTACGAGGCCGGGCTCTGGCGCGGCCTGTTGCCCACGCTCTGCTTCCTGGTCGCGATCATCTGGATTGTGCTCAGCATCATCCGCTTCGACCTGACCATCCAGCAGCACTTCGAGCGCAAGCTGTCACGCTGGCTCAGCCGCCTGCTCTACGTGGTGCTGCTCGGTACCGGCATCACCGCCGTGTTCTTCGTCACCGAGCTGGCAGAGAACAATCATATTGCGCGGATGTGCGACTCGGTAGCCAACGAACCCGGCAGCCGCATCCACAGGTCGGCCGAATGCCAGCGTTTGTATCAGCACCGCGCTGCCTACCGGCAACGGCTGGAATCGGCCGAGGGAGAGTTCGACTGAGCAGATGCGTGGGCGAAGGCGCACGAGGACTCACACAGAGGTCCAGCAAGGGTGGATTCAAAATAGTTGCATGGACTTCATTGCAACGCGACGCCACGCTCTCTTGCCGGAAAGCCGTGATCGAACACAGTCCTTGAAGTTACCCATCGCCCACTCCCGCCTCCCCGCCCGGCCCCGGAAGATCGACAGTGAAGTGCGCATCTTCAGGCGCTATCACCTGTACGCCATGTTTGCCATCGGGGCCGTACCACTGGCAACACTCCTGTTCGCCCGCGCACCCGAACTTGGACTTCTCACCGCACTGGGTGCGGCAGCGGTTTTCACGCTGTCGGCGTTGATCCTCGCCTTCGCTGTCTATCCCCCTCGACGGGACCGGGTGGCACTGGAACATGATCGTCTGGTATTCCAGCACCGTGCTCCTCTCCCGTTCAAGCAGATCCGGTCCTACAACCTGGACGATCATGTTGATCTGACCCTGATCGATGGACCGAGCGTGCTGCTCCAGCGCACACGGGCATCGACGCATGAATTCTCAACCTTCCGGGACGCGCTGGCAGAGGCTCTCGCGAAGCGGCCCGCCAATGCTGCCGCCGCTCCGCAACGTCGCCACTTCTTCGGTGCCTGGCCCGCACGCGCTTGGGGTGCGGTCCTGTTGCTGGCGACGGCGGCACTGGTGATCACGGGCGTACTGCATGGCTGGCCGTTGTACAAAGCACCGATGCTTGGGATCGTGCCCGTGGTGGGCATTGGGCTATTGCTGTCGCGCCGCCGTCACTGATCACGCCGTCGGCGAAGTACACATGGCGTGGATGTGTATTCGGGCACAGTACGCGCGCCGCTCACGCTTGGAACCATCCAGCCACCATGCTCCACGCGCCTGCCCCCGCACGTCACGATGCCATCGCCCTGCAGGCGGGCGTGCTCGGCAGCGTGTTGGGCGTGGCTCTATACAAGGCCATCGCGTTGTCGGCGCTGGCGACCGGATCCTTGATCGTGATCGGGCTGTGGCTGCTGGCCTGCGCGCTGCTGGCTGCCTGGGCACTGGCCGCCTGCCTGGCCTGCCTTGCGCTGAGCCGGCGCGTATTCGTGCTGATGCTGGCGCTGAGCATGATCCTGATGATCTGCGTCGCCTGACAGCAGCAGGCGCCGGACTATCGCGCATCTGTTACAGAATAACAAGTGCGGTTGGACGGATTGCTCGTGCCCGGGGTCACGGATTTGAATTCCATGGCCAGCCCGGCACCACCCGAGACCTCCCCATGACCCTGCAGCCCCTGCTTCGCGCCTCCCTCACCGCCATTGCCCTGGCCACGCTCAGCGCCTGTGCCACGTACGACGACAGCAACATGCACCAGGCCTGCCAGGAGTCGCCGCATCTGAAGGACCTGCCACCCGAAGTGGCTGCCCGCGAGAGCCGCTGCAACAAGAGCATGGAAGTGTGGTCGAGCGAGCGCAAGGGCAGTGACAGGCCGATCGACCTGAGCGGCAAGAAGAAGGATCTCTGAGCCGCCGGGCATCTTGATCGTTCCAATGCATGCGGATGACCAGCCCGTCACGATCGGGGGGGGCAGGATAAGGCCTCCCCATCACGACGACTTTCCCGATGCCGGCCACTGGTCACCCTGTCATCCATGCCTTTGAAGCTGTTTTCGACCTGTCTGGCGGGGTGGAGCGCATTACGGCGCTCACTGTCATCTGCCGGCATTGCTCTGAAACCCGCTCGGCCAACGAAGACAATCTGGTCCAGCTGCCGGGCGGCGCCTTGTTCCGCTGCGACGGATGCGGCAGTCATCAGGCGGTGAGCCATGCGCGGGTTGCCGATTGGCAGGTGAATTCGCTTCTGGGTGTCTGAGGCTGCGATACGACGGTGCCACGACGCAGGCTGTTGGCGCAGGGATGATGGTGCAGTCAGAGGGCGCCCCGTGAGCCATCTCGTCCGCCGCGCAGGGCCGATGACAGCCAGGGCAAAGGAGCTGTGCAGGGCGCAATGACATCACCTCGGCTAAGCTGCGGCACCTTTCTTCGCGCACGGCCATGCATCCCTTCCCCCTTCCTGTCTCGGCACCCGATCAACTCGCCTACCGACTGCTGCAGGACAGCGACTGGGCCCGTTCCACCGACGCGATCAACACGCCTCCCGAACTTCGCGCTCTGCTGGCGATGATCCTGGATTCTCCGGAGCCGCTGTGGATCGCATGGGGCCGCGACAACAAGGCGTTCTTTTTCAACGATGCCTACCTGCCGATGCTGGGCGGCAAGCTGCACGGCGCCATGGGCAGCCGATTGGAAGACGTCTGGGCGGACGTCTGGGCCGACGTCGTCGATGCTGTCAACGACGCCTTCGGCGGCACGAGCCGCAGTTTCAAGAACATGCCGTTGATGATGGACCGTGATGGCACGTTGCGCGAGACATTCTGGACGTTCTCCTACTCGCCGCTGCGTGCCGGTTGCGGAGGCGTGGCCGGCATCATCTGCATGGTCAGCGAGCAGACCGAACGGGTGATCGAACGCGACCGGCACACCCGCCAGGTAGCGGCCATCACCGAGCAGGCACGCGAGGCCCATCTTGAACTGGTACGCGCCCGCGAACAGCTGCGGCAGTCGCAGAAGCTGGAGGCCATCGGCCAGCTGACCGGCGGCGTTGCCCACGACTTCAACAATCTGCTGCAGGTCATCACCGGCTCCGTAGACATGCTGCTGCATACCTGGCCGGCCGAAGATGCGCGCCTGCGCTATGTACAGGCGATCGAAACCGCCGCTGACCGCGCCACTCGCCTGACCGCCCAGCTTCTGGCGTTCTCGCGCAGGCAGAGCCTGTCGCCGCAGGTATTCGACCTCTGCGAGAGCATACGCGCGCTTTCAGACATCATCACCACAGTGCTGGGTGCACGCATCTCCGTGTCGGTGAACCTGCCCGACGCCCCGTTGCCGGTGCTGCTGGACCGGACCCAGCTCGACACCGCACTGATCAACATCGCGGTGAACGCGCGCGACGCCATCGACGGCCACGGCAAGGTGACGATCGATGTGGAACAGCTGACATCGGTGCCTTCCGTGCGGTTCGCGGCGCCGATGAAAGGCAACTTCGCTGCGATCAGCGTCAGCGACACCGGTTCCGGTATCGATCCGTCCGTGGTGGACCGGATCTTCGAGCCATTCTTCACCACCAAGGGAGTGGGCGCGGGCACCGGGCTTGGCCTCAGCCAGGTGTTCGGCTTCGTCAAGCAGTCCGAGGGCGAAGTGGACGTACAGAGCCAGGCCGGTGTCGGTACGCGCTTCACGCTGTATCTGCCGTTGGCCCAGGCAAACGCCTCCATCGAGCTGCCGACCGCGCAACCGGGATTGCTGCATGGTCACGGATTGTGCGTGCTGGTGGTGGAAGACAATGTGGATGTGGCCGAATTTGCAGTCGGTGCGCTGCGCGAGCTTGAGTACAACGTCGTACTCGCGCGCAATGCCGACGAAGCACTGGCGGAGCTCGAGCGCGACGCTGCGCGTTTCCACGTGGTGTTCAGCGACGTGGTCATGCCCGGGACCAATGGGCTGGATCTGGCCCGCACCATCCGCAGCCGCCTGCCCGATCTTCCGATCATCCTCACCAGTGGCTACAGCGAACTGCTGGCCCGCGATCCAGGCCACGGTTTCACGCTGCTGCGCAAGCCCTACTCACTGAAGCAGCTGGCCTCGGTGATGACCGAGGCCAGCTGTCGCTCGCAGACGATGGTGACTGCGTATTAGCCGGCAGATCACCAGGTCGGACCGGTCCAGGAAGCAAGCGCTGAATCGAGGCCGGACATATCCCCGCGTGTGCCACAGGCCCAGGCAACGATGCCATCCGGGCGCACCAGCAACGCCCCCAGGCCCGACGCCGCATCCCCGGTATCTGCGGCGCAGGCGATGGAAGGTTGCCAGCGTCGGCCATGCTGCGGCGGCGAAGAGGCCGGGTCGAAAACAAGCAGCGCCCCCTGCCCCGCTCTCAGCAGTTCGCCCAGACGGCGGCCATCGACCAACCGGAAGTCCGGCGCGCTCCTGCCGACCAGCGGGTGGTCTCCGTCAAGATCCAGCTGCTGCGAAACACCCCAGATCCGCTCGGCCAGATACGTGGCCCCATCGCGGGTGCCGGCCAGGTCGGCCATGATCGCTGCCAGCGCGCGCGAACCGGGCCCGGGTCGCATCAGCGCAACCTGCGCGCGCGACCAGTCCAGCACCTTGGCACCCACCGGATGGCGCTCCGCCTGATAGCTGTCCAGCAGCGCCTCATCGGCCTTGCCCCGCGCTACGGCGGCCAGCTTCCAACCGAGGTTCATCGCATCGCCGATGCCGAGGTTCAGTCCCTGGCCGCCCAACGGCGAATGCATGTGCGCGGCATCACCTGCCAACAGCACACGTCCGCTGCGATAGGCCGTCGCCTGGCGCGCAGCATCGGTCCATGTCGTGGCCAGGTGCAATGCAGTGATCGTTGCCCCGCGGCCAGACACCCGCCGCAGCAACGCTTGCGCGGTGTGCCGGTCCAGTGGCGTGCGATGGCCGGCGCCACCATCGAAATCGGCCAGCGCCAGCATGCCTGGCGGGTTGAAATTGCACATCCCGTGATCGGTGAACTGTCGGCCTGGTGTGAGTACACACCCATCTGCCAGTTCGACCAGCAGCGTGTAACCGGTGAACTCTGGCCCGGTTCCAGCGAAGAGGAAGCCCGATTGTTTGCGTACCGTGCTGCGGGCCCCATCACAACCGACCAGCCAGCGGCCGTGGACCCTGCCGGAGCCGGTGTGCACGGCAACCTGCGCCTCGTGCGCATCCACCGCCTGTACCGCACGCCCGCGTTCGATGCGCACGCCCAGCGTGGTCGCACGTTCGGCCAAGACCGTTTCCAGGGCCTGCAGCTCCACCGCCATCTGGGTGCCCACCGGCGACGGCAGGCGCCAGGTCCAGCGCGTGCGGTCGACGTCGTCCAAGACAAACGGTATTCCGGCGAAGTGGCCGCCCAGCGCCCGCGGCTGCGCGAGCCAATGGGCGGTGCCGGGCGGCGGCGCCCCCTTCTCGGGCTTGAGCACCTGTGTCGCGGCGACCGCGTCCAACAGGCCGCGCCGATCCAATGCCTCCAGCGTAGGGGCGTTCAAGCCGCGGAGCCCGAATGGCAAGCGCTTCAACGGCGAACCGGCGGACCTGGCCTGTTCCAGCACCAGCACTGAACACCCGGCCTGGGCCAGTTCACTGGACAGGAACAGGCCGACCGGGCCGGCACCGGCAATGACGACGTCGTACAGCATGGGAAATCCTTGTGAGCACCGGGCCGGCGCTCTGGCGGGTCAAATGTTACACTCGGTGCAAGTTTCCACAAGTGAACCGCCCATGACCCCGCCTCCAGGTCGTCGCGAACAACGCAAGGCCGAGACCCGACAAGCGATTTCGGACGTCGCCACCGAGCTGATCATCCGGCGTGGCTTCGAGGCCGTCTCCATGTCCGAAATCGCCGAAGCCGCGGGCGTCTCACGCAAGACGGTCTTCAACTACTTCGCCAGCAAGGAAGACCTGGTGTTCGATCGCGATGAGGAGGCGCGCATGCTGCTGCGCGAGGGCATGATGGCGCGCAGCGGCATGACCCCGTTGGCGGCCTTCCAGTCACTGGTGCGCGAGTTGCTGGAGGCTGGCCATCCGCTGCTGCGCATCAATGCCGGCGCTGCCGCCTTCTGGGGCACCGTGGCGGAGAGCCCGGTACTGGTCGCGCACGCGCGACGGCTCCAGGCGCAGTTGACTGACGACCTGGCGCGATTGATGGCCGGCGCTGCCGGCCGGCCAGAACATGACGCCGAAGCGCGATTGGGCGCGGCCATGCTGCTGGCGTCGATGGTGGCGGCCTATGAGAAGGGATTGGCAAGCCAACTGCAGGGCGAGGACCCGCGTGAGGCCATGCTGCAGCTGATCGTGCGCGGCGCCACCGGGGTACTTGTGGCCTTGGCGGGCACCCCGTACACGGACCCCGGCGCGCGTCCATAACGCATTCGGGGGATAGGTCACGAAGTGTTGCAAATGCTAATCTTTCTCATTTGTAGACACACCCCCCTCTCCCGATGCCTTTTCCAATGCCCCTGCAACGCGCCTTGTGCCTGGCACTGATCCTGCCCCTGGCAACCCTTGCCCATGCTGTCGAGCCCTCCACTGCCGCGCCAAAGGACCTGGACAAGGTCGAAGTTCGCGGACGTGCACAGACCCTGTACCGGGTGGACGATGCTGCGGTCGGCACCCGCACGGATACACCGCTGGAGCTGGTCCCACAATCGATCCAGGTCATCCCGCGTGAACTGATCGACGATCAGGCCGCGCGTCAGGTGACCGACCTCTATCGCAGCATCAGCGGCATCAGCTACTTCAGCTATGCCGGGGTGACCCTGCGCGGCTTCCGCCAGGAGAACGTGCTGTATGACGGCCTGCGCGGCGACCCGTATGCAGGTTTCTCGGTCCCGCAGTTGTTCAACATCGAGCGCGTGGAAGTGCTGAAGGGACCGGCAGGCGCGCTGTATGGCGGTGGTGATGCAGGCGGCGTCATCAACTATGTAACCCGCAAACCGAAAGCCAGTGCCGGACGCAACATCGAGATCCAGCTGGGCGACAAGAACTTTCGTGCCGGATCGATCGAGGGTACCGGGCCGTTGAATGCCTCCGGCAGCGTGCGCTATCGCGCCGGGCTGTATGCCGACAGTGAAAAGGGCGTGCGCTGGAACACCGACAGCGAAAGCGTGATCGGCGACGCCTCGCTGGCCTTCGACATCGGCCAGACCGGCGAACTGGTGCTGCAGTTCACCGACATCACCCAGAACCTCGGCGGCAACCGCCTGCGCGGCGTGCCGGTGAATGATGCGGGCACCTTCCTGACCGACCGCCGCTGGAACCACAACGAGGCCAGCGACTTCCTCGACATGCGCGCCAAAGTGGCGCTGGCGCAGTACCGCTTCGCACCACGTGACAATCTGGATGTGGACTTCGCCGCTCGCTGGTTCAGCAACAACGAGCACCAGATGTACCACGAGCCGATGGGCCTGATCGATCGTAACCGCGATGGCGTGGCCGAGTGGATGACCCGCCAGCTGCGCAACCAGATCCGCGACAACGAAGCATTCACTGCCAACGGCAATGCAGTCTGGCGGGTGACGACCGGCGCGGTTGAGCACAAGGTGTTGTTCGGTGCCGATGTGTACCAGCTGGATGCGGATTTCACTGCACAGACCGCCAACAGCGCCGACCTTGCCCGTGGTGCGGGGCCGGTGCGCGGTATCGACCTGTTCAATCCCGTGTACGGCGCCAGTACCTGGCACGACTACAACCTGGCGGCCCTGCCCTGGCGCAGCACGTCCACCCGCAGCATGCGCTATGGCGGCTATCTGCAGGACGAGCTGGCACTGGGCACACGCTGGCATGTGCTGGCCGGGCTGCGCTGGGATGGCTTCAAGGACGACGACCGCATTGCCGGCAGCAGTGTGGACGGCAACGACCTCAGCTGGCGGCTGGGCAGCACGTTCACCGTGCGCGAGGGCCTGAATGTCTACGCCAACGTGGCCAGCGGCTTTGTACCGCAGAGTGCCGCCAACCAGAATCCGGCTGCCGGCGGACCCTTCGATGCCGAGCGCAGCAAGCAGTGGGAAGTGGGCATGAAGTCCCTGCTGGCCGACCGTGTGACCTTGAACATGGCCGCCTACCGGATCGACCGCAGCAATATCGTGCAGGCCACCGGCGAAGTGATCGGTGGCGTGAACCAGTTGGCCGCGCTCGGCCTGGTGCGCAGTACCGGCATGGAGCTGGATCTGCTGGCCGACCTCAGCGAGCGCTGGGTGCTGAATCTGACCTACGCCTACAACGATGCGCGGGTGAAGGATGCAGGCCCGAATGGCATCACCAACGCTTCCGGCGACCGATTCGCCAATGCGCCGCGCAACAAGCTGGGTCTGTGGACGCGCTACGACCTGCCGTCGATCAATTCGGCCATCGGCTTTGGTGCTGACCATGTGGGTGAGCGCGTCAGTCTGGACGGGCAGACGGTCAAGGCTTACACCGTGTTCGACATGAGCTGGAAGACCACATGGAAGCAGTGGCAGTTCCAGGCCAACGTCAAGAACCTGTTCGACAAGGTATATGCAGCCAGCGGTTTCATCGCGCGCAACGGGCACTTCCCGGGTGAGCCGCGGCGGGTGTACGTGCAGGCCGCTTACAGCTTCTGACGCAGGGCTGGGGGCGGTGATGACGGGGAGGTGGCAACCCACCTCCCCTGTGGGTGTCAGTGCGAGCAGGCCACCAGCATCGAGCGGGTGGCCATCTGGGTGGAAGTGAAGCCATTCTTGTTGCCCACCGCGATGGCGTTGCCGTCGTCGCCATCCTTGCTGAAGACTACATAGCCGCCTGGGCACATCTGTCCGGCCTTTTCGTAGCAGCCACTCCAGGAACTGGAGCCGCTGCAGTCGATGGAGACGCCGCGCCGGCCATCAGGGGTTACGGTCATCTTCGCGGTGGTACAGCCACTCAACGCGGCCACGAGCAACAACGGAACGAACAACTTCATGGGTACTCCAGGGATTGGGGGGCAGCGAGTGGGCGCCAAGGCTGGAGTGCCTGGATTGCGCGAACCTTGCGCCGACAGCGTGTTTCCTGCGTCACCACAGCCGTGCGGAAGATCGGGAAGGCACGCCATGTTCACGCAATGTTCCTGTAATACGGTGCCGGCGCGTGCCGAACCGCCCTGCCACGCCCTTCCTGCCCAAGCCCTGCCGATGCACATCCTGCTGATCGAAGACGAGGCCGAACTGGCCGCCACCCTGAAATCCGCCCTGCAGCGCGAGCGCTACGTGGTGGACCTTGCCAACACGCTGGCACTGGCCCGCGAAGCGGCCCTGTGCGGATCGCACGATCTGGTGCTGCTGGACCGCACCCTGCCCGACGGTGACGGGCTGGGATTGATTTCCCTGCTGCGTGAGCGCAACCCAGGGGTGCCGATCATCGTGCTGAGCGCGCTGGGGCAGCTGCCGGACCGCATCGCCGGCCTGGATGAGGGCGCGGACGACTATCTGACCAAGCCCTTCGCACTTGAGGAACTGTTCGCCCGCATCCGCGCTGCAGGGCGCCGGCCGAGCGGCATGCAGGTGGAACTGGTCAGCATCGGCCGGTTGGTGTTCGACCCGGCATCGGGTGAAGCCAGTGTGGGCGGGCAACGGCTTGAGCTGCCGCGCCGCGAGATCCGTGTGCTGACCGCGTTGGCCCGGCGGCTGGGGCGCACCGTGCTGCGCGAGTCGATTGAAATGGCGGTGTATGGATTCGATGACGGCATCCATTCCAACACGCTCGACTCGCACGTCTCTCGCCTTCGCCGCAAGCTGGCCGATGCCGATGCAGGAGTAGAGATACACGCCATCCGCGGCGTCGGCTATCTGATGCGGGAAGCCAAGTAATGGCGCGTCGTCCCTCGCTGAAGCGCCCGTTGATCGTCAAAACGCTGATCTATCAGCTGCTGGCGTTGCTGGTGGCGTTCTTCGCACTGCTGATGGTGCTGATACGTGCCGACAGCGGTGGCTACTACACCATCCAGACCTTCGCGCCGGTGGCGGCCGACGCGGTGCACCGCGACCGCAATGGCGACCTCTACGTGCAGAACACGCCGGAACTGGCCGAACTGCTGAAGGTTGTTCCCGGTGCATGGTTCATCGCCGAGGATGAGCACGGCCACCACGTTACGTTCGGGCCTGTGCCGCCGGCCTATGCCTCGCTGGTTGGCGCACTGGATGGCATCCCCTTTGGCGACCTGCGCGGGCGCGACCGCAGCGATGGCCTGGCCGTCGTGGTCCGCCAGCACAGCGGGCCGGCCGGCAAGCTGACCATCATGGCCCACGGCGAAACCGATACGCTGACCTGGCAGATGGCGTTGGCGGCACACATCATCACCCTGCCGATCTTCCTGCTGCTGGGCCTGGCCACCATCGTCCTGACACCGATCATCGTAAGACGAGCTTTGGCCGGGGTGGAGCGCATCGCCCAGGAAGCCCGCAACATCTCCGCCAGCCGCCGCGGTGTCCGCCTGACAGAAACCGCGGTGCCGGTGGAGATCGCTCCGTTGGTGACGGCGGTGAATGAAGCACTGGAGCGGCTGGACGAGGGGCACGAGCGGCAACGCCGCTTCATCGCCGCCGCCGCGCATGAGCTGCGCACCCCCATTGCGATTCTGAGGGTGAAGGTCGATGCGGCCGACGACGCCACCTCGCGCAACCTGGCCGTGGAAGTGGCACGGTTGGCGACGCTGGCAGAGCAGTTGCTGGATCTGCACCGCATGGACGAAGACGGGCCGAAGGAAACCATCAATCTGGCGCGGGTGGCCAAACGGGTGGCCGCCGATCTGGCGCCGCTGTTGATCCAGTCGGACAAGACCGTAGCCGTGGCGGTGGAATCGCACTTCCCGGTGTTCGGCGAGACCGGCGCAGTGGAGCGGGTAATCTCCAACCTGGTGCTGAATGCTGCCGAACATGGCGGACGCCAGATCATCGTGCGCGTTCAGGGCAGCTGCCTGGAGGTCGAGGACGACGGCCCTGGCATACCGGTCGACCAGCGCGAACGGGTTTTCGAACCCTTCCAGCGGCTGCGGCCGCGGCAGACAGGCGCAGGCCTGGGGTTGAACCTGGTGCGCCAGGTGATCGACCGCCACGGCGGCCACGTCACGATTCTGGATGCACCTGGCGGTGGTGCATTGATCCGTGTTGAGTTTCCACTGCACCCGGGCGTGACCAGCGCGCCACCGCTGGAGCACTGAACACACCGCATGCACCTGTGTAACTGGCACCTGTCCATGCGAAGCCGGTAGCGAGGACAGGCAAGGTTGCGGCAATGTTCGCTGCACAGCATCGGGGTGTGGCACCTGCCGTGCCACCGCGTTCCGATCTGACAGGAAGCCTGCATGTGACCCAGGGAGCTCCTCCACCGTCCTCTTCCACGCGCACTGTGCCACCGCGGAATTCGCCGGGCCTTACCGCTGCCGCATGGAATCGCCGCCCACGCACTGGCCGCGCACTCGGCCTGGAACATTGGCCGCTCTGGCTGCGGGCAGTTCCCGAAACCGAGCGCGCAGGTGTATTGATGCGGTTGTTCGGCGCCTTGTTCCTGCTGCTGCCCGGCATTGCACTGGTGGCTTCAACGTATAGGCACGCCAGCGCTGCGGCGGCCGCTGCCGTGCTCCTGTTCGTTGCCGTGCATGCCGCGCTGCATGGGTTGGCGGCATGGCGCGCGGCAACCTCGCGCCCGATGTCACCACTGCTGCGCGCTCTGGATGATCATGCCGCTGGGATAATGATTGCCAGCGCGCTGCTGATCGCCATCGGTGCAGGAATGACGAAGCTGCCTGTTCCAACATTCTTCTGGTTGTTGGCCGGCGTGGTGAGTCAACTCTTCGCTGCGCGATTGTCAGGTCACCGGCTGCGCAACGCACTGCTGGTTCTCGGTAGCGCCCTGCAGTTCATCGCCGTAGCATTGCTCGCCCTTCCTGCCGCACGCTGACACAGCGACAGCCCCGCAAGGTTCACGCAACCCAGCGCATCGAGACTCGACGGCCAACCCCGTCTGCCACGCCAGACGTGTGTCTCTTCTGCCACGAGGACCCGCGATGACCTGTCTCTACTGGATGCTGCGACGATGAGCGCCGCACCACGCAAGCGCCGCCGGGCGCTCATGATTGCTGCCGCCCTGCTGTGCAGCGCGCTGATTCTGTTTGCATGGTTGCGGCCCGCACCACCTCCGAACCTGCAGGTTGCGCCGGTCGTTCGCGGCAACATCGAACAGGTGGTAGAAGCCACTGGCACGCTGAAGCCCTCGCGGCTGGTCAGCGTGGGTGCGCAGGTCTCCGGCCGCATCGACACCCTGCATGTGAAACTGGGCGACAAAGTGAAAGCCGGCGATCCCATCGCCGATATCGATTCGCGCACGCAGCGCAATGCATTGCTGAGCGCGCAGGCCGCACAGCGCACCGCGCGCGCCAACCGCGATGCACTGGCCACCGACCTGCGCCAGTTCGAATTGACACTGCATCGGCAGCAGCAACTGGCTGCCGCGCAACTGGTGGCCCGCGCCGACTTCGATGCAGCCAAGGCCAAGGTCGACGCCACCCGTGAACAGATCGCCGCGTTGGACGGTGAAGTTGCGCGTCGACAGACCGACGTCGATGTCGCGCAGACCAATCTGGAGTACACCCGCATCACCGCCCCCACCGACGGCACCGTACTGGCCGTGGTCGCGCGCCAGGGGCAGACCGTGAATGCGGTGCAGAGCGCACCGACCATCGTGATGCTGGGCAATCAGGACGTGATGACGGTATACGCCGAGATCTCCGAGGCTGACGTCGTACACACCTCTGTTGGGCAGGAGGCGTTCTTCACCATTCTTGGTGATGCCGGTCGCCGCTACAGCAGCAGGCTTCGGGACATAGCACCAGCACCGGAATCGATCACCAACGAAGACAGTTCCAGCCTCGCCGCACCGGCGGTGTCGGGTGGCAGCCGCACGGCCATGTACTACAACGGCCAGTTCGACGTGGACAACGCCGATGGCCGCCTGCGCAGCTACATGACCGCGCAGGTTCGCATCGTGCTGGGCCGCGCCAACGACGTACTGACCATTCCCTCGGCCGCATTGGGTGCGCGCACCGCCGATGGCAGCTACAGCGTGCAGGTCCGTGGTGCCGACGGCCGTGCCAGCAGGCGGCGCATCACCACCGGGCTGGATGACCAGATCCAGGTGGAAGTACGCGACGGCCTGAACGAAGGCGAACAGGTCGTGCTGGCGCAGGCCAACGTCGAAGCCACCAGCGCACCCGCTCAGCCCAAATGAGTACGACCATGACCGAGCCACTGCTGCGCGTTCGCGGTGTACGCCGTGAATTTGCCGCGGGCGAGCAGACACTGGTGGTACTCGACGGCATCGACCTGGATATTCACGCAGGTGAACTGGTGGCCATCGTAGGCCAATCCGGTTCGGGCAAGTCCACGCTGATGAACATCCTGGGTTGCCTGGATCGCCCTTCCGCTGGCGTCTATCAGATCGCCGGGCGCGAGACCGCGCAGATGTCGCCTGATGAACTGGCCGAACTACGCCGCGAGCACTTCGGCTTCATCTTCCAGCGCTACCACCTGCTGACCGATCTGACTGCACTGAGCAATGTGGAGGTGCCTGCGATCTACGCCGGCATGCCTGCCGAAGCACGCCATGCACGGGCAGCCACGCTGTTGTCGCGGCTGGGTCTGGGCGAGCGCATGCAGCATCTCCCTGGCCAGCTCTCGGGCGGCCAGCAGCAACGCGTTTCGATTGCGCGTGCGCTGATGAATGGTGGCGCGGTGATCTTCGCCGACGAACCCACGGGTGCGCTGGATACGCATTCCGGAAAAGAGGTGATGAAGATCCTCGGCGAGCTGCACGCCGAGGGCCATACTGTGGTGCTGGTCACGCATGACATGGCCGTGGCCGAGCATGCGCAGCGCATCATCGAAATCCGCGATGGGCGGATCGTGGATGATCGTGCAACCGGTACAGCTCTGGCAGCGGGCGTGGCGACGCCAGCCGCGCCCCAATCCGTGGGTAGCAGCGGCTGGCAGGTCTGGCGGGACCGGTTCGCTGAAGCCTTCCGCATGGCACTGCGCGCGATGAACGCCCACCGCATGCGCACCTTCCTGACCATGCTCGGAATCATCATCGGCATTGCTTCGGTCGTGGCGGTGGTAGCACTGGGCACCGGTGCACGGCAGGCCATCCTGTCCAACATCTCCTCGTTGGGTACCAACACCATCGAGATCTATCCCGGTTCCGGTTTTGGCGACCTGCACTCGGCGCGGGTGGAAACACTCACCCCCGGCGACAGCGTGGCCCTGGCCCGGCAGCCATTCGTGGACAGCGCCACCCCGGGTGTTGCCACCAGCGGCACCGCCCTGCGCGGCAATCGCTCTGCCAGTGTGCAGGTGCAGGGCGTCAGCGAGCAGTACTTCCGCGTGCATGGCCTGAAGCTCGGCGAGGGCGCCTTCTTCGGTCCACCCGGCGTGGCCGGCTACCAGCAGGTGGTGGTGATCGACGCCAATACCCGCGCACGCTTCTTCGCCGCGACCGACAACCCGATCGGGCAGACCCTGCTGCTGGGCAATGTTCCGGTGCGCGTGGTGGGTGTGGTGAAGAAGGACGCCGGTGCGGCTGGTGATGCATCGCTGCTGCGGGTATGGCTGCCCTACACCACCGCAATGACGCGCGTACTGGGGCAGAGCCACGTCTCCAGCATCACCGTGCGCGTCTCGGATGCGATCAGCATGGAAGCGGCTGAGCAGGCCATCGCGCGACTGCTGACTCGCCGCCACGGCAGCACCGATTTCTACATGAGCAACAACGCGCAGATCCGTAGATCCATTGAACAGACCACCGGCATCCTGACCATGATGATCAGCTCCATCGCTGCCATCGCACTGGTGGTGGGCGGAATCGGGGTCATGAACATCATGCTGGTCTCGGTGACCGAGCGAACCCGCGAGATCGGCGTGCGCATGGCGGTGGGCGCGCGGCGCAGCGACATCCTGCAGCAGTTCCTGATCGAATCGGTGCTGGTCTGCCTGCTCGGTGGCGTGCTCGGCATCGGCGTGGCGCTGGCGCTGGGCGCGGTGATGGAGCTGGCCGATGCGGGCTTCAGCCTGGTGTTCTCCGTCAATTCGATTCTGGCTGCATTCGTGTGTTCCAGCCTGATCGGCGTTGGTTTCGGCTTCCTGCCGGCACGCCGTGCCGCACAGCTGGATCCTGTGGAGGCGCTGGTTCGATAGCCGCTGCAATTGCTCGCCCTGACGGCAGGTTCGCGCAATGTCTGCGGGGTGTACTACGGCTACCAACGATGTCCGCACAGGAGCTGGACGATGTTTCTGAAGACAGGAAGAACCGCGCTGATTCTAGCGGTCACTGCGCAGCTGGTGTTGATGCCGTACGCCGGCGACGCCCATGCGCAGCGTGGCGACCGCTACAACCCGCAGTGGAACCAGGACTACCGCGATCGGGAGCGCGATGCATGGGAACGGCGCGAACGTGAGCGGAATCATGAGCGCGACCGCGAGCGCCGGCACGATGCCAAGACCGCCGGTGTCGTGGTGGGCGTGGTAGGTGCAGCGGTGGTGGCCGGCGTGATTGCCGCTGCCGCCAAACGTGAGCGTGAGACCCGCGAGCGCGCCGACTACTGCATGAACCGCTACGGCAACTACGACCGCCGCAACGACACCTATCGCGGCGCCGACGGCTACACCTATCCCTGCCGCTGACTTGTATCTCTCAAGGAAAAACCACCCATGACCAGGATCACTCTATTGATCGCGCTGTGCGCTGCTCCGTTGCTGGCCCAGGCCTCACCGACCGACCCGAAGCAGACCTACATCGACGCCACATTCACCGCCATGGATGCCAACAACGACGGACGCGTTGACAAGGTCGAGTACGCGACATTTCAGCAGGAACGTTTCAGCAAGCAGGCCGATTCCATCGACGCCGCGTTTTCCGCGATGGACAGGAACAAAGACGGCAGGATCAGCAAGGAGGAAGCCAACGTGGTGCCGGAGATCGCGAAGTACTTCGCGGGCCTGGACACCGATGGTGATGGCTATCTGTCGCTGAAGGAAATGCAACAGGCCATGGTTGCCGCTCAGACTGCAGACGCACCAACAAAGTAAATCCAGGGCGGGGCGCTGAAGATGGATACCCATCCGGGCTCGGTGCGGGTTGAATACACCCTCTTCCCACGTTAGCCTCCGAGGTGCCCAAGGAGGGCTATCAACGGAGTGAAGCATGAAGATTGGATTCAAGCTGTCTGTTGCTATTGCGGCTGCTGCACTGACCCTGGGAATCGGCAGTGCCTCCGCGCAGTCCCGCTGTACCCCGTGCTACACCGCCTACGAGGCCTGCCTCGCAGCGGGCAATGGCGAGAAGGTGTGCTACCCGGCTTTTGCCCGCTGCCTGCGGAACAGCGGCTGCACCATCCCGTAAGTCACGCACTGCCGTGATATGTGCTGGCCCCCATTTCGGGGGCTGGCATTGGCTGCCAGGCGCTGCCCCTTGCTACTGAAAAGGTTCCATACGCGATGGGCGGAGTGATTTCATCCCATCCGCATCGCGTTATTTTCGCGCGCCTGCACTTCGATATCCTGCTCGCCGCCCTTCACGAAGCGAGGCAGCGCCCCACATGCGCTGCCTCCTGCACTACCGCGATTGCTGTGGCCTCCGAAACGCTGCGGGGTGCGCGTGACATGTCGACCACGCCCGGCGCTACGCTTCAGGCCTCAGCCGTCGCTGTCCGTACTTCTATGGCCACGATAGGTTTCGCCCCACTCGCGCATGGCGAGCAGCACCGGCACCAGCGTGCGCCCGAATTCGGACAGCTCGTACTCGACCTTCGGTGGCACCTCTGCATAGACATGGCGGATCACCACCCCGTCAGCTTCCAGTTCCCGCAGTTGGCTGGTCAGCATGGACTGGGTGGCGTTGGGCACCCGCCGCGTCAGCTCCATGAAGCGACGCTTGCCGGTCATCAGGTGGAAGAGGATGACAGGCTTCCACACGCCACCCATGACCGACAGCGTGACCTCCACGGCGCAACCGCTCTTGCCATCCCAACGCTTGCTACGCATGCATACTCCGGAAAACCATAGTACCTACGGAAAATCATCGTTCTTGTTGCAATAGCAGTGCGAGCCTAGCATGGCCCCATTCCTTGAATGTGAGCCCCTCCATGACGTTCAAAGCACTGCTCGCCCGCAAGACGAACAACCAGGTTTCGACCGATCTGGTCGATTTTGATGAGGCCGATCTGATGGACGGCGACGTCCTGGTGCAGGTCGAGTACTCCACGCTCAACTACAAGGATGCGCTTGCCCTCACCGGCAAGAGCCCGGTCATCCGGACGTTCCCGCTCATTCCCGGCATCGATCTGGCAGGCGTGGTGCTGGAATCCAGCAGGCCCGACTTCAAGCCAGGCGACCGCGTTGTGCTCAATGGCTGGGGCCTGAGCATGAGTCACCACGGCGGCCTGGCACAGCGTGCGCGCGTGCGTAGCGAATGGCTCAACCGGATTCCCGGCAACCTGAGCACCCGCGACGCCATGGCCATCGGCACCGCGGGCTATACCGCCATGCTGTGCGTGCTGGCCCTGGAACATGCCGGCGTGACGCCCGACAAGGGCGATGTGCTGGTGACCGGCGCCAACGGCGGTGTCGGCTCGATTGCAGTGGCGATCCTTTCAAAGCTGGGCTATCGCGTGGTGGCCGCCACCGGGCGCCCGGAGCATGCTGAGTATCTGCACAACCTGGGTGCGAGCGAAATCATCGACCGCGCGCAGCTTTCGGAACCACGCGACCGGCCGGTGAGCGCCGAACGCTGGGCCGGCGTGGTGGATGTGGCCGGCGGCCCTACCCTCGTCAACGCCATTGCCGAAACGAAATACCGTGGCGCCATCGCCGCCTGCGGCCTGGCGCAGAGCGATGCGCTGCATGGCTCGGTGCTGCCTTTCATCCTGCGCAACGTAACCCTCGCAGGCGTGGATTCGGTGAACGCGCCGCAGGACGTCCGCCAGCGCGCGTGGGACCGGCTTGCCACCGACCTGGATCCGCAGAAGCTTGAAAGCACCGTGCAGTTGATCGGGCTTGCCGGCGTGCTGGACGTCTACGACCAGATCATTCCGGGCAAGGTGCGTGGGCGGATAGTGGTGGATGTGAATGCCTGAGGAAGCCTCCCCAGCGGATTCCATCCGGCAACGAATGGTGAACATGCCGTGAAACCATGCGCGCAGCAATGGCCGCTTGCCACTGCTGCTCGCATACGCTCAGGTTTCCGCCGACTGTGGACACCGCCATGTCAATGACTGCACTCGCCCTTGCGACCGCTCTTTCCGGCCTGCCCGACATTGCCTGGGAGCGCGAGCGCGGCGAAGACGCACACCAGCTGATGCTCTGCCAGATCCATCGCGATGAGCTGATGCAGGATGACGCGAAGAGCGATGCCTACCAGCGCGCCAAGGCTGTCTGCGATCTCCTGGCGCGTGAGTACAGGAACAAATGGGATTTCGATGCGCAGGAGGCATTGGCGGCATCGGCAGTGGATCTGGATGAGCTGATCCGACGGGGAGACCTGGTTGAGGTGCCTCCAACAAGGCAGGACCGCGTCTACGAGTGATTCCGTGCCGGCAGGTGCTGGCACCTGGAGCTGCCGCAGGGCAACCAGGTCCAGTGCCGACCGGCGAGGCTAGCGGATGCGACTCCGCGCCAGTGCCAGGCGCCTGATCTCGTCTGGCAGAAACACGACGCCGTCCTCCATTTCGATGCGCATCTGCGAGGCATCACCTTCGTGCCCCTGCATTGCAGCGGTCACCAGAATCTTCAGTGCATCCGTGCGGATATCGTAGCCGCCGACGGTGTGCTTCAAGGTACCCACACTGTTCCAGTCGATTTCCATGATCGGCGTCCACATCCACAGGCTTCATGCTGGCAACGGCCTTCGCCCACGTCAATGAAACCGGTCGCACGGCCGACCATGAAGCGAAAGGCCACGCGCGTGGTCAAGGCCCCTTATCATGGAGAGGTAAGGGCTCTGCAAGCCCAGTCGACGTACGCAAGGCAGTATCTGGATGTCTATGGAATGGCGCCCCTCGGGCTGGGGCCTACGTGTGACCCGCTCGCCGAACTGGTGGCTGCGACTTGACGGCGAACATGTTGAGCTTTTGATTGAAGGTCGCAAGTACCGGCAACACGTAGCTGACGACGAGCGCGTGCAGGTCATCCCTGGACTCTTCTGGGCCAAAGTCGTCCTGCAGACCCAGGGCGACGGCGTGCTGATCATGGATGGACTGTCCAACAGCCAGGCTTCCCGGCTTGCGGCAGCGCTGCAGCAGCTGCGCTTTACGGGTACCACGCGCGGGCGCAAGGCACTGTTCGACACGATTCTGGAGCAGATCCAGTCGTGGCTGGCCGAGGCAGATGCCCTCATCGACCGGGGCAGCACCGGCCGCCGCTGGATCACGCACGAACAACAGCAGGCACTGCTGGCCGGTCGCCCCGCCCTGCCGCTCCCGCCGCGCGAGCTGGAACAACTGTTCCTGGATGAGGATGTGCACGAGGACCTGCATTCGCCCAGCCACCGTGCAGCACTGGACGCCCTGGGCGACTGGCAGCTGGACTGGCCCGAGGCGTGGGTCGACGCAAACGCAACCATGGCAGCGCGCGAACGAGTACTGGCCAAGGACTTCCTGGACCGGGTCGAGAGCAAGCCGCTGACCGACGAACAGGCCCGCGCCGTCATCTGTTTCGACAACCGCGTGCAGGTCGTCGCCTCCGCTGGCTCTGGCAAGACCTCCACCATGGTCGCCAAGGCCGCTTATGCCATCGATCGCGGCTTTATCGAACCCGAACGGATCGTGATGCTCGCCTTCAACAAGGATGCCGCCAGGGAGCTTGCAGAGCGCGCGCAGCGATGCTTCGACCGGCTCGGCATGGGCGACACCGTGGTTGAAGCCCGGACCTTCCACGCCCTCGGCCTGGCCATCGTCGCCAAGGCCACCGGACGCAAGCCCGACATCCCCGAATGGACCACTGACGCCACGCTGGGCTTCAACAAGCTGGCCGAACTGGTGGACGATCTGAAGGACCGCTCGACCCACTTCCGCACCCAATGGGACATGTTCCGCCTGGTGTTCGGGCGCGACCTGCCGCCATTCGGCGCGGAAATGGAGGCCGACGGCTACGACCGCGATGGCACGCCCTATATCCGTACCCTGCAGGGGGAACGGGTGAAGAGCCTGGAAGAGTGCGTCATCGCCGACTGGCTCTTCTACAACGGCGTGACGTACGACTACGAGCGACGCTACGAGTTCGACACCGCGACAGACACCCATCGCCAGTATCGCCCCGACTTCTATTACCCGGACGCCGGGCTGTATCACGAGCACTTTGCGCTGGATGCTGATGGTCAGCCGCCGAAGCACATTGCCAACTACAGCGAAGGGATGCACTGGAAGCGCAAGCAGCATGTGGCACGCGGCACGGCCCTTGTCGAGACGACATCCTTTGGCCTGCGCAGCGGGCATGCCCTGCTGGACCTCGCAGAGAAGCTGGGCGAGTGCGACATCGAGCTCGACCCGAACCCGGACCGCGAGCTCCCCGAGCAGGGCGCCAAGCCGATGCCGGACGCGGACCTGATCGGCTTGATGCGCACCTTCATTGCCCATGCCAAGAGCAACTGCCTGACGCTGGATGACATGGCCGCGCGCCTGCGGCAGATGCCCGAGGATCAGTTCAAGGAGCGACACCGTCGCTTCCTGGAAATCGCCGGGCCGGTCTTCCAGGCCTGGGACAACGCGCTGGCTGACGAGCGTGGCATCGACTTCGAAGACATGCTCAACATGGCGGCCGGGCTGCTGGAACAGGGCCACTATGAATCACCCTACGAACTGGTGATGGCCGACGAATTCCAGGACGCATCGCGCGCCCGCGCACGCCTCTGCCGTGCGTTGGTCAGCCGCCCCGGCCGGTATCTGTTTGCAGTGGGCGATGACTGGCAGTCGATCAACCGCTTCGCCGGGGCCGACGTTTCGGTGATGACCGGATTCCGCGAGTGGATGGGCCATGGCCAGGTGCTGAAACTGGAGCAGACGTTCCGCTGCCCACAGGCGCTCTGCGATGTGTCCAGCCGCTTCATCAGCCGCAACCCCGCGCAGATCGCCAAAGCAGTTCGCTCAGCTGCAACGGCCATGGGCCCGGTGCTGCAGGCGTTCCAGATGAATCGGCGTGAGGAGGTGCAGGATGGCGTTCGCCAGTACCTCGCCAAGCTGCATCAGCAGTTGTTGTCCGGGGCGGTGCCGCAAGGGCACAACGGACGCGTGACGGTCTTCATCCTGGGGCGCTACCGCGCCGATCGCAGCGCGATGCCTTTGGATTGGAAGACAGCCTTCGGCAGCACGATGGAGGTCGAATTCCTGACCGCACATCGATCGAAGGGGCGCGAAGCGGACTACGTGATCCTGCCGGGCATGATCAACCGCAGCTTCCCGAGCCTGCGCGCGGATGACCCGGTGCTTTCCCTGGCAATGCCGGATGGGGATACCTACCCACTGAGCGAAGAACGGCGGTTGTTCTATGTCGCGCTGACGCGGGCGCGACGGTCGGTAGCCATGTTCACCCTGCAGGGCAAGCACTCGCCGTTCCTGGACGAGCTGGTGAAGGACGGGGCAGTGGAAATAACAAGCCTGTCTGGCGTGGCCATCAATGAAGAACGCTGCCCAGTGTGCAAGGTCGGCGTGTTTGTGGACCGCAATGGGCCGCATGGGGCTTTCCGGTCGTGCTCAAGTTATCCGTTGTGCCACAACAAGCCGAAGGTTGGGCGACGCGGGTAAGTGCGTTCAGCTGAACCCATATGCGCCCGCCCATACCGACCCACCCGGCCCCCTGTTGCCATGACGACGCTGATTGAACTAAACATGTTGGAGCTCAACGCAGCGGAGGCCAGCAGCCACGTTGAACTGAACCCACCGGGGTATGGAGCAGCACTTCTTGAGAGATTCAAGGCATCGGCCCAGCTTGTCCTCATCGAAAAGCCCCTAATTGACGCAGCAGACTCAATTTTGGACCTCTTGGTCAGAAGGCACGCCGCCTGAATCGAGGATTCGCGGACCTGCGATTGCAACTCCCCTGCCACCGATCGTTGGTGAGGATACAGAGCCGCGCGACGATGCGCGTCCGGTCCTTTAAGGCGGCCAGGCCAGCTCTTCCATGCGAGCTTTCCTCCGTTGCATGTAGTGCAACATCCCGCTGGCGCACTGCTCAACAACGGGGCTTTCCTCGAAGGCCCCAACCCCAACTGCCGTCAGTGCTGCAATGACGCACAAGTTGGTGGTGGCCACCGCGTTGACGGTGGTCTGAAAAAGAATGGCTGCTGGCACGTGCGCCCCGATCTGCCCATTGGGATCTTGATACATCACCCGAATGGCCTTCCCGCCATGGACCAGTCCGCACAGTGGGTCCCACGAATTGGTCACCGTCCGAGCCAGCTTCTGAGGCTCATCGTCCTGCCCGATGCGTGCAATGGTCTGCTCCACGTCCGCGGCCAGGTCCTTGAGGGCAATAGCCACCCACTTTCCTTTCTCGTTCTTCTTTCGGGGGCCGCGATCTTCCTGGAGAAAGTCCTCCAACTGTTCATCGTCGGCAAGGGACTGGACAAACACTGCCCGCAGGAATTGCTCAATCTGGGAGCGGTGCATCGCCAAGCCCACTGCGGGGAGATCGATGGGATGGGTCTCCAGGAGGAACAGCAGCGCACGGCCGTAGTCCATCGATGCCCTCAACAGCTGGAAGGTCACCCGGTGGCGCTCACTGCCGGCGGGAACAGTGATGCGGGCCATGCAAGACATGTTCGATTCCAGGCTGGCCTTGGCCTCTCTGGCCTCCGGTGCGATGTCCAACGCCGTGGGCTGGCGCTTGGTAGCACGAGCGTCCAGCGCCGATTGAATGCCGCGGCTCAACGGGTCTTCCTTCATGCCATCGCCTCTTGGAGTTTCTTTGCCTGCTGGCGCGGCTTCAAGGCATCTGTCGCCACCTGCCTTGGATCCGCCAACCACAAAGGCCCCACCTCGGGGAACAGTCGGAGCATGAGGGGATCCCAGGACCGGTGGGGCGCAAAGGTGGTCTCCCCCCGGGCCAAACCGGTGAGCACGCCTTTCATCTTTGCCTGGAGCTTTCCGGTGCGATCTTGGGACACGACCGTCTTCAATTGGTGGTGAGCACGGAGCATGCAACGGTAGAACCACAAGCTCTTGGGCCAGATTTTGTGGGCGTGGTGGCCCAGCTCGGCCAGCGTTTCAAACCCAATGCCCATCGGGCGCCCTTCGCCGTGCTTGATCGAATAGCCAATCACCAGCAGTCGGTCCAATTCGGGGGCGTCCTTGGCATAGACCGGCAGCGTGATCCCCACCGGGGAGAACAAGCGGCGCAAGTCTTCCCAACGGCGGTCGCGCTCCTTGTAGTCGGTGATCTCTCCCCGCAGCAGGGCCACGTAGAAGGTCTCGAAAGCCTCTCGCCGATGGCTCCAGACCTGCTCCTCCTGCCAAGCTATTCGGTCCCTTTCTGCTTGGGCTTTGTGCCCTTCGTAGTCGAAGGCATAGGCCCGAGGGATGCCCCGGCTACACGTGTCGAACGTGAGATCGTCGAAGCAAACCTCCCGCCGCACCTCCACGTCGCGGATCGTGCCCCTCTCCAGGCGGGGCTCCAGCCAAACGCCTTCCAAGCAGAAGCGGCCCTCGCGCTGGGAGCGGGCCACGGTGGCGGGCGTGACCCGAAACGCGTTGCGGTTGTTGGCGAAAAACAGGTCGTCTTCGGACAAGCGGAACTGATCCAGATCCAAGTCCTTGAAGAGCCACAGCATGCGCGCTCCGTTCTTCCGGTAGTGCAGCATCCGCTTCGCGATGACGTGAACGAAGGTGGTGGAAAGCTGGATCTCGATGGCCCACCACTGGCCGTCCCGCCGCGTCTGCACGTCGGGCTGGCGCCACTTCACACCCTCGATGTCCCACCAGCGTTCTTCCAACTTGGTCTCATGGAAAGACGGATCAGCATCCAAGCTGTCCCTCACCCACTCCTTGAACGCCTTGTGGAGCGCGCCCTCCTTACACAGCCCAAACCGGCGCGCCAGGATGGCTTGGGGCGAATATCCCTTACGCCCGGTGCAGGTTTCGCGGTGGCGAGCCGTGAGGTGATCGAAGTAGAAACGGTATTCGGTTCGGGCACGGATGGCTTTGGACCTCACGCCCATGGTGTCCTGGCAATAGGGGCACATGAACCTCGGGATGCCGCCGAGCACCTCCAGTTCGGCCGCCAGCCGCCCATCCCGGACGACCTCTCCGTAATCCCGGCCTTCCATGAAGGCCTCCAACGTCAAGCATTCGCCACCCTTCCGATCCCAGACCAAATCGTGGGATCGCTTCGCAGCTGGCATGTAAAGGACGGTTCTCTCCATGGAACTACTTTAGTCAGAACCTGTCTCGCCAGATGAGACCCTGATCCGAAAGGCATTGGCACCCAACACATCAACGCCGGCAGGGGAACAGCAACCAAGGGTCAATCGTCGCCAGCATCCACCACCACCTCAACCACCAAGCGAAAAGCGTTCGCTGCTCGATTCTGGTGGATACGCAACAATTGACGGCGTCTCGCCAGCGTTGCTTGCTCGAGCGCCTCCCGAACGAAATCGTCCCCATGCAGATCCGATTTGCGCGAGTTGCAACTCACACATGCCAACACGATGTTGGAGATGAAGTGGCTCCCCCCGTGATGCAAGGACACGTAGTGATCCTCGTGGCAACTGGTGGGCTCGCCTGGGCCGTTCACAGCACCACCCGGTCCCTCGAGGGATCTGTAGCAGTAGTAGCAGCGACGCTCCTGGAGTGCCAGCACCGCCCTAATCTGCTCAGCGGTGCGCGAGCCCGGCGCCGCCTTCGACTTCAAGGCCCGGTGAAACGACGTTCGTCGACGTGTCTCTCGGACGCGGACTTTCCAATGTGCATGAAAGGTATCCAAGGGCAAGAGCACCTCCAGATCGGAGGACTGGAAGAAACGGCGAGCACCTGCTTTGCACGCCTCGTGAATGCTCCAATCCTCCAGCGTTCCGTTGCAGCGTGCACATCGCCCATGCTGGGTAAAAAACTGCCTCAGCTCGTCGCTGATCCCAAAACGTGCGTTGAGATCCACACGCTGAAACCGGCAACCGATCATGCCGTCGGAAAAGACCTGATCTCCCAGGCGCTCATAGGGATAACGACGGACCATGCCCCACCCGCCTTTGTCAGACACCCGAGAATGGTGCCCGCTTTCCCTACCAGCTGCCAGCAGAGATCGCCCGTGGCTGGTCCAGACCATCTCTCAGCAACAGCCGTACCAACTCGCTGACGTGAACCCCCTCCCGGGCCGCCGCCTGCTCCAGCCGCTCTTTCAGCTGCCGTGGCACGCGAACGGCCATCTGCACGTAAGGTGGCCGGCTCACGTGGACAGCCTCGCCACGGTGAGCACCCACGCCAACGCCGAACCACTTGTCGATCAGCGGTGATCCGCATGGCTACTGGGGCCGGAACCGTGTCGGCCCGGGCTGAGCGAACTTCGACTACCCAGATGCAAAACGGCGGCGAGTGGCCGCTATTTTTTTCTCGCGGCTGTCTTTCCTCCCCCCAACCTCCGGACGCGGCCAACAAACCGACCTAGCCCAGCAATAGGAGGTTCGCTTGAGCACAACTTTGTACCTGACTGATGCATGAGAACATTCCAGAAGGAATCTGGAGAACGCCATGTCCACCATCACCACCTACGCTCTCATCGCGGCTCTCGCCGTGGTCGTTGTTGCGGCGCTGTTCTACGCCTTCAGGCGAGACGCCGAAGCTGAGCGAATTAAGACGACGAAGGTGCTAATGCTCAAGCAGGTGCTCCCAGCTTCTCGACCACACGACGAAGCAGCCAGCGAGGCAGACGCGACACTGCCGAAAATCGAGATATCCTTGTTCAGTAACACGGACGATGCGTATCGCAGGAACCACGTTTCGGTGATCGGTGAACGCGATGGATTCCACGGAACAAGTAACATCGGCCCTCCTTAAGATCGAATGACAGTAAGACCATTGAAACCCGATTTCAGCTAGCCATACTGGAAACGCATCTAGAAACCTTAGGACTATTGTTTTTGGCCAGTGACCGAGAGTGCGGGGAACCACCAAGTGACGCGCCACAAGGGAGTGTCACCGGGCAGCTTCTATCCATTTTCTGCAGGACAGCCTGGCCAGAACATGGCAAGTCAGAATATCAAGATTCTCGCCGTCGTTCCGATAAACCTAAGTGCCAAACACGTGGCGCGCACATGCTTGGAATCCAAGCGAATTGACAAAATCTCAAGGACTCGGGATGAAACTCTTTTATTGCACCACCACCCTCGCTCTCGTTGCTGTCTTGGCCCTGCCAGCGCTTGCCCATGCGGAAATCCTGAAGGGTGAGCGCATCGTCGGCCATTATGGATGCGGGATCATGACCTGCAACTTTGAAACCCCCGATGCAGGCACTTTCGATTTCGAGGTGGAAGACAAGAACGTTGCACCGAAGATCTTTGCTTCTTGCAAGATCGACGACATCTGCGCCATCACCGGAGACTTTGACATCGACAATGCGACCATCGTCAAAGTGACCAAGGTCGAGAATAGCGACCAGAAGCACCAAGACTGACACCGCGACGCAGAGGTGCCCACGGAGCAAAAGAAGACCCAGAGCCTAATCAGGCGCTGGGTCTTTTCTTAGGGGACGCTCGAAGAGACTTTCAGCGCCCCCCCCCTAATACCCGGTACCAACTCTCCGGGCCACGGCCAGCCGCGTTACTCAACCTCGTTCAGCACCTCTTCCTCGATCTCGTCGAGGGAAGCCTGAACGACGGCCTCCTTCGGCAGCGTGACCGTTGGGCGCGCCTTGGCCATCTTTTCGCAATCCGGTTCGAAGGCTTGGTAGACGAACCGAGCCCTGTCCTTGCTCGCATACATGTCCCTCAAGAACGACGCGTTGAGCCGAGACTTGATGATCTCAACCAACGCATTGGTCTCCGATTCGGATAGCAAGTAGTCATTCGCCACGGCTTCTACATAGCCAGGAAGCAGGCGTAGCATCTCCTTGGCATCGTCCTCCACCAGCCCATCAAGCAGGTATTTGGACGCCACACTGGACGCAGTACCACCCGCCAGCGCTCCCAGAATGCCACCGATCACCCCACCAGCAGCGGTGCCAATGACCGGAACCACCGAACCAACGGCAGCCCCACCCGCAGCGCCAGCCATCCAGCCGCCAGCACCGCCGGCTACGCTTGCGCCGTTGACCGCCAGATTCTTACCGAACTGCGCCCAAGAAATGTTGCGACTGAACGCAGCCCGGTAGAAGTCCGGGCCAGAAATCACGGCAGTGGTCACAGCCCCTGTGACAGCATTGGTCCGCAACAGCTTGGCGACGTGGTTGACTGCAGCGGCCCCGTAGACAGCCTTGCCCAAGGACACCTGAGCGACCTTCTGAATTGCACTGCGGCCAAGGGCGCTCTGGGACACGAACTTGACCCCATCCCGGGCCGCCACCACTCCAATGGCCGCGGCCTTGGTTCGCAGGATCTGGGCGGTGGCAATCCCAGAAACAAAGGAAGTTGCACCGGATTCCAGTGCCATGGTCAGCGCACCATTGAGCGCCTCCATGTTGGTCCGTCCATCCCACTTTTGCCGAGCGAAGTTGATGGAGAAGGAGATCGCAAACGCATAGCTGGAGGCGATGCTCTGCGTCTTCATGTCGTAGGTCAGGCTATCGATGTTGCCGGCCCGGGCGATGTTCCTCGCCTGGCGATAAGTCGTGCTGCCTTTCTTGATGATGCGCTCGGCTTCCGCCGGATCGCTGATCCCCGGCACCTGACCGCTGCTGATGCGCTTGCGCATCAGCTCGATTGCGTCCTCATACTGATCGGAGGGCACTTCGAGCAACTGCCCTTCGTATCGATACCCATCCGCTCCAAACGCCGATCCAACCGTTTCCCTCGCCGTCGCGAAATACTTGGTCTGAATCCGAACGCCATCGACGATTCGATCCGGGCCATTGAGCGAATTGTCCGCGCCAACCTGCTCAACCTTACGGCCAGCAAGGATGTCGGCAAACGCGTTTGCCTCTTCGGCGGCGAAGCCCGTTCCACCTTTGGTGTGGAACTTGTTGATCTGGGTGCGTTCCAAGGCGACGGCTACCGCCGACGTTGACAACATTTCATACAGGTTGCCGATACCGGGCGGATCGGACAACGCCACCGTTCCCATGACCACGGACGCAGCAGTCTCATCCCAACGGATCACCAGAATCGGGCATTCACCCTCCCCTGCGACGTTGGAGACCACAAAACCCTGAGCATCGAGTGATTTCAACACCCGCTCCAATCCGCCAGCGATCGCTGGGGTATCCATCACAAAGCGCAGCGCGCCATGCCCGCCGCGGGACGCTGCATCGATGTGGCTGGTCAACGTGGACAGCACCTTGTCCGCCCAGGCGTCGGAACGCTGCTGCGCCGTCCGGCGGAGGTCTGCAGCCGAAACAATCGTGTTCAAAACGAGCTCCTTTCGCTTGGCGAGGTGATCAGATCAACGGCGCCGGGGTCAGCGGCAGGCTGAAACCACTTGCGTCTTCGGACACTTCCTCCTCCTCGGCCCAGCTGATATCCAACACCACATCTTCCTTGTGACCCGTCTCGCCCTCCGGCACCGGATTGCCGGCAGCGAGGTCAGCAAGGCTGCGTCGCACAGCCGACTTCTTAACAACAGTGCGCTTACCACGCCGAACTACAGAGAATCCTTGGACCGTCAAGGCCTCCATGACTCGCTCAAGCCCAGCCTCCTCGCTCACGCCCACCTGGAGCTCATACGAAGCTGCCATCTCGCCGCTATCGGAGGCGGTCGAAATCACCGCAGTGATCTGCTCCAAGTGTGCCGTCACCCACTGATCGCGCACCGCGGACATGTTGTCGCGCGCCTGGGCGGCCGAAATATCCAATGCCATCTTGAAGCTCCTTGTGTTGGTTGGGACGCCAGTGGAACCGAATCTTGTCGCACGCATTGAGAAAGCGGAGAACATGGTTTGTGCCCCCGCCCCTTGCGCAACTGGCACCACAAGCCTGGTCGTCCGTGAGGTTAGCGGCCGACAAGCGCCCAGCTTGAGATCCCGATTACTGCAACCACTGGGTGAAGCGCGGCCTCGATCGAAGGAGCTAACGATCTGAAAATAGAGGGGCTTCTCGAACACGGCATTGCCGGCCCAAAGAATGCCAACAAGACAAAGCATCTGGAGCCAAACATGCTCTATCCACAATCGGCGACCAGGGGCAAGATCGAGGTCAAAGCATGCCTAGAGGCGCTAGGGGTGGTGGCGCCTCCGATCACAGACGGAGATTGAGCTGACGGATCCGCTGCCAACGGCCCGATGCCATTTTGTTAGACGCTTGGCCCCGCGCCGCTCGCCGCACCGTTAGAAGCCTCAGCCAACCACTGCTCGACTGTCTTTCCTCTGAGTTCGTGAGCAAAGTCACTCGCGCACAGCATTCTCCCGTCTTGCCGCACGTTTCCTACGGCATGGGCGGCCAGGATGGAAGCGGTTTGGAGGTGCTGCTTGGTGCGACCGCGCTCCGACCAGTCGTTTGGCAGCGCCTTTAGCGCGCCCAGGGCTTCCTTTCCAGAGAGGTATTGAAGGCAGGTCAGCATTGACCACTGAAGCCCTACTTCCTCTCGCAACCAACGCCCAGCCGCCTTCTCGTCAAGATGGCCCTCCATGGTGTCCAGGAGTGCGTGGGCGGCCGCAATGGCCTTGCCTTGGGGCGAGAGCCGGCTCTTCTTCTTGGGGAACAGGCCGCGCATGGTCAGGCCTTCTTGCTCGCCTTTTTGGCAACGGGCTTTTTAGTAGGTTTCTTGACGGCCTTCCGTGCGGCTTTCTTCACCGGCTTGCCCGCCGTCTTGGCCGCCTTGGCCGGAGCTTTCTTGACCGTCCCATCGGCCGACGGGAACTTGCTGCCCGGGTTGGCCTGCGCCCACGCCTTGCCCTCGGCGGACTTGGCCCACACGGTGAAGGCCTTGGGGGCCAAGCCACGGCCCGCCCACGTCTCACCAGTTGGGAGGCGATACTTCGGCGCCACCTTGCCAAGTTTGCGTCCCTTGAGGGGCCCCGCGGCAGCCTTGGCGGCACGCACCGGCTTGGCGTCGATCGTTTCCCCGATGAGCTTGGCCACCTGCCGCCGCTGAGCCGGACTGAGGACCTTCGCATACTTCTGGAGGACCGCCAGGGCTTTGGGAACCTCACCGTCGCGCTTCTCGACCAGCTTCTTCTGGGCTTCGAGCTGTTTGATTTCGGCGTTGAGGGACTTCAGGGTGGTCAGGGCCAAGGGAGGGCTCCATTAGGGAATTCAAAGGTTATAGCCGATCCCCCTGAAGTCTTCCATCCTAAGCACCAGCTCTCGACGCCTCTCGCTCCTTGAGCGAACCACGGGTCAAAGAGCCGGCACAAGTGCCACGTAGATCTTCGTTCCCTTCGGCAGGGACGCACGCACCTTGCCGACCATCTGGCCTTTCTTCAAGTCAAACCAGGGGTCCATGTAACCCCCTGGGACCTTGAGGACGTAATGAAAATCGCGGTAGCGAACTCTGCTGTAGATACACAGGATGGCGCCGTCAGGGACTGGCGAAGAGGGATTCCAGTCGGCAATCAGCTTCGTCCCCCTTTTAAACAGGGCGTTGGCTATCTCGTCGATTTCGAACCCATAGGGCTTCTCCGACACCGACAGCCCCTTCTCCTTCTCCAGCCATCTTTTCGCTCGCGCATACGGAATGGCCATGAGAGAGGCCACGCAGGCGGCTGCGCAGCCCCATGGATCTTCCTGGGAAACCTCTTGGTATCGATGCATCAGCACTGATTCTCAACCGGAGGTCCAGAGCTCAGCGCTCGTCTTTTTCAGCCACGATGGTCCAGACCACGCTGACCACACCGGGCTTCGCTGGCTCCAATGAGCTTTGCGGAAACACGGAGACCACCCGCCAACCCTTCGCGTAGAGCTGCGCGACGGTCACCGCCCCGGTCGTCTTGCAGCGGAAGACGGTGGCGTCCTCAAAAGGCTTCATGATGCCAGCGGGCGTGTTCTGGCTATCTGCCAAGCACACCTCCCCCTGACCCGCCCAAGCCTGACCACAAACGGCTAGCAGAGCGCCAGCCAACCACATGCTCTTCCTTTGCATATGCGTCCCCTGTAGACCGCCGAACCAGGCGGCTTGGACACGTTAAACCATTTTCGAGCTTTGTTGCTACAAGCTATTTGGGCTAAAAATCTTGCCAGGAGAACTGCCCGTCCCACACCCAAGTCTGCAGGTGACTCCGCGACATTGCCTGCCTTGAAACGTAAGGATCATAACCGCCACCGCCACCGCCACCGCAACGCTCACGCCTTGACTTCTCGCCACCGCCCAGGATCACCCTCCTTCCTGGAATACGTCTGTGTTCCTTGTCCCCCTGCAAACAGAGAGCGGCGCGGTGTCCAGTGCTACGGGACGGCTAAACTCATAATCTGCGGCGTCTGGCCGACAGATTCAAAAGCCCACGTCCTCCACCGACCTTGAAGGCGCCCATGCCCGTCTCTGATCTCCTCGCGTTCGACCTGCTGCGGGCGTTCGCGCAGCTGGAGTTTCGCCTCAAGAACGATCCAGGCTTTCTTCGCGCCGGACCCTACCGAATGGCCCAGGTGAACTGGTCCGCGGTGGATGAGGCGGTGTCACGACTGGACGATTCACTCTTCTTCGATCGGGTGTCGGACAGCACGCGCGAGCAAATCCTCTCACCTCCGCGTGACCGCCCGATGGTCCAGGAGGTGGCGGTGGTCAACGGCCTCAACCACGCTGTCTTCCAGCGCCTGTCCCTTCAGCAATCCAATGCCGGTGCTTTGGTCGAAGCGGCACGCCGGGTGCGCAACAACCTCTTCCACGGGGGCAAGGAAGAGCCGCATTTGGGCGATGATGACGAGTGGGCCGCCGCCGCACTGGACGTGGCCGAGTGCCTGCTTCACCTGCTGAACTATGGAACGCTTAGATCGGGGGTAGGCCCGTGAGGGAGATGGGACGCCCATGCTTTACCTGAAGACCGAATAGCTTGTCGCCGGCATACACCGCCCGACCGGTAAGCTGCTGCGCGCGCGGCAGCAGATCCAAGAGCACGCATCATGGGATGATAGAGTCCGCCCCAGCTGGACAGAAGATCTGACATTGGAGTTGCAATGGACCTAGAAGTGATCGAAGCAGTGCTGCTGAAATGGGCTCGCCAAGAACCTATCATCGCGAAGATCCACTTGTTCGGGAGCCGACTAAGAGGCGATCATCGCCCCGACAGCGACATTGACATCGCGGTGGAGCTTGATCTTTCAGCGGCACCAGGAGTCGACTTTAGCGATGGGTTCGCGACCTTCAGCCGATACTCCGAGCACTGGGAGGCCGAACTAGCGCAACGACTGCCCATCCCGGTTGACTTGGAGTTCTACCATGGCCCCGAGGAAACCCCGATCCTCCATGCGGGGCTCGAACGGTCGGGAAAGCTCATCTACGAAAAGTTTCGTTAGAACATCGCGCTCCGGAGCACCTAACGCCGCCGCCCCAGCCCCGACTTCCGCCCTGAGCCACCAGCGCTTCGATTCCACCATTTCACTATTTCGATGGAACCAAGCGCTCACCCGGGCTACTCAAAGAGACAACACCGGTTAAATGTCGTGCTGTTTGACAAAGCGAGATACCTTCTGCGCCTCAAGGTCTTTGTTCCAGGCCTTTGCAAAATCGTCTGGAACATTTAGGTTTGCCTCGTCGAACTTTACGGTAGCCGGCAATTCACGCCAGAACAGTTCAATAGACGCAGCAAAGTCATCGACGTGAACATCCGACACCTCCATGTCGGTGTCGTCGAACAAGTTCCATCCGTGAGAACTTGCTCGCAAGAACTCCGGGTAGCGCAGCTGGAGATCGTCCAATGACTTCCCCTCCCCGTGCTTGAACACATTGACGACCAACCGCATGGCATCAATGCGTGGGTAACAGGCGAGAGCAGAAAGGTCCAAGCCGATGGCTTCAAGCAACTTCTCCAGCTTCGCGCTATCCAGCTTCCAAAGAGCGCGCCGCGTGTTGTCGCCGATCACCAACTTGGGCCACCTGAACTCACGAACGAGGAAGCGTCGAAATGTCTTGTCCCAATGGTGATACATGCCAGCCACGACACTGAGGCGGGTTCGATCATGCATCTCACTTAGAAGCTGGTAGAACTCGAGGCCGTGATCGCGCGCAGCGTCCGCTAGATCGCCAGGGTCGTGCCAGTCAGGGTCGAAGGACTGACCGCTGCGCTCCCAGTGCTCGGATTCCGCTTGATCGGCCTCCGCCTCAATGTTGGCGAACTGAGACAGAAGGCGGGTCTTGGCCTGGTCAACGTAGAACCGATGCTCCGAGACGCGGAGCTCCCGTTCGGAATCCACCAGCTGATAGGCGCTCCACTCGCGGCCGCTCATGCCGGCTGAACCGCAGGCGGGGCATCCAGCCATTCGATCAAGGATCGAATGCCATCTGCGTCCGAGCAGCAATCTTCCAGTGGCTCGCTCTCCAATCGGACTTGGAGAGATAGCCAGGCGTGTTCCGACTTCTCCGAAATCCCAAGGTGAGGCTCAATGGCACCAGCGCCCCACAACCAAAGGCCTTGAGCACGCAGTTTCTGTATTAAAGCAGCGATGTGGGGCTTTGCTTCGTCATCGGCCGCAAGCAACTCGAATGCCTTCGAAGCCGGCCCTTGAATCCCCTTGCAAGGCAACGCTCCGTCTAAAGACACGAGGCCCGCGCCTGCCATCCTCGCGAGAACGTTCTTGCACGCAGCAACATCGGGATCATCCGCCTGCAGGAAACCATGCTTTGTTGCTTGGCGGAAAGCGAAATCCAAGTCCACGATGGCACACGCAGGCAACCCGAGGGCAGACAAAACTTCCATTGACTTACGAGTATCCGAGACCCCACTCATCGCAACAATTGCCAACGATGACTGCCCCATGGTTTTGCCCGCCACCAACTGGAAGATGGATGGCAACAGCCGGAGTTCGGTCTTCCCTTCTGTGAGCACGACTTTGTCGGCAAACAATATCTGAGACGAATTTGTCAGGCTGAATAGCTGCTGGAGTTGATGCGTGGGATTGTCCACTAATTGTTCTACGACGGATTGCATGCGCGGACGTGCTTTGGTTCCCTCCGGATGCTTTTTCGTCATTAGCAGCGCGTTCTTCGCGTCCTTGGCCAAGATCATCTGAGCAGAGTGGGTTGAGAACACGACCTGATATCCAGCCTCTGACAACGCACGCAAGGCTTCACGCACCTGCTCCACTGCAAACGGGTGCATGAAGAGTTCCGGCTCGTCCACCAGCAGTAGCGTTACTCCGCCCGCAGCCGCTGCTCCACGCTTCAGATCCGCTAGATGCCGGACCATGGCCATCTGGATGGCGCGCTGAGCGCCATGGCCGTATGACCCGAAGGCACGTCCACGCCCCTCCCCTTCGTAAACTTTGACAGTTCCCGCCTTAATGAGGTCGTTGAAGACCGGCACTGGGAAATCCAGCTTGATGTGGATACCAGGAAAAAGATCCGAAATCTTACGATTGATTGAATCGTCGATGCGACCCAACTCTTTAAAACGATCCCCACCTTCTGCAGAGATCATTCCTAGGATGGCTGCCAAGTGCGGGGTCAAGGCCTCCTCGTGCTGCTCTTGGATAGCGGCAAGCATCGAGGCCAGCAGCTTGCCGATCGTGGTCGTCGTCTTGGCCTTACTGGCGTCCTCCTCAGCATTCTCCATTGCTCCGATGCGAATAGGATCTGGAAAGAGTGCTGAGATGGCGTTATCGATGCCCGTAGGGTTCGGCTCCCAGTCGCCTGTGTCGGGATTCATCACGGTCAGTTCGGTGTCGCCCCCAGGCACCTGCTGTTCGCGACGAACCATCAGCGCCCCGTCCCGAACGTGTCCTTCAATCTTCTTTCGGTGCTTTTGCTCCAGGACCGCCAGATCAGCCTCGGTGATCCCACGCAGTGTTCCCATCACTTGCACCGGCAGGGTCGGCTCGTGGAAATCTTCCACACCAAGCTTTGCCTTGCGCACGAGCCATTGGAGCGCGGTAAGGCAATTGCTCTTCCCGCAATTGTTCAACCCAACCAGCGGTGTAAAGCTGGTCAGCTGCAAGCTTGTGGAAACACATGATCTAAAATTCAGAACATCCAAACTTGAGATGTAGACAGCCATTCCATTGCCCCCTGTTATCCTGATTACTCACCGATCGCTGCCTTCAGCTGATCCGTAAGGCTGCTGTTGTTTTCATCCCTCAACTGCGCCATGAGGTAGACGGCCCGCCCGTCGCTGCGCTCGGCCCACAACTGTCCGACCAACCGCTTCTCCTTTTCCTGATCAGCGGAGAATCGGTCACCTCCCTTGTATTCCACCACCAGCAGACGCCCATCGGTAAGACGAGCGACGAAATCCGGGTAAGTGCGCTGCTTAGAAGTTGGCATCCAGAACTGGGATGGGTGAACCAAGTTTCGCACCCAAAACTCAACCTCGTCCATCATATCGATGGCCTGAGCGCAATCGAACTCTTCGGTGACCTTGCCCTTTCCCGTCTTCCAATTCAGATCGCCAGGGACCGGGTAGTAATGCTTCTTGAAGCGATATGGCCCCTGGTAGTAGTAGCGCGCAGGATACGCCGTCATGTCGGCCGGGTAGGTGTAAGAATGACCAGGATCATCACTGGTCACGACGTCCATGCCACCTCCGAACAACGCCTGTTGAAATCCTCGCTTGTAAGCGTTCGCCTTTGAGGCAGCGAGCTGTTCGACGAGCTTTCGACGCAGGACGAACTGCCCTTTGAGCAACTGCTCCAACGAAAGACCCCTATTCAGCAGACCATCAACGGACTTTCGAAGCCACTCGCGCAGCACCGGCTGCTTGACGGTGTGATCGCGGACCTCGTGATCCAACCAGCCAACCAAATCGGTGACCGTTCGGTCCTGGGTGAAGTAACCCCCTGGAGTTGGACGCTAGATCCAACCCCGAGGGATACATGAACAAATACGACGCGCGTTTCAAACTGCAGGTCGCCAAGGAGGCCTGCAAGACCTCCACATCGGTCAAAGCCATT